>JBOICY010000569.1:0-3175 GCA_050740335.1 Methylococcales bacterium | reverse complement strand
CCACCTGACCCTCGGTCACATTCAAATAAACGACTCCATTCACGACGTTCTGCTCCGGTATATCCACGAGCACCGTCGCATACCCACCGGACCGGTACGCGGTTTCAAGCGATTGCCGCGCTTTGTCGACATCATCAATGGATTTTCCCTGGCCAAGGAACGGGTATACCGAACGCTCAACAACCGTCTGCTGCAGGAGATGATTACCTTTCACTCGATATTCCCATATGTCGAATTTCCTGACTTCAGGAGTTTGCGGAGATTCATTGTTTCCGGCGAAAACCATGTAACTGACAACGAGAAATATCCAGCCAAAGTGCTTTGTCACAACGGGGATGAAGGTAGGCTAGGCTAACATTGGTATGTTACAGTTCTGTGACACTACAGCTTTGCCTGATTGATCAGGAATGGTCCAACAGAAGCGACGCTTGGGATCGGGAATCCGGCGCGAACAACCACCATCCCGAATAGCCGCCTCGATTGGAAAACCGCAAAACCATGCGGACATCGTGTGCTCCCTCCTTGGAGCCCGGTCTTCCCTATGAACCTATGACGGCGGTTGATCGATAGTCCAGGAAACGAAGGTTATAGCGGGAACACTCGATTGCCGTTGGTATCCGTGACAAAACGGTCAAATATGGGAACCCGGCAATCGGACGATGCTTGAAAACCCGGCGGAAAGTGCGTATAGGGGGTAACCGGGTTGTTCACATCGAAAGCCCCGTCGGGACTAAGCCGATGGCCATTGGTCGACAATGCCAGGTAGCCGGCTACGCCCCAAGGATGGGTGTATTGGCTTTGATTCAGCGGGCCCAAAATCGTAGGGCCAGCCGCGTTGGTTGAGATGGCCTCGAGAATTGCGAGCTGATTCGCGTTCGGCGCATTGGACTGACCCGGTTTTTGCCACTGGTAGGTCAGCTCCACCCAGTCGAGATAAGTTCCGTTTGCGGCGTTTCGAATCGTTGGAGCAACACCGTCCACCTTGATGAAACGGTAATTATCAGTGAGACTGGCATTGTTTTCAGTACTTTGGACACCGATTGCCCAACGGGATTGTAAATCGGGATTGTTGCCACTCAAATTGGTCCCGTTATTGAAGTCGTTCAGACACAAGGCTACGTCTCCCGAACCCGAATTCTCAATGACGATCGGGCCGGTGGTCGGATTGCTGTGTATCGCACCGGTGTCGGTACTGTTTGCGGCGACAGCCGGGTTCAACGCGAAACCGGAACAAGGCCGATGCAAAAATTTTGCGTTCGCCTGCGCCTGAGTGCCGGAACCCGGAACGCGTCTGCAAATCGCTACCTGCCTGCGGCCGGGCGGGGCTACGGTGGCCAATGCTTGCGTGAATGGCATCAAAGTTCCTGTAGAGTCCGGCACCCTGGTCTGATCCCAGTGATTAACCGATCCCCAGAGTAACGAAGAAATCTGATTTGTGCTCAAACTCGGCATGCAGGCTTCATTATTTTGTCCGATGCACCCTGCAGCCAATCGCCCCGCATTGATCTGAACTTCCTGTAGCGCGTCACGCAGAGAAGTCGTGACCGGAATACCGAATACCAATGCAGCGGCCGAGGTTACATCGATCGTATTTCTTACGGTATTGTGGTTGACCGGATTGAATCCTTGTGGTGTATTGATTGAAAAAAACAGTTCCGGATTTACATCCGAAACCCCCGCGGTGGAAACCCTTTGAATCAAGTCGCCCGCGTTATTGATCGCACACAGCCATTCGTTTGTGGTACCGACTCGAGCGCAATTCCCGTTGTTGATCGCCAGGGCGTCGATCGCCGTATTTTCGACGATCGGATTTACACCCAGGGCGGAGCCTCCCGCAGAACGTTTGTGGAACAACACCGCCGGATTGGTCAAGCTCAGGCCGGGTACTTGAGAGCTGTCAAGGTTACAGAAAAACGCCCGGTGCTCCCTTCCGGGTCTTGCCGGATTGGAATTATCACGAAAAATGTCCAGGGTTCCGGACACACATAGTTGGTTGAATAAAGTTTCGATATTGTTGTCTTGAGCACTCGCCCCGGACATGAAAATTTCGATGTCCGGCGCGTCGGTCGGTGGCAGTGCATAGGTGTTGGCAGCGATACAAGCCGCAGCCAGGATACCAAGTTTCTTAAAAACCATGAATTTTCTCCAATTTCTAACAATGAAATAGATGCCTTTAAGCATTCTCGTCCGGCCCGAATTGTGGGTTCGGTCGTTTAACGAGCGATCGTGCCGATATTCTTGCGTCAACCCCCGTGGGTACCGGAACCGGTGGACCGAATTAAAGCAGCCCATTAGAGCCCGGGGTCAGAATTGTCAGTGACTGCGCGAATATTCGGACAGCTTGGGGCCGGCCCAGCCTCGCGATCGGTGGCGCTTTTATCTGCCCCCTTATAACCACATGCTGCAAGAACCGTCCTGGCTCTACCCAGCGGATCGCAACGAAAACCGCTTTTGATCTCACAACTGCAACCAATTACAGCGGTCTTGGTACTCTAAGCCCGAATTGTTACAGTTTTGAGTACGTCCTATGAAATTCCCTTGAAGGGCTGGGCGAATTCTGCGTTTCGCCAGCCGAGGAGGGTTGATCGGCGGGAGGAGTAGCTAAATATTGAGGGCTGGTGGATGCAATAGACTGGCGCGGAACCGTCTCGGCCCTCGCCTTGCGCCGGCGAAGACCATTTTCCCACCTGGCAGGTCAACTAAAGCCAAGGGCTCCGATTTCCCGATTTCGATTCAACGTTAGGTGTACAGACCTTCAACATTAACGGTTGTTACAATCTTGTAACGCAATTGTTATACAATTGCGCGGGTTCTTCATCGAGCGGAATCATGCCTCAAAGACTTTTTGAGGGGATTTTAATGAATCGATTATTCGGCCGGCTCATTTACCGATCCCTCCATAACCAGGCCAAACCGGCTTAATCTGAACCAAAGCTCCATTCTTTTTTATTAAGGATCAGTACAACAGCTCCTGGCATCGAGACATTTCTGCCGGAATAATTATATGAATCACCCATCCAATGAAGCGTTCGCATCCCGACTGCAAAAGGCTTCCTTAGCTATCGGTTCGGCGGTTTTTTTCGCGCTTCCGATGGCCGGATGCACCGATTCATCTTCAAAAAGGCAAGCGGATTTTCTGGTGGTTGATGTGATCAGTGTGGCCAGAGCCCTAGGT
>JBOICY010000568.1:0-13961 GCA_050740335.1 Methylococcales bacterium | reverse complement strand
GGGGGTTCCCACAGCCGTTCATTATCCCGTGCCATTGCACCGCCAACCAGCCTATCGAGATCTTTGCCGGATCAGCGGAACCCTGGATCATTCCACTCAAGCATCCGGCCGGGTGTTCAGCCTGCCGATGCACCCCTGTCTCGATTCCGATACTCAACAGAGGATCGTACGGACGATTCTGGATTCGATTGGCGGTTGAGAACCGGATCGTTTTGAGGACGAGGAAAAAGGCGGCTTTCTTTGATTGGATTCACTTTGACCACACCACGCGATTCACATAATCGACATAACTCAACACGATTCGCAGGACTTTTTTCGACACGAGCCCTGCCTCGTAATCCGGTACGATATTGAAACTGCGATCGGTCCGGTTATGATGTCGCATCACGACACGTACGGCATCCAGAACCCGCGCGGGCTTGAGTCCACACATAATCAGCGTACCCGCATCCATGCCTTCGGGTCGCTCGTGAGTGTTGCGAATGGTCACCGCGGGCAAGTTCAGCAATGAAGCCTCTTCGGTGATCGTGCCGCTGTCCGACAGAACGCAGCAGGCTTCCATTTGCAACTTGATGTAGTCGAAAAACCCGAAAGGCTTTAGAAAACGGATTCTCGAATCCGGTTCAGCCGACCCGAGGTTCTCGAGGTGTAGTCTGGTGCGTGGATGGGTCGATACGATCACGGGCAGGTCATGTTCCTCGGCCAGCGCGCGCAGGGTCCCGAGAAGGTCTTTCAGATTCTCGACTGAGTCGACATTTTCCTCGCGGTGCGCGCTGAGCAAGAAATAACCCCGGGGTTCAAGAGCGAGCCGGTCAAGGATCATCGATTGCCGGATTTGCGGCAGGAAGTGATTCAGGACCTCCTGCATGTGTGAACCCGACTTGATGATCCGCTCGGGCGCAATCCCTTCGGCGATCAAATAACGTCTCGCATGTTCAGTCAGAACCAGATTGATGTCGCTCAGATGATCGAGTATTTTCCGGTTCAGTTCCTCCGGTACCCGCTGATCGAAACAGCGGTTGCCGGCCTCCATATGAAACACCGGAATCTTGCGCCGTTTCGCGGAAATCACCGCGAGACAGGAATTGGTATCGCCGTACAGGAGAACCGCATCCGGTTGCTCGATGCCCATGACCTCGTCGGCCTTTTCGATCACCCGGGCGATGGTTTGCGCGGCATTGTCGCCGGCCGCATTCAAGAAATAATCGGGTTTCCGGATGCCGAGATCGTCGAAGAAAATCTGATTCAATTCGTAGTCGAAATTTTGTCCCGTATGAACCAGGAACTGCCGGGTGAACTGATCGAACTCATGGATCACGCGCGACATTTTGATCAGTTCGGGACGCGTCCCGACGATCGTCATCACCTTAAGCATGCAACTGTTCCTGAATAAAATCGAGTTTCAGGAGCCTTTTTTCACTTCTTCGACACCGAGCCCTTCGGTATTGTGCGAGCTGTAGTCGTCCGAGGAAGCGCTTGAGCGCCGCGTTTCCGGAAGAACCGGCGCCTCCGGTAATCATCGATACCCTGTTGTCGAACAACTTACTGTTCCTCCTCTAGGACCTTCCTGATAATCATTGGATGTTCGGAAAAACAGTCCTTGAGCCGAAGCGCGAGTTGAAGTCTGTCGATGACCTCCAGTTTTCTGAATATCGAGCCCATGTGAGCCTTCACCGTTCTCTCCGTAATCTCCAGATGTTTGGCGATCTTTTTATTACTCTCTCCCTGGCAGACTCGCCCGGCGATCTCCATTTCGCGCGGGGTAAGACCGGCAAGATTGCCGGGTGTTGAATTTTCGACAGGTTTGGTATTTTGTTTTCGCAGCAGCTCCAACAGAGAGGTGACCATCTGACGCCCTACCCAGACTTCATCATGCAACAGACGGTTCACACCCTTGATCAGCAGATCAGCGGGTGAATCGGCTTCCATATAGCCCGGAATACCCCGGCTGAATGCTTTTAACTGGGTTTCACAGCTTAATTTTCGACCGATCAGCAGGATTTTCGAATCCGGAGCGTTCAGCTGAAGACGCGACAGGTTTTCTTCATAATTATCCGCGAGCAATGCATAGTCGATCACGATCAATACGAAGTTCCGCCTGGATCGGCATTGATCGAAGACACGGTCCAGATCACTCGCCAGGTCGATTCGGTAGCCAGTTCCCAGGCTGCTGCTCCAATGCAGGATAACCCTTCGATCCCTGCAACCCAAAAGTACTGTAGGCATCAGAATCCTAGACCGTCCAATCAGGATGCCGGCCGGGTATGAAGGCTTTAACGGCGGATGCGATCGCAAACCGCGATCCTGCCAACCGAACAATCAGCTTCACGAGTAACCCCGAATCAAACCGGCGGTCCGCCGATTCGTTAATATTTTCTGATCTTATCACGAACCGGCCGAACAAAATCCCGAGCGAGCGATTCGCCATCGCCTTGAACTTTAGCCGGGACCTGCATCCCATCCGTGCTGGTTTTGACCGAGGCAAGCTTATTCAGATCTCTTTTAACAATGTCCGCCGTCAGTACCAGGATCGCTATGATATGATAGTATAAATCATAATAGGCCAGGCCAAGAAAGGCTCCTCCGGACCAATAAGCGACCAGGCTCGCCGAGCAGTTTCGAGCCAGGCAATCGGCCCACGCCAGTTCTTTGACGTTCCTGGTCTTTTTGGTGATCCAGCCAGCGGTCAGTAAACCACTGAGCGCAATCGCCAAAAAGATAACCAACCCGATGAAGCCGTGTTCACCCAATACTTCAAAGTAGATACTGTGGGCATCATGAAAGTCATTAGGATTCGGGGCATAGACGGCGAAAGCTTTCATGGTCCAAAATTCGAATCCGCCTCCAAAAATTCGATCTCTGGCAACGTTGAACCCTGTCCACCACGCATTAATACGTCCCATTGCCGATCCGTCTTGCTCATAGTCTTGAATCGTGGACATCCTGTCATGCCAGCTTATCGGCATTATAATAAAGATGATCGCCGCAAAAAACACAGCCATGATCCCGGTAGCCAACTTGCTTTTTGTTTTCAGCCAATACCAGAACCCGACGGACAGAATGGCCACGAGAGCACCTCTGGATTGAGAGCCTATCGCAGAGATTGCCATCAGTCCCATGCTTCCGGCAAGCGCCAGCTTCAATCTGCGATTACCGACCGTCAGACGCAGATAATTCACCAAAGGAATCAATATGAGCAGCGCCAGCGCCAATTCATTGTTGCCTTCTACAAAGGAATCAGGCGGTCCCCAAACGATATACGAACCCCCGGTCGCGAGTGTAAATACCCCGCCTTTTATACCAAAAAAGCCGAGTGAGACCACGATCGTCCATACCAAATAGTCAACGCGTTCCTTGGTGTACATCAATAGCAAGGTCATAAACGTCATGAGCTGGATTTTGTAGACACGCTTTAATGTTTCGAATGCGTCTTCCGGCTGCATTGCGAATATTGTGGTGATCGACATCCAGGCGATAAAAGCGATTAATAATAAGGTAACCGGAGTCAATGGAATCCGCTTGGGTTCTCGTGAAAATAGGGTTCCAACCAGAACCGCTATCGCTATCATCGCGGCAAACGGCATCGAATAGGCGAAACCCCAGGTCAATTTGTGTGGATTCATATAACTGATCCAACACCACATCATTATGCCTGTATAGGGTCTTGCCAGGATTACAGGTATAGACCCTAATATAATTACTATTATGGCAATATCTCTCATTTATTTTGGGTATAACCAGGTTTTATGAATGGATTCCCGCTGTCGTTTTGCGAATCGAAACTTGGTTCGTTTAATTGTAGACCGGAATTTGCTATCGCTTGGGTTTGTAGCTTGAATTTCAAGAGCATCCCTTGATACTGAATGAGATTTTGATATCCTTAAGCCCTTCCGAGGCAAGCCATTTTGGATTTTTGAAGGATAAAATTGCACCCCCAACTCGAATCCGGTTGCCTGATCGTTTTTTGCGGCCTGTATTGGTCAAGCACCCAGATTGGCGCGGGCGATGCTCCATATCTCGATTGTCTCCGCCCCATTCTTACGGATTAGCTTTGCCATTTCGTTAACGGTACACCCGGTTGTGATCACATCGTCGAAAATTGCCACGTGTTTTTTCTCGATCGGGCGGGTGATTTCAAAGGCACCTTTTAAATTTTTTTGTCGCTGTTTCGATCGCAGGCCGGTTTGCGGGGCCGTATCCCGGCGGCGAATGCAAAGATCGAGCGGCATCGGGATTTCGAGCGTGGAAGATACCGGTCGCGCCAATTCGATGGATTGATTGAAACCGCGCCCTTTCAACCGATTCCGATGCAGCGGAACTGGAATGATCAGTTCCGGCAACGGGGGCTCAAGTGACTGTAGATGTTCGGCCATCAAATGACCCAGCAGGCGCGCGCTGGCGTGATTCGAATGAAATTTCAATGAGCGAATCAGATAACGGACCGGTTCCAGATACAGTAACATCGAGCAGGTCGCGTCGTAGTCAGGCTTTTTATAGGAGCATTTCCCGCACCCATCCGCCGCGATTCCATCGGGTAGCCGTGCCCCGCAAATTCGGCAGCAATAACGATTGTAGGGCAAAGTCGCCCTGCAATGGCTGCAAATATCGAATGCGTTCTCGCCCGGATTGCCGCAAATCAGGCATATCGGCGGATAGAGAAATTTTTGTATAATCTTTAACCATCTGTTAATCATACGGATCAAACTGGGGTAACGGCCCGCGACACGGTGGCATTTCCGGGACGCTAAAAAGAAAGAGTCCCGGTAACTGTAAAGACTAGCAAAAATCCGAGAGGTACAATTGAATCTGGCTAGATTGGAGTGCGCAACATGCAAACGCTAAACAACAATAACGATACTTTTGAATTCGATCAGGAGCCGAACCCGATTCGACACGATTGGTCGATTCACGAAGTCAGGTCGCTGTTCGACCTGCCGATGAACGATCTTTTATACCATGCCCACAGCACATTCAGAAAATTTTTCGACCCGAACGAAGTCCAGATCAGCCGATTATTGAGCATTAAAACGGGCGGCTGCCCGGAGGATTGTGCCTATTGCCCGCAAAGCGCCCGCCACCACACCGAACTGGAACCGGAAGCACTCATGCCTTTGGAGAAAGTCCTGAAATCCGCGCGGGAGGCAAAACAGCAAGGAGCGACCCGGTTTTGCATGGGGGCGGCCTGGCGCAGTCCGAAAGATCGCGAAGTCGACCGGGTCGTCGAAATGATCGAAGCGGTCAAAGCCCTGGGGTTGGAAACCTGCGTGACCCTGGGACTGCTTAGCGATGATCAGACCCGGCGCCTCAAGGAATCCGGTCTCGACTATTACAATCACAATCTGGATACCTCCAAAGAGTATTATTCGGAGATCATCAGTACCCGGACTTATCAGGATCGCCTGGACACCTTGAAACGGGTGCGCGACGCCGGTATCAACGTGTGTTGCGGGGGTATCCTCGGGATGGGTGAAAGCGCTGACGATCGGGCTGGTCTGCTGTTGGAACTCGCGAATCTCCGCGAGCATCCGGAAAGCGTCCCGATCAACAGGCTGGTCCAAGTCGCCGGCACGCCCTTGGACGGCACACCGGAACTGGACCCCTTGATTTTTATCCGGACCATCGCGGTTGCGCGGATTCTGATGCCAAAATCTCGAATCCGTTTATCCGCCGGGCGAATGGATATGAGTGACGAAATGCAGGCCTTGTGTTTTTTTGCGGGCGCCAATTCGATATTTTACGGCGAAAAGCTGTTAACCACCGGCAACCCGGATGCGGACAGCGACCGGCGGCTCTTCGACCGCCTCGGGCTGTCGATGGCGGGAGCCTGTCACTAGCAGAAAAGCCAGCAGCCTGTCTGGTCTTTTCTATCCGACCCGGAAAATGCTGGTCCAATCTCAGACCGGTATCTCCGCTAGAGCGTTAGTGAGCCCTTCATGTTCCGTCCGAAATTCGAGAAAACCCTGAAAACGCTCGAAGAGCAGAGTCTGTATCGATCCAGGCAGATCAATGACGGACCGCAAGGGATTTATCTTGATATCGGCGGGCGGCGCCTGGTCAATTTTTGCAGCAACGACTATCTCGGGCTCGCGAATCATCCCGCGGTTGTCGAAGCCTTCAAGGTCGGCGCGGACCGATACGGTGTTGGCAGTGGATCCGCCCATTTGATTATCGGGCACTGCTCGGCTCATCACGCGCTCGAAGAAGAACTCGCGGCGTTCACAGGATTTGCGCGGGCCTTACTGTTTTCAACCGGGTACATGGCCAATCTTGGCGTGATTTCCGCGTTGCTCGGCAAGGGAGACCGGGTTCTCGAGGATCGTCTGAATCACGCTTCGCTGCTCGACGGCGGCTTATTGTCGGGAGCCCGTTTCAAGCGCTATCCGCATGCTGAATTAACCGTCCTTGCCGAGATTCTGGCGGAGGGACGAGCGGCCAGACAACTGGTCGTGAGCGACGGAGTGTTCAGTATGGATGGCGATCTCGCGGATTTGCCGGGTCTCAGCCGGCTTTGCGAATCGTCGGATGCAGGGCTCATGGTGGACGATGCGCATGGCCTGGGCGTACTGGGGCGAAACGGGCGCGGGGTGCTCGAGCATTTCGGACTCGAAGCGGAAGCCGTATCGGTTCTAGTCGGAACGTTCGGGAAAGCTTTCGGGACCTTCGGGGCCTTCGCCGCGGGCAGCGATCAACTCATCGAATACCTGATTCAGCGGGCCCGCACGTATCTCTATACGACGGCGATCCCCGCGTCACTGGCCGAAGCAACCCGGGTCAGCCTGAAACTGGCGCGGCAGGAATCCTGGCGCCGAGAAAAACTGTCCGCGCTGGTGGAGCGTTTTCGAAGCCAAGCCCGGGAACGCAATCTTCCGATCCTGGAGTCGCCTACGCCCATCCAGCCTTTGGTGCTCGGAGAAAGCCGGCGCGCGGTCTTGGTTGCGGATCGATTGAGGCGCAAAGGAATCCTGGTGATGCCGATCAGGCCACCGAGTGTTCCCGAAGGAAGTGCCCGGCTGCGAATTACCTTTTCGGCCTTGCATGAAGAAACCCACGTCGATTGGCTCGTGGAAGAATTATCGGATGGATGCGCGAATTCCTGAGCCGGAGCGACCATCCAATCCCATTTTCTCCGAGACCCTGGGCCAGGGTGAGGATGTCGTATTGGTCCACGGTTGGGGGATGCATGGAGGTTTTTGGCGGGAATTTGCACAAGGACTTGCGCGCCGCTATCGGGTCACCTGCCTGGATCTGCCCGGTCATGGCCTCAGTGCGCCGATCGACGATTATGCGCCGGAAAAGATAGCGGCATTGCTGGCCGGATCAGCGCCCGATACGGCACACTGGATCGGCTGGTCGCTGGGCGCGACCCTGGTACTTTTTATGACTGGGCTTTTTCCGGAGTGCGTGAAATCGGTCGGCCTGGTCGCCGGCAACCCGAAATTCGCGAGCGACCCGGATTGGCAACATGCATTGAGAACGGAAGTTCTGGACCAGTTCAACCGGAATCTTTTAGACGATTTCAAGCCGACATTACTGCGATTCCTGAAGGTCCAGACTCTGGGCTTGGAATCGTCACGGGAAACCTACAGGGCTATGAAAAGCAGACTGAACGAGCGCAAAGCGCCGCATCCGCAAGCATTATGTGCGGGAGTCGAGATCCTGAAATGTGCGGATCAGCGCGAGCGGCTCAGGAGCCTGAAAAAACCGGTGCTGGTATTACTCGGAACGCAAGATTCGCTGGTTCCTGTCGGGGTGAGCGAGTCGATCATGCGTCTGAATCCCTCGGTCGATCTCTGTGTCATTCAGAATGCGGGGCATATCCCGTTCATCACACACCGGGACGAATGCCTGGCCGAGGTACTTCGTTTTCTGTCCAGGCAAGGCGCGAACTCCAATGCCTGACCGGTGCATTCGCGCAGCGGAATTGGACAAATCCCTGATCCGGACTGCGTTCGGCCGTGCGGCTTCGAGCTATGACGACTTCGCGGGTTTACAGCGGCGGATTGGAGACCTTTTACTGCAATGCTTGAACTTGGGTTCCTGCTCAACCGCGACGATCCTGGATCTCGGCGCCGGCACCGGTTACTGTTCACGCCGATTGAACCGCGGAACCGCTTGGGTCATCGATTTGGACCTCGCGCCTGCCATGCTGGTCAGGGCACGTTCACTGGAGGAGCGGAAAACGCACTATGTTTGTGGCGACGCGGGATTCCTGCCGTTCAGAGACCAATGTTTGGACGTAGTATTATCCAACCTGGTGATTCAATGGTGCGGAGATCTGAAGCAGGTGTGTAAAGAGGTGCGGCGGGTATTGAAACCGGGAGGCATCCTTCTATTCAGCACATTCGGCCCGGAAACCTTGTGTGAACTACGGGATGCCTGGAAACGGGTCGACCCTGGCACTCATGTCAACGAATTTGCAGGTATTCCCGCGATCCGCGATGCGATTTCCCGATCCGGGTTGCAAGACCAGGGCATCGAGCGGGAATTCATGCGGGTCGCTTATCAAGGTGTAATGGAATTGATGCGCGCACTCAAGGGAGTCGGCGCGCATAATGTGAACCCGGACCGACCCCGCGCATTGACCGGTAAAAACAAAGTCAAGCGCATGATCGCGGAATACGGAAATATTAACCCGGATCAAAAAATATCCGCGACTTTTGAAATAATCTTTGGTCGGTGCGGGAGATCCCGCGAACCGAATGTCGGCTCATAGGTTCCGTTATGCGGGGGTATTCGTGACCGGAACCGATACCGGGGTCGGTAAAACCCGGGTGTGCGTGGGTTTGATGGAAACCCTTAAAAAAAAAGGCGTACAGGTGTCCGCCATGAAACCCGTGGCAACCGGTTGTGATCCAGCCGAGGATGGGCTCCGAAACGAAGACGCCGTTTTATTGCGTGCCCATGCTTCCGTTTCCGTCGATTATGACCTGGTAAATCCTTACGCTTTCACGGCCCCGGTATCGCCTCATATCGCCGCAACACAAGCCGGTCGCGAGATTTGCCTCGCTTCGATTGTCCGAATATTCAATTTATTGCGGGAACAATCGGAATTCGTGATCGTTGAGGGGGTCGGGGGTTGGGAGGTACCATTGAACACGATGGAGCGGGTATCGGACCTTGCCCGGATCCTGGGATTACCGGTATTGCTGGTCGTTGGATTGCGTCTCGGCTGTCTGAATCATGCCTTATTGACGAGTGCCGCGATCCGAGCTTCCGGTTGTGAATTGATCGGATGGGTCGGCAATCGGATCGATCCGGATTTCATCTGCCTCGACGAAAATATGGCAACCTTGCGAACGCGGATTCCGGCTCCCGTGGTGGGTTTGGTACCCTTTGGCCGTGAACTGGACGCGAAAAAGCTGGCCGAAAGTCTCGCGCTCGATCATTGGATGACGCATTAACGATCGCTCGGCTCCTGGCTGTTCAAAGTCAGCTGGAGGTCGAATGAGCCCGCCTCCGGCGATGGTTGAACCAGGAGAAGAACCAGCGGGGGTGCGATTAAAAGTGATGCAAGTTCAAAGAACGTTTATTTATTCTATACACCTCGATTCTGGGTAGAGATCTCGCGTAATTGACAGATCATAGGTTCGGTCGTAGTCTTGCTTATCGGAAAAAGGTGCGTTTGAAATTCCTATTCACTGCGTTTGAAATTCCTATTCACAGAACAACTAACCCAAGCTCAACATGACGTCAAGAACATCAAGAACGCGGGGAAGGGGAAACCCGGTCAACGCCGCGTCCACCGTCCTTGATCGATCTCTCGCCGGCCCTTGGTATGAGTTCCCTCGCACTTCAACTCGTAGAATTATCGCTCGCTTTTCCGCTACATCCGGGCCGCGACCGCCGTCGCTGCTACCAAAGGACGAACAAGGGATGGATGGAAGATGAAGCTGGAAAAGGTCACTTACTACTTGCAGCGCCAGGATGACCGGGGAGCCCTGTTTGGCATCACTAATCGCGGGAACTGGCGTGAAGTTAACCTATTCTCGTCGAAAGCCGGCGCTATCCGCGGCAATCACTATAACCAAAGCACCATCGAGTTCGTATTCTTACTACGGGGTAGCGCGCGCGTCACGACTTATCATCAGACGAAACCGGCCCAGCGAACGACCACAGTTCTCAAGGCGGGTGAGGGCCACGAGATCCCGCCGAATGTCGTGCACCTGACAGAGTATCTCGAGGATTCCGAGACACTCGCGCTCCGCGATCGACCCTTTCATTCGGAAGACGTACGCAATGTATGAAGCCAGGGATGCGTGCGAGAATCGCGATTACGGGCGCCGACGGTTTCGTCGGCACGTACCTCCTTGCGTTCTTGCAAAGGCTAGACGTCGATTCCCGGATTGTAGAGGGGGACGTGCTCGATTCCCATTTGACACTGCCAGCGGCTGATGCCGTGATTCATCTCGCGTCGAAACCAAACTCATTCGGTGGCCCTCCCGAACTGGTCACCGAGACCATCGTCCGAGGCACCACGAATCCTCCTCGAGCGGACGGAAAAGGGAATGCACTGCATATTCCTGTCGTCCGAGCTGGTGTTCCCGAGCGACTCCGCTCGCGTTCGCTGCGAACACGACGTCGTTGGCCCGGAAACCGTCTATGGGCGAGCCAAGGCCGAGGCTGAGCGCATCGTACAGTGCCACACGGGACCCTGGACGGTACTTCGTTCCTCCACACTCTATGGATACACCCACGCGCGGCGAAGTAACTTCTCCGAGTACGTGAGGCGGGCACTCCAGTCATCCCGGACTGTCGACGCCTACAGCGACGTGTTCTCCGCACCGCTTTTTCTCGCAGATCTGAGCACCGCCCTCGTCCACATCGTCTGTGAGCGCATGGTGGGAGTCCTCCACGCGACGGGAAACGAGTACTTGTCTCGTGCGGAGATCGCGAACCGCATCGCGTGCGTTGGCGGATATGACGCGGCGCTCATTCGAGCAGTGCCGAGGTCGAATGACATCGCGATGCCGCGGGCGATTCGCTAGAATCCATCGGACGCGCTGACCCCCCTCCTCGTAACCGAACTCGATGCTGGCCTTCGATTGTGGCTCGGCGCGGGAAATCCTACCGCCAAAGGAGGAAATCTTGAGAAATAATGTGAAAGGCGCATTGACCATAACGCTACGTGAATTCCTTCAGATTGAGAATCCACCGGAAATGTTCGACGTGGTGGTCGTGGGTTCAGGTCCGGCCGGTACGGCCGTGGTGGAGCGATTGCGAAAGCGATGTCCGACACTCCGGGTGTGCGTACTTGAGCGTGGCCCGGTATTGACCACGACCCATGTCAACAATCTGCTCCCCGAGCGGGACATCGGTTTTGCGCGCGGTATGGGAGACGACAGTCGTCGCGCGCGATTCATCACGGCTTTCGAGGAACACCCATGGCTCGGAGACTTCGCAGCGGTGAGCGGGGAAACTCCCGGAAAGACGGGCGGTATGCTGCTCTAATGCCTTGGCGGGCGCGGTGTCGTAGCCGGGGCTCATTTGCGGCGTTTCTATGCGGAGGACTTCACCCTTTGGGCCAACGGAACCTGGCTAATTCAGGATGACGATCTTCGCACCTACTATGAGGAGGCCGAACGAAACCGACGCGTGTCATTCGGACACTGCACCGGCACGAGCCAGTTCATCGCCCTGACTCGTCTGAGCGGACTCGGTGCAGGCGAGCCGCCATGGGGGGTAGACGTACGCTCGGGCCACAACGAGGAGGTGAGTCATGGTTTCGATAGCCCGACCGAACGCTTGTGGGAGATGCTGGTCGAGGATCGCGTGCGGTGACAGATTGAGAACCCATCGCAAGACATGGGGTCTCTGACCGTCGTCACGGAAGCGTACGTCGTCAGGCTCGAAGTTCACGATAAGCACGGCGAGGCACTGTGCAAGGTCGGGTACGGAGAATCACTTCGAACAATCGCCGCGAAGTGTGTCGTGCTCACGGCGAGCCCGATCGAGTCTGCGCGACTGGTCTTGGCCTCCGCCTTTCCGAGCCTGAAGGCAAAGCCCGTCGGAAAGTACCTGGCGGAGCACATCTTTGTGCGCGGCAACGGCCGCATGCGCGTGCAAAGCTCCGGACCGCAAGACCGCTTCGTGAACATTGTGGTTCCGCCGCGAGCTGCCGCACAGGGCAACAATGAGTATCGGTACCATGTTCACATCTTGGGTGCTCCTGACCCGACGGAGCCCGGACTCGTAAACCTGCGATTCACGGGAGAGGCGGCCATGGATCCGCAGGAGACGAACTATGTCGCACTGGACGAGAGTGTAAAGGACGAGCATGGGGTACCCCGCGCGCGCATCCACCTCGGCTACAGCCGTCTCGACGAAGCACGCGAACTGAGCCTCAACAACTTCATCCGGTTCGTGATCGTGCCCAAGCTGGACGCCAAGCTCGATGGGGATCTTCAGCGGCTCGGCAAGGGCCGCAGTCACCACGAGTGCGGAACTCTCAGGATGATGGACGTGACCGACGAGTCGGGCTGCCTTCACGGTGTTCCGCGTGTCTTCGTCTCGGACGCATCGGTCTTCCGCTGTGTGGGTGTCGCGAATCCGATGCTGACCGTGACCGCCTGGGCTTACCGGGTTGCGGACAAGATCATCGAGAACAGTGACACCCTCGGATTCGGGGACTCCCGTGCCCACTGATACCCGCAACGATCCGGAACTGGACGAGCTCGCGGAGGACATCGCTGGCAAGAACGGAGTCCTGTTCGCAGGTTCGGGGCTCTCACGCCAGGCTCGCAATGCGGAGGGGAACGGACCGCCATCGTGGGAAGAGCTGCTGATTCTCATGGTGGATTGGTGCGAGAAACGGAGGGATTATTTTGACGATGCCCGGACCGCCGGCGATCTCAGGTCGGCAATCCGCAAAGGTCGTCTCCTGGTCGCCGCACAAGAGATCCTGGAGCGGCTCGACAACTCCTTCGGGAGTTGTCTGGGGGAATGTCTGGGCAAGTATGAGCCGAGCCGCGCTCACCTTCTTGCCGTGGGGATCGACTGGCTCGCCATCCTGACCACAAACTACGATCAACTGCTTGAGCGAGCGTGGGAATTGGCAGGTAGAAACCAGCGTCTAGAGGTCATTTCGAACCCCAAATGCGCCAATGAGCTAGGACGCGCCAATGAGCTACTTGGTCGCGAAGCGTTCCTAATGAAGCTACACGGAGAAATCCGGCACCCCGGGGAAATCATCTTTGGCTACCGACAATACCGAGGCCTGGTACACGACGGGGCCGTCTATAAGGAATGGCTCGGCCAAATTCTCAAGATGTATACTGTTCTCTTCGTGGGATTCGGTGCCAGAGATCCAGACCTCATGCACGTAATCGATCGGGTGGCCGCGTACTACCCCCACAGAACGCCTCGCCACTATCTACTGGTGAGCGAAGAGGAGTCCTCCTTGTTCGAACGCAAGCGACTGCGAAAAGATTGCGGGATCGTGTGTCTTACCTACGAGCGTGATGCCGAGCACAAAGGCGTTGAGAGATTCTTAGAGCGCCTTCGTGACAAAGTGCAGGCCCGTCGGCGGTAGCCGGGGTTGGGGTGGAGACGGCCACCAGGAACGCACGGGTTCCGGCGCGTAACCATCCGGGAAACCGCACCTGCCGCCGTCGTCAGCAGCACGGCATCGTGCAAAAATGGGGTCAGACAAAACGGAATCAGGCTTTTGTCTTTGCTGTTTTACCCCTTTTCTTGTTCGGAAAAAAATCAAAAGCCTTGTATGGTGAATATAGTCATTGTTCTACCAAATTTAGCCCGACTTCAGCGATTCAGTCTAAAATTTCCCGGATTTTGATTCAGGGTGTAGTGTAGGTAATTGATAACTCAGAGATTAAATGGGTTGGTTAGAGCCGGGACAAACGGCCCGATTGCTTGCAGGGGCAGTGATTGCGTTGCTTGCCGCCCCGGAGGGATTCCCACTAACCTAGGCAAGGTGATGCCTGGAAACACGAGTGATAAAACCA
>JBOICY010000567.1:0-1974 GCA_050740335.1 Methylococcales bacterium | reverse complement strand
TGCATTACGCTGAACGGTGTGCGTTACGGCCATATCCTGAATCCGAAGACCGGTTGGCCCGTGCGGAAAATGGCATCCGTCACCGTGGCCGGGGAACTCTGTTTGGTAGCCGGTAGTGCCGCGACGATCGGCATGCTCAAAGACCATCACGGACCACAATGGTTGAATGATTTGGGATTGCCGCACTACTGGATCGATGTCGATGGAAATACCGGCGGTTCATTCGATCGATCGGCAATGGAAAGTACCTGAAAAATGGTTGGTGCGTTTTGTGTGAAGATACTCATGTATGGTGACGCGAAATCGATCGATAATCGCTAATCCATGCCAAGTTCTAACCACTAACCACTAATCCATTCCCGCTCAATCCACCATTTTGAAGAGTACATGAATCGTAAACCGCCAACAACGCAGCCCATTGGAATTTATCCGGCCGTTTTCCTTACAGGCGCGGCCGTCATGGTCATTGAATTGATTGGAACGCGCATCGTCGCTCCATTCTACGGCGCGAGTCTTTACGTGTGGTCCGCCTTGATATCGACCACGATGATGGCGCTTGCGGTCGGATACTTCGTCGGTGGACGATGGGCCGACCGGTCTCGAAACACCGGATTATCTCGAATCGTTGCCTTCGCCGGAATACTCACGGTCCTGATACCCTGGTTCGCTCGTCCCGTATTGCTTGCGACTGATCCATTGGGCTTGCGAGCCGGCGCATTCGTATCGGCATTGGTGCTTTTTTTTCCGAGCCTAAGTGTCCTGGGCATGGCGGGACCCTTCGCGATCAAGCTCACTACGCGACACGTGGAAGGCGTCGGAAGCAGTTCGGGATCGATTTATGCGGTCAGTACTTTGGGCAGTGTTGCCGGCACCCTTTTGTTGGGATTTTTTCTGTTTCCGCTGCTGGGTTCTCGAGAAATTTTGATTGGGACCGGCACCGCGCTGTTGTTCGTGGCCATTGTCTTGTCGCTTTACGAGCAAAGTCGGTTAAAAATATCGGCTGCTTTTCCAGTGTGCTTAGCGATCAGTGTTATCGGCTTGAGCTTGATTCCTTATGTGGCGGGCGCTGATCAAGCCGATCCCGACACTCGCCGCAAATATCGAGTTTTATCTCAACGAGAAAGTTTATACGGATGGGTGCGGGTCATCGATCAACCGGCCAAGGACCTTCGTTTGCTGACTTCCGATGCTTCGGCAATCGGGGCGGTCAGTATTCGTAGCGCAGCGAACCGCCTCGCTTATCAAAAATTTGTCGAGTTTATTCCAATGCTGAAACCAGGAATGAACAAAGCGCTGTTGATCGGCTTGGGCGCGGGACATATGGCCATGACACTGGATAAAAAGTTCCAAATTGTTACGGATACTCTGGAAATCGACCCGGTGGTCGCCGAAGCCGCTCGCGATTATTTCGCTTTCAAACCGACCGGACGCATGATCGTCGGTGATGCGCGTTATGAAATTCGACGACTGAAGGGACCCTATGATCTCATTATTCTCGATTGTTTTACCGGGGGTTCCGAGCCATCTTATCTGTTGACAGTGGAAACCTTAGGGCAACTTCGCCGGCTACTGTCCAGGAGGGGTTTGCTGGCGCTGAATTTTGTCGCGTTCGGCGATCACGGGAATAATCCGGCTTTGGCTTCGGTTGCGAAAACCATTGGGCAGGTATTCACACACCCGTTGGTATTCACGGCGGAACCCGGAAAAGATTTTAACGATTTCTTGTTTATTGCTGGCAAGGAATCGATTGAACTCAAGACTGCATCTTTGACTACACAAGAGCTTCAATGGTTTCAGGACAGACAGTTTTCCGTGAACAGCGATCAGGGAAAGGTATTAACAGACAATCTGAATTTGCTGGAAACACTGCAGACCAAGAAATCCGAACAATACCGCCAACTATTGGTAGAATGGCTGGGTCAGGACATTTTGGTACGCTAGTTGGAATGGTTGGAATACTCGATAACCGAATGG
>JBOICY010000566.1:0-16109 GCA_050740335.1 Methylococcales bacterium | reverse complement strand
CCCGGCAGGGCGGCGGGAGATGAATTTACCTCGCTGGGCCATCGCCGCGACCTTACTTGATTAGCGGGATTTCTTCCGCGATACCGGCATCGACGGAAGCGCGGATCTTGCTCTCGATCTGGTAGTAGCGCGCCAGCTTTTTGATCGGCAGGATTTTCTCAAACCTCGGTAAATAGGCCTTCCTTAAACGGGCAAGGTCCTCCTCCAGTTCCAGGCGATCGGCGAGGATTTTTCCCGCCATGGCGTCCGACATTTCGTCGTAGTTTTCTCCGAACTCGGCGATGATGGCCCTGCGTTTTTCGGTCAGAACGAACAGGTCTTTCTCGAACTTCTCGTACAGTGGCCAGAACCGCCCTGCTTCCAATACCGTGAGTTGCAGGTTCTCCGCGATCAGGCGTTTTCGGTCTCTGTTGTATTCTTGGGTTGCCTCGGTCAGCGGATCGGTGGCTGGTTCCTGCGCCACAATCGGGCCGGAAACGGCGGTGGCGAGCAATACCGCCGCCACCCTGCGAATGCTGTACATAACTGTCTTGCTCCTCTGTTTTTCAACGGACTGTCGATCGGCTTTATAGGTCAGCTCATGATGTCACCAATTGAGTTTCGATCCAGATCAAGAAACGACCCGGAAGCGAACACTTCGAGAAGCCGTCGAAATCCCGCCATTCTCCGGCTGCGAAGTCCCTCATCTCCAGCAATTCTCAATGTGAAAAATGATATCCTCGTAGGTTGGGTTGAGCGGTAGCGAAACCCAACGTTTGCGTTCAATTGCGGACTGACGTGTTGGGTTTTGTTCCTCAACCCAACCTACAACAGGCCGAAGACGAGCCATCATGAGAATTGCTGAGCGAAAAACCGCGGATTGGTTGAGCATGGACAGGCGTGAGATAATAAAATGCTGTATTTTTTGAAATTAACAAACCCCACTTTCTTTTGAATCCGAATGAATCCCGGCCTTTCGAATCTGCACCCCTATCCTTTCGAGAAATTGCGACGCTTGAAGGAAGGGCTTGAACCCGAAACGGATCGATACCCGCTTGCATTGTCGGTGGGCGAACCGCAGCACCCTGTCCCGGACTTGATCCGCGACGCCATCATCGGCAACATCCAGGGTCTCATGAAATACCCGACCAGTTCGGGAATCCCCGAATTACGCGCGGCAATCTCGCTGTGGCTGGAGTCCCGCTTCAGCCTGAAACCCGGAACCGTCGACCCGGAACACCAGGTGCTCCCGGTCGCCGGAACGCGCGAAGCGCTGTTTGCTTTCGCCCAGGCCCTGATCGACCCCGCGGGGGCTTCGATCATTATGATGCCCAATCCCTTTTACCAGATCTACGAAGGCGCCGCCCTACTCGCCGGCGGCGAACCGTACTATCTGAATACACTCGCACAGAACCGATTCGTGCCGGATTTTGCGAGTGTTCCCGAAGCCGTATGGCGGCGCTGCGGTTTGCTCTATATTTGTACTCCCGGCAATCCGACCGGCGCGGTCATGCGGATCGAACAGTTGCAACAGTTGATCGATCTGGCCGAGCGCTATGATTTCGTGATCGCCTCCGACGAGTGTTATTCTGAAATCTATCGCGATGAAGACGATCCCCCGCCCGGCTTGTTGCAGGCTTCTCAGGCGATGAATAACCCCGGCTTTCGCAACTGCGTGGTGTTTCACAGTCTGTCGAAACGCTCCAACGCGCCCGGATTGCGCTCCGGTTTCGTCGCGGGCGATGCCAGGATCATCGAGCAATTCGCAAGATACCGCTCCTACCATGGCTGCACCCTGCCCCTGCCGACCCAACTGGCCAGCATCGCCGCATGGTCGGACGAAAACCATGTGCGTGAAAACCGCCGTATTTACCGTGAAAAGTTCGATGCGGTCTGCAATATTCTCGCGAAAGTCTGGCCGATGGAAGCTCCCGAAGCCACATTTTATCTATGGCCGGAAACCCCGATTCCGGATACCGATTTCGCGCGCGGGCTATTCATACGGCAGAATATTACCGTTCTACCGGGGCGGTTTTTATCGAGGCCCGCGGACGGTACCGATCCCGGCGAAAATCGAGTCCGGATCGCGCTGGTTCAACCGCTGGATGAATGTATAGAGGCGGCTCATCGCATCAAAAACTACTTATCGACCCTTTAATTCCAAACTGGAAAAACCATGTCAGAACTCGAATCGATCATTAACGAGGCTTTCGAAAACAGAACCAGCCTCGGACCGGAAAGCGCCCCGGATGAAATCAGGAAGGCGGTCCGCGAAGCCCTGAGGCTGCTCGACAGCGGCCGGGCCCGGGTCGCCGAAAAAATCGATCGCGGCTGGGTCGTCAATCAGTGGCTCAAAAAGGCCGTGTTATTATCTTTCAGGCTTTCGGACAACCGCATCATCGAAGGCGGATCGACCCGTTATTACGATAAAGTGGAAACCAAGTTTTCCACCTATACCGCGGATGATTTCAGCCGGGCGGGTATTCGCGTGGTCCCGAATGCGGTTGCCCGGTCCGGCTGCTACATCGCCCCGAACACGATCCTGATGCCCAGTTTCGTCAATATCGGCGCCTATGTCGACAGCGGAACCATGGTCGATACCTGGGCAACCGTCGGATCCTGCGCCCAGATCGGGAAAAACGTTCATCTGTCCGGGGGGGTCGGCATCGGAGGCGTGCTGGAACCCTTGCAGGCGGGTCCTACGATTATCGAAGACGACTGTTTCATCGGCGCGCGTTCGGAAATCGTCGAGGGGGTCATCGTCGAAGAAGGCTCGGTGGTCTCGATGGGTGTTTACATCGGTCAGAGTACCAAGATTTATAACCGCATGACCGGTGGAGTCAGTTACGGACGAATCCCGAAATGCTCGGTCGTGGTGTCCGGGAACCTGCCCGCGGCAGACGGCAGCCATAGTTTGTACTGCGCGGTCATCATCAAGCAGGTTGACGAGAAAACTCGCGGCAAGGTCGGGCTCAACGAATTGCTGCGCGACTGAATTTCCGATTATTCAAGCGAAGTCTTCGCGCGGCTCAAGGGTTATGCTGAAAATCTACGGAATCAAAAACTGCGACACCGTCAAGCGATCCAGAAAATGGCTGGATGATCACGGTTATGAGTATAGCTTTCACGACTTTCGAAACGACGGGCTCGATTCCGAACTGCTGGACCGGCTGGCCGGGAAGATCGGCTGGGACACTCTGATCAACCGGCGCGGTACGACCTGGCGCCAGCTGCCGGAATCCGCTCGGGAAAACCTGGACGAAGGAAGGGCCAAGCAACTCATGCTGGAACATCCCACGCTGATCAAGCGGCCCGTGATCGAAATGGACAATCGCTTCACGGCCGGTTTTTCCCCGGATTTTTTTGCCACCAAATCGTGACTCCCACCGAAAAGCTGCTCAGACAACTGATCAGCCGCAAGTCGATCACCCCGGACGATGCGGGTTGCATGGACATCCTCGCGGAGCGCCTGTCCCGGACCGGTTTTCAAACCGAGCGGCTCGACTTCGGCGATACGCGTAATATCTGGCTCAGGAAAGGCCGGAACGCGCCGCTGTTCACGTTTCTGGGACATACCGATGTGGTCCCGCCGGGCCCCTTGGAACAATGGGACTCTCCCCCTTTCGAACCGACTCTGCGCGACGGGTTTCTCTATGGCCGCGGCGCCGCGGACATGAAATCCGGCATTGCGGCCTTCGTGACCGCGTGTGAACGATTCTGCGTGAAACACCCTGATCACCGGGGGTCGATCAGTCTCTTGATCACCAGCGACGAAGAAGGGATCGCGACCCACGGCACGGTCAAGGTCATCGAATGGCTGGAATCGCGTAATGAGAAAATCGACTGGTGCCTGGTCGGCGAACCCTCGAGCCACGAGCGGGTCGGCGATACGATTAAAATCGGAAGGCGCGGTTCGTTATGCGGAGTCCTCCGGATTCTCGGCACCCAGGGTCATGTCGCCTATCCCCATCTGGCCGAAAACCCGATCCATCGTTTCGCCCCGGTCCTGCACGCGCTCGTACACGAGGGTTGGGACCGGGGAAATGAATTCTTTCCGGCGACCAGCTTCCAGATATCCAACATTCAGGCCGGAACCGGCGCGGAAAATATCATCCCCGGCAGCTTGAAGATCCATTTCAATTTCCGTTTTTCAACCGAACTGAACGAAGTCGCGATCAGACGCCGGGTCCACAAACTGCTGGACCAACATCAATTAAAATACGAACTCGACTGGCGATTGTCCGGCCAGCCCTTCCTGACCCGGGCCACCGAATTGGTCGAAGCCGCGCAAAAGGCTCTGGTCTCGGTTCGCGGACGGGAGGCGAGTCTCGAAACCGGCGGCGGCACATCGGACGGCCGATTCGTCGCCGCGACCGGAGCCCAGGTAATCGAACTCGGGCCCAGCAACGAAAGCATTCACAAGATCAACGAAAAAATCCTGATTGAAGACCTTGAAATTCTGAGCGGCATCTATGAAAAGATGCTGGAAAATCTGTTTTTGAAATCGGCCGTTGTGGCTTAGTTTTAGTCCATGACACAGCAATTCTCATTTTGACCAAAAACCCCGTCATTCCTGCCGGGAAGCAGGAATCCAGGCGATGGACGGTAACTGGCCGATTGCATAAGTGATTGATTCAGCGTAAGTGCCAGCCCGCGGTTTCACATCCTTGTGACTGGATTCCGGCAATCCATGCCGGAATGACGGCAAAATGAGAATTGCTGTCCATGACATCGCGCGGTAGAAGCATTCCGCGCGACATGCAATAATGGAGCGTTTCCGGGTTAACAGAAAGGTTTCCCTTTTTTTGCGCCCGCCGGCGGTTGCCCGGAATATCTCAAAACTTCAGATCGGCGCAAACGAAATTTTCAATCTAGTTAATAATAATTCGGAGCAACACCACGACGAAAACAACCTATTATTTGGGTATTATTGTCTTTATCGGACTTGCCTTTCGCTTGGCTTGGGCCCAAGGTCCAACCGACTACGCCGATCCTCAATCCCCGATCGGGTTTGCCGGATGGCTCTGGATTACGGTCGCGTGCTCCGGCCTGTGCGGGCTCGGATTCTTCTATATTATGCACAAGCGCTGGTGGCCACGCGACACTCTGGTACCGCTTCCTGTTTCCGTTGTGTTTGCTTATTTGTTTGTACTGGTTCCCCACTGGGGCGATAATAACATATACGGCTGGTTCGGCAGGGATTGCTTCCATGAGTATATTGTGAGTGGTGACCGGGAGGTGGCTGAGGGAGGCCGCGCCAGCGAATGCGTCGAAGCCAGGGAAAACATCAAAGCCTTAGGAATCCGTTTTGCCATCCGTAACTCCCAGGAGAGTTTTTTGGAGTTCAGGCCGCTAACCACACGAGAAATCGAAGTCGTATATGCTACGCTGATTGCCGTGTGGACTCTTTGCTTGACCGGTTTCCTGCTTTACCTTTAAAGGATCTTCAGGATCAAGTGATAGCCATCAGTAACATTAAGGAGAATAGGTCATGGCGAGGCCACTAATCATAATCGCAGTCGGCGGCAGCGGATAGACTGTCGTATCCCATTATTTGCGGTATACCACGATGGCCGGGATTGCCGGAGACGAACTGCCGCACATCTATATTCTGGACGCCGATCTCAAGGAATCGGTCAGGGATAACGAAATCAAGCCCAGTCTATACGGTGAAATCGACAAACTGCATAAACGTCTGGTGGCGGGGCTTTCCGATGCCAACAAGCCGCGGTTGAAGCAGCTTTATGCCTATGGTTCCGGCACCCCCATCGCCAACCAGCAGTCCTTTGGAGAATACCTGATCGGCAGCCCGTCTGGGGGCCGCGGAAAAGGACCGGAAACCCGTTCTCGACGGCCTTTTCGGCCAGGCAGAGCAAGATCTTCGGATCGCCGAAGGTTTCTTCGCCCGACCCAACGTCGGCGCCACGGCGATCTTCGACAAGCTATTTTCCGACAATCGGGACAACACTCTGACCGTCCTCAAGCGAGCGGTCACGCAACCAAGTCCACCGCGGGTGGTAGTGATCGGCTCGACCTTCGGCGGCACCGGTTCGGGGGCGCACCGGTCATTGCCCAACAATTGCGGACCTGGGCCGGGGAGAAAAGCAGCATCCGAATCGGTGTATTCCTGACCTTGCCTTGGTTCAGCCCGGGCGATCTCGGCAAGACTTTTACCGATACCCGCGATACCCAGGGGAAATGGGAAACCCAAGTCAAGAATACCGCTGCGGGATTGCGCTTTTACGGCACCTCCAAGGTGTTTCTGAGTCATGTCGATGTCTTTCTGGCCGATTACAACGGCGAAAAACATGCCCGCCGGGACGATTCCAATACCGGCCAGCCGGAATACCCGCATTGCTTCAACCTGATTCTGGCCGCGCAGATTCAAAACTATTTGACCCGGGATATTCCCACCGAAGAAATTCCCCGGCAGTACAGCTTTTATTTCCTCGCTCGCGCAACCGAGCGCCCCACCATGAAACTCAATGGCCACGATTCCGCCCTGCTCCGCTTCAGCGCGAGAGCCCTCCGGCAGGACCTGGCCGAATGGGCGCGCCAAACCCAGACCTTGCGGCTCGCCCTGGAAAAAATCGCCGATTTCATCAACCGAGGATTCCGTTTGCAAGATGCAGGGGTTCGCGACCGTCCGCAAACGTTTCGCGATCTGGTCATGGCTTTGGCGACCAATTGTACCTATCTGCCTAAACCCATCATCGGAACGGGACCATTCTACAAGCGCCGTAGTGATGCCAGTCCACAAGTTTACGGAAGCCTGGCCAAGGCGTTGAACGAAAGAGGGGAGCAGCTTGGGTTCATCATCGCCTGGTTGCGCTAGGCCTGGGAACAATCCAATAAGAATCCGACCTTGGCCCCTCCGTGTCTAAATCATGACCCGGCGCAAATCTGGGATAACTATCCGGCGCTCAATAACGAAAGAAACGCCGAGGTGGGGGCGATCAAAATCTTTAACAGCGCCTTGGAAAACGCCACAAACGTGGTCGCGGACTTCCAGAACCGGGTCAGGGAAGGGCATCAAGAACCTTTCCATGCGGCATCGGAACTGATTGAAAAGATTTTGCGTAGCGCCATCCTCAAACTCGGCGGATCGGGACATCGCGGCGGCGACGGAAACTCACCCCTTGTTCCGGACGGTCAAACCCCTGTCGCGCTCCTGCCGATGCAAGTCGCGACTAAGCCTCGCGATCATTACGCCCTTCCGGTCGGGCTCGAACAGATACTCGACAATGGCAGGAGCCGGGAAGGCAAGGACATTGGCATTTTCGAAGAGCACCATCCCGCCACATTGGTCGGGGTAACGCACTACAATATTCCCAGTCCCTGGGCGGCGGCCCATCTGAATGCCTGGATTCAGCGCTACGGCTATGACCCGGCTGGCAATCCGCCACCACTGTGGAAGGAAGCCAGGGACAGTCTTTGCGCGATCCTGTGGGGCATCTTTACCAAGCGCTTGCGGGTGAATACGGTGCCTTACAAGGAGTTATCGCGGTTGGGCAGAATCCTCGAAGGTTCCCTGCATGCGGAGTTGTTCGGCTACGATAATGCCAAGCAACTGCTGGATAGGATTGTCTACGCCAGCGATGCCGAAAACCGTACCGTTGCGGTCAACCATCCCATATGCGGGTGGTTTCCAGCACCGGATCTCCTGGATGAAAGCCACTGGTGGCGATCCAGGGGCTACGACCTGCCGACCCAATTTGTCTTGGATAGACCGGACAGCCTCGAAGCCGGCCAGGTACAGGCTTTCCTCGGTTACCTGCAGTTCTTGCTCGCCAAGACCGACCAGGACGACAGTGCGGACCCGGCCGGCTGGTATCCGGCGATAGGCTCCCTCGCCGAAGAATTGCGGAAGCGCTTGCCCCAAGGCACACAACCGGAACCGACGACGGCCGCTGAAGATGGATTTTTCCTGCTGGACAAAAAAGAAAAAACGGTGTTCCGGGTTCCGGTGCAGGTGCTGAGCGAATCGGAGCGGGAACTGGTAGATAGATTCTGTGTACCGGAGGTTGCGGTGGTGGCCCAGGGCGGGGGTTTCCGTGCGCCGGATTTGCCCTTCCGCTCGGAGTTTTTGCGCCGCAACGATCTTAGCGCGGAACTTCAGGGAGTCCGCACCGGTGCGGATGGCCACCCTGTCGTCGTCCGCTACCGGCTGTCCCTAGCCGGGCGCGGTTTCTTCGACATCGAACGGCCGACTCGGCTCATCGAACCCTTTTTAGTCTACACAGAAATCTGGCCCAATTTCAAATTACCGGGCTGGCAGTTCTATTTTATGGGCTCGGTGGGCGACCCAAGATTCGTGGGGAATTTCGCCTTCAGCCTGTTCGACCCGAATGGCGTGCGGATTGGCGCTGCTCGCCGCAGTTTCGCGCAGAACCATGAAATACAGGGCGTACCCTAATACCTGGTATTCGAACTAACCAACGAGAATCAGGAGGCGGGGGTTTTCCGTGTGGCTCTCGAGGAGCGTCCCGCCGCCGGGGACAAACATTTCAACCTGGCCCTGGATTTCGGTACCTCGCACTCCTGCGTTTATGCGGCCACCACTAACGGCGAAAGAATCCCCCTTGACTTCTCCAAGCCGGCCGTCCGGCTCGGCAAAGCCATCTTCAACGAACCTAAGATAAAGGACGAACTGGTGGTGAACAGCACCAAGTTCCTGCCGTGCTACGTCAGCCTGGCTCAGAACAGCGATAAATCCGTTTTGCCTTCCGAAATGCGCCTCATCCATTCTCCCACCCGCCGCCATCTCGGCAACGGCATCCAGTCCTTCGCCATCATACCCATGCGGTTCAACGATGAGTCCCTGGGAGATCTGATACGCGCCCAAACTACGATCCTGGGCGGCTCCAAATGGGCGGGCGGGCTCAAAAACACTGAATTCGAACAGGAAGAGCCTGGACTCACGAAAGAATATCTCCGGCAGATTCTGCGGATCGCGGCGGCTCATCTTAGAGAAAGCGGCTACCGTAACCTCCAAACGTTCCGCGCCACCCTTCCGGAAGCGTTTTCCTATCCCCAGCGCCGACAATACGCGGGTCTGGTGGCCGACACCTTCAGCGCAATATTCCAGGAGACCGGCGTCGCTTTCCAGACCGACGACAAACCCCTGGATGCCGAGAAACTCCTGGAAATCCTCTCGCCCACGCTGGCCGAGCGCCGTAATGCGGACCTGAAAAAGGAGACCAGCGGTATGGTGAGCGAATCCATTGCCGCCCTTCTCTCGGCCTCGGACAGTGACTATAACTTCTTCGCCGACCGGGGCATTTGCATCGTGCTGGACATGGGCGGCGGGACCACCGACGTCGCGGCCTACGTTTCCCATGGCGGGGGCAAGCGCGATACCAAGACCTCCATCGAGTCCATCACCGACAGCATCCGCTATGCCGGACACGATCTACTCCGGTTGCTGGCCCAGCCCAGGGTGCTCGGCGATATCCGGAAAGGATCGAGCGAAGCGGAAAACCCGGACGAAGAGGCGCGGGTACGAAAACTCAAGATCCTCGTGCGCGACGACGAGCATTTCAATCGGCTCAAGAATAAGTTCAGCGACAAGAGTTATCTTCCGGGAACCAAGGAGCAGATGCTACTGTTCTTCGAGGGCCTGTTCGAATACACCCGCCTGCTGGTTCTGGCCTACCGAAAAGCGATGCAAGACGAGTCCCGGACCTGGGTGGTCAATATCGCCTTGTTCGGTAATGCCTGGAAGCTGGCGGAACTGGTGTACCCCACCCGGGAATCTGCCTACGACGGGTTCATCGGCAAATTCGAGAGCCGTCTCAAATCCACACTCGTTTCCGGCGGAACAGTCCATATCCGCTACCAGGGTTCCCGCGATACCTCGATCAAGGAAGCCACGGCCGCGGGTGCCCTCGCACTGAATCCCCTGGACCAGCAGTTCCTGACGCCCAAGGAGCACACCTCGCTGGCCGGCCTCCAGGTCCGCTGCCACAAGGCCGATGGCGAGGACATCGAGGTAGCCTCGAACGAGTTTCTCATGGGTTTCGACCGCGATAGCTTCGACCCGATCATCCCGCTGACGGTCACTGGCCTGGATAACCTGCGCCCGCAACCCTTCCTGGAGAAATTGCGGGCGCGCTATAAACAGGACGATGCCTGGATCGCGAATCAGGTAGGTGCCGCCATCAACCAGGCCATCCGCGAGCAATGGATCATACCGGGGGATCCCGAAGCCATGAAGTTCAGCCCGATGGGCTTGTTCCTGGAAAACGTGTGGAAAGAGACCATCCGTGTGGCACCTCTGGTGCCTGTGGCCGGGAGTCGGGGGGCGAAATAATGGTAGGGGATGGGGACTCTCCTCGCTCCGCTCTATCCTTCGAATTGATCGACCGACAACAGCGGCCGCTGGCCGTGTAGGTAGCTTAGATGCGTGACAGAAACCTGGAATCGATTTGGACCAGGGCGGGGGAGGCTCCTGGGAAATTTGGGAGTAAGACGAGGATATTTTGGTGGCTCGGAATGGCGCTAATCATTTCGCTGCTGTTGGCTTTCGCTACGGCCTATGTAACCGGAAAGGATTCGGGGGCTTCAGGGTCGAAGGCTAAGAATGCAACGGCGCATTCGAATACCGTTAAGCGGCAAGGGTCGGCAACGTCAGCTCCGGCGGAATCGAAGCCCGGCACGAGGCAAACGACCTCCAAGACCGAGCCCAACCCGGAAACGGGGGCCAATGTGTCATCCGGTGAAGCCGATCGACATATCGAACTGGCAAACATGTTCGCCGAAAGGGCGAAACAGCAGGCGGATAAGGCCTTAGTCCCGACCCTGGATCAGGACATCGCGGCGGCTGTATCCGACGCAAATGCCGATTTGCAGCAAGCCCAAAGTGAACTCGAAAGCGCTCCGAAAGGCTGGGCGACGATGCTTGACGGGCCGCAAAAAAAAGAGGCCGAGGACGCATTCCAAGGTGCTGAACAAAAAGTGATTGAAGCCCGCCAGTCGGTAGAACGAGTGGAAAAACTCCCAGTCGGTCTTGGCAAGGCCAGGGCAGCGAAGGAACGCACGGAAGAGGCGCAGAGGTTGGTCGACGAGGCAACGAACCTGGCGGAAACCGCCAAGGACCAGGATCCGCCTGAGCAGGCCAAGTCGGTGGCTCGAGCCCGGCAGAAACAGATGCCGGCCGAGGAGGAACTGAAGAAAGCGAACGAAGCCTTGACCTCCATGAACTGGGACAACATCGCCGATCATATCAAGAAGAAGGATGTGGACGCGGAATTAGAGACGGCGGGCCAAGCGGTTGCGAATGCCAAGGCCCTGATCGATGCCATTAGGCCCCGCCCGTCCATTTTCCCGTGGATCCTGGCGGTTATCGCTGTCTGCACCCCGATTGGATTCGCGGTCGGGTGGTTTCTGAGAGAAAGCATTCCACACTACCCCATTACCCCGGATCGAGACCACGAACTGAAAAAACTCCGGGACGAGACCGAAAGACTATGGGAAGAGATCGAACGCATGAAGCAGGATCGGCTATCCGATAACCATACCACGGCCAAACTGCACGAGCGCGTGAAACGGCTGGGAACCTATCTGGCGCTCCTGCAAACCGAGAACGCACGGGCCGCCAGGGCACGCGATGAGACCACCGAATCGACCCCGACCCGGTGTCCACCGGAGCCAAAGCCCCCGCGTTCGCACGACGAAAGCCCATTGGCATCGCATGTCGGCGACGAACTCCGCACCCCCGGAACTCCATTTAACCCGGGGGTATCGCGATCCGCCCCCTCCCGCTGCCAGGACGATAACCATCGATCTGCTCGCGGTGCCAATCCTCGACGAAATACGCAAAGCCAGTGAAACCTCTATGACCGCCAAGGCCTTGTGCGCGAATGTCAATGCCAGGCTCGACCGTGACTTCGGCAAAAGAATGGGCGATTGCCGCGCCTACGACCTTTCCCTGGAAACCGAGGTTGTCCATGCGGGCTGGTATTACCTTCTGATCGGGAATAGACCTGCCGATCAGAGAGATGCGACACGGGGCGTCCTTTTCGTCGCGCCAGGAATTGTACATTCTCCCACGGTAACGGTCTATTTTGACGGCGGCAAGATTTCCGAATCCATCACGAAAATCACGAAACCTGCGGTGGTCGAAATGCGCCGCGGCCAAGCCAGGCTCACCGTGGTAACGAAGGGCAGCATCGAAACTTCCGGCGGTCTCCCCGGCCTTCCCGATCCTTCGAATCGTTCGACCAGAAACAGTAGCTACTGACCGCCTGGGTAGCTTCGATGCGTGACCGAAACCCAGGCTCGATTTGGTGCGGCTTGGGAGTACTTCAGGGAAAATTATGGACTAGGCCGAGGAGAATCTGATGGCTCGCAATGGCTCTAATCATTTCGCTGCGCGAGCAGGGCTTCAAAGTGATATAAAAAAGAAAAATAGAAACTGTCGCGAGAGTAATAAAATGAAATCCATTCGAAATGTTCTTGCTGCGTCTTTGGTGTTGATTTTCGGCTTATCGGAAACTGCCCGTGCCGACCCGGTGGCCATCGTTATTGACGATTCGCAGGGAATGTGCCCATATCTTTCCAAAACATCGGCCACGGAATATGAGAGGCTCTTGAGCGCCCTGATATCCATTGCCGCCGTCGGTGAGCCGTTATCCGTGTTTTTTCTATCGGACTTAAAAAATAACCGCGGGAACGGTAGCGCTGCACTACAGGAACTGGAGCGGATCAAGGCAGGACGGGTCAAATCTTCCAGTGACTCCAGGAACCGCGATTGCATCTTTAGAGCCTTGGACAGCAAGATGGAAAAGATTTTCTCTTCGGATGTCAACCACGCCGGGTTAACCCTGCTAATCACCGATTTCATCTTCGATGGTGGCGGGGGCCAAGGTGGTGCGGGTAACCGATATGAATTTGTCCAGAAGTTCGGCGAGCATTTCTCCGTGATTCCTCCAATTCGATATTCAATTCCTCGGCCGGTATCATCGGCATTCGCTCCGCCTTCGATGGAAAATACTATTTTCCGGAAACGAATCGGCCGGGTTTGCCCATAGCAAACGGGAAACGGCCCCTATACCTTTTCTGGCATTCAAAGAATTCGGATTTGGCGCGCAGTTGGGTCACTTTGATCTTGAACAAACTGAGGGGCAATGACGGGAGTGCAAGCGCGATGATCGCCATCGAGTTGCTTCCAGTGAACGCCGCGATCGATCCGGACCGGCCCGTTTTCGTTGATCGCCCGACACCATTGACTGAACTCGGCAATTCCCGGCAAGCGGTTTTGAGTTACGTCAACCTGCGCTACGAAGAGAGCCTCAAGCGACTGGAGGCGGAGGGCCAGGCCGGTGCCGGCCGCCGTCTTCCAAAAAATCCCGTCGACGGAGCGCCGGTTCCGGAGAATTGCTTCAAGACGCAAGGACTGCATCTCTACTTTCTTAAAGAATGCGGGAAAAGAGGCGAGCGTAAAAACCTGTTTTGGGATTGGGAGGATGGAAACATCACAGCGGTTCGTTTGAGCTATCCACTGGAAGCCGATCCCATGGGCCTGGAAAGAGAAGTCCAAGCCGGCGAGATGCGCGGAATTCAAAACGAGGGTGCCGTCCAAGTCAGCAAGGAAATCGGCCAGGATGGAAACAAATTTATCCAAATCACCATAGACCGGGTGCGCGCAGGAATTTTCGATGCCAGAGCCAGACAAACCACTGATGAGACGAGTATTGAGATTCGCGAACAGCTAAGATTTGTCGGAGGCAGTTTCGACTTGGGCCTGCTTAAGGAGTGGTCTGCAGCGGAAGAACCTTGCCAGGAAGGGCCTGATTGCGAACGTTTGAAAACCAAGACTGTTCATTTATCGGACTTGGTGGAATCGTTGATAATCCAAGGTAATGGTTTGGCCAAAACCGAAGAAAGCCTGCAAAGCAATGTTTCGACTGGATCCGCCCGGCTGGAATTCCAGGCGGTAGATCGCCTGCCGTAACCTTAGTCGAAGAGGAAAGTTAGGTGGCACAATATTCTTGCGGAAATCGTGGGCGCTGTAGCTTTGCAGACGGCAAAAGGCGGTTTTCCTGGTCCGAACCCGATTCGCCGATTTGCCCTGGCTGCGGTCGAACCGAGTACATCACTCCGGCCAACTCGGGGGGATTCAGGCTTAGTTCGAAATACTTGGGTATCGGCATCCTGGTGGTTGCCCTCCTCGCTACCACCTCTTTCATTTTCCAGATTTCTTCCACCCCACCGTCCAGGCTGCCGTTGGCCGGGTCCTCAGTGGCAACCGCCGGACAAAACTTCCCCGTACCAGCGACGCTATCAAATGAGGTAGCCCCGCAAGAAATACCCCAGCAAAAAGTCGTTGAAGAGACTGCCATTGGCAATCAGGATACCTCGGCTTCAGCGGTTCAAGCCGTTTCCCTGCGAGGTTTACAGGAAAAGCTTCAGGCATGCCGGAAACCGACCGACTGCCCATCGAAACTGATGCCGTTTGAAGGTCTTACGCACATTATGGGCTACCTTATCGACCGCCCCAATCAGGACATCATTGTATTCGGTCAATCGTTGCCGGATCGGCCACCGCTCAATGTGGAGCATTTCATCATTGCTTTGCGAAACGCTTGATTGAAATATGCGCCCCTGCAGGATAATACTTATCAATATGCCTACCCGGGCACGTCCATCGATCCGGATCCCGGCACCTTCAACGAGTTGGAACGGATCGCTCAACGTTTTCAGGGGAATCCTGACTTCGAGCAAATTGAACCCGAGTTGAAGCAATGGGATCGGGTATGCAAGCAGCCGCAAAACATCAGGATGATGGGCGTGCCCTTCGATTCGGGCTTTGCCCGCGTGATGGTCGATGCGGACTATTCGATAAAGAGACTGGTGGATGGCGTGGATGCGGTGGATATACCTGGCTTCATGAGCTTGATGGACGTCAAGTTCGATGCAGTCGGCAAGGCTGTGCAAAAAAACCAAGCGCCCACCATTTCGATAGGCGGCATGAACCAATTTTGGTTCTATCCCGGTGAGCAGTGGTATGAGAAAAGTCAGGATATCATCCTGTTGGTAGACAGCCCTGTACACCTTCTTACAGAAGCGACCTATTTAGGTAAAAGGGGCGAATACGCGCGAAGCGAGCGCGCGGATCCGCCTGCACAACAGTTTGCCTAGACGGTTTCGCGGCTCTTCGACAAAATAGCGAGTTCTCGACCGGTCTATCGGGAGCTGGAGAACTTGTTCCGGTTGTTCGCTCTTGCACAGATTCTCAAGACCCAAGCGGCTGATCACGACGCGGGGCTGGATCTGAATTTTCTGTTGGACCGGTTCCCATTGACTGTGATCAAGGTCGATCGACAGCTTCCCGGACGACCCGCACTGAAAAAATTCGAACAGCGGCGGGATTTTCCCGACGGTTACAGTGTTCTCCGATTATGGCTGCCCAGTTGTGGCGGAGTTGGTATTGAAATACCTTCGGATCCCAAATTTTTCCACCAAGGGTGGTCCGATCAGTTGAATAGATTCAGAAAGGAATTGCTCAGTGCCCGGGTTCCCGATCAATCCACCTGGCAATATGCCATGGTACCGCAGGGTAGCTTCCCTCAAATTGAACGCCGGCTCAACATTCGGCGCATTAACCAACATAATCGTCATTTCATCTTTATGCATGTCCAACAGCAGGGAAACGCATATTGGATTACCCAACCGGATGGCGCGCAGTTTGCCGTAAAAAGCGCAAAAGAATTCGGCGAACATCTGCAATCCATGGTTTACGTCAAGGAGCATGAAACTGTTTATCTGGAAATGTCGGGATTTCAATCTCCTCTGAAGGAAGAAGCTTTTACCCGTACAGTAAACATCCAACAGATCAAAAGCGGCGGCGGAATGACGATTCGTCAGCTGCACGAGATGGTAAAACCATTCTTAGCGCGGGAATTGGCTTTTTCAGAGGGGCATCGCCCTGTCGACAAAGCGACGGCGATATCAAAAGTGGAAAACGGACCGCGCAAGGGTATGTATACAGCGGTTATTAATGTTGGTCGAGTAACCCCAAGGAACTGCCCCTTGAGGTTCTCACAGAACCGGACGTGAAACTCTCGCTTCATCCGGCTCTTATCATTCAACCTTAAATCTACCAATGAGCAAACACCCCTGGATTTCTG
>JBOICY010000565.1:0-2897 GCA_050740335.1 Methylococcales bacterium | reverse complement strand
ACCCGTACCGTGGTGCATTCCGCGTTTGCGGTTCTAGGGCTGGATTTTATGCTGACCGCCTTGATGTTCGGAGATTTCTAGTATGCATTATTCGAAAACGCTTGCGGCATGGGTGGGCTTTTTGGTCTTCGCCGGGATCGGAGCCCTGTTCTTTCTGGCCCTGCAGGTCAGTAACCTGAGCAGTTTCGATAATGAAGACAGTTATCGCCTGGTCGCTCGTTTCGAAAATATCGGCGGCTTGAAAGTCCGTTCTCCGGTCACGGTTTCCGGGGTCCGGATCGGCAGGGTTTCCGCGATCGATTATGACAAAAAGACCTATCAGGCGGTTGTGGAAATGAAGATCAATCCGATCTACGATACCTTGCCCGCAGATACCTCCGCAGGGATCTACACGTCGGGTCTGCTCGGTGAGCAGTATATCGGTCTGGAACCCGGAGGCGCCGAGGAATATCTGCAGAATGGCGACCAGTTCGAGTACACTCAGTCAGCTCTGGTGCTGGAGGAAATCATCGGACAGTTTCTGTTCAGTAAAACAGACGAACTGAAGAAGACAGATGAGGCCAAGCCGGAGTGAGCAACGCGGCGATCGAGCAGACCGACGGCGGGTTTTCGATCGACGGGGAAATGAGTTTTGCGACGGTCAACCGTTTGCTGGCTCAGTCCTCCGCGCTGAGCTTCGACGGCTATCCGGTGCTCAACATCGACCTTGGCCGGGTGCATCGTGCGGACAGCGCGGGATTGGCCTTGCTGGTCGAGTGGATGGACAGGGCCAAGCGCGGCAATACCGAAATCTGCTTCCTGAATATGCCCGAGCAGATGCGCGATATTGCGCGCATGACCGAATTGGACACCTTGCTGCCATTATGCGAATCACGGTTGTCGGGTATTCAATCCGGATGCGAAGTTTCGTAACGATGCCTTCCGATTTTTCGAGTGGCTTGAATGGATAAGTTATTAATTTCCGGAGGTAATGTCCTGAGGGGAGAATTGCGGGTGTCTGGCGCGAAGAACGCCGCGCTGCCGATTCTCGCGGCATCGCTCCTGTCTGAGACCCCGGTCGTGGTCGGCAATATTCCCCATCTGCACGATATCACGACGACCATGGAGCTGCTCGGGGGAATGGGAGTCCAGCTTATGGTGGATGAGAAAATGAACATCGAGGTGGATTCCAGCACCATCCATTGTTTCGATGCTCCTTATGAAGTCGTCAAGACGATGCGGGCCTCGATTCTCGTGCTCGGGCCCTTGGTCGCGCGCTTCGGTCAGGCCAACGTATCGCTGCCCGGCGGTTGCGCGATCGGAACCCGTCCGGTCAACATCCACCTCGACGGTCTGGCCCGCATGGGAGCGGAAATCAGTGTCGAGCGAGGCTATATCAAGGCCAAAGCCGCTCGTTTGAAGGGTTGCCGCCTGGTTCTGGATCTGGTCACTGTGACCGGGACCGAAAATCTGATGATGGCCGCGGCTCTGGCCGAAGGGAAAACAATCATCGAGAATGCCGCGCGTGAACCGGAAGTGATCGACCTCGCTCAGTTTCTGAACGCAATGGGCGCCCGGATAGAAGGCGCCGGCACTCATGTAATCGAGATCAAGGGGGTCGATTCCCTGTCGGCAAACGGTCTTCATTACAATATCCTGCCGGACCGCATCGAAACCGGGACCTATCTGGTGGCCGCCGCGATGACCGGAGGCAAGATCAGGGTCAAGGGGACCCGCCCGGATCTTCTGGACGCGGTATTGGCCAAACTTCGCGAGGCGGGTGCCGAGATCAGGATCGGAGAGGACTGGATCGAATTGGATATGAAGGGGCGGCGTCCGAAAGCGATCTCCGTCCGTACTTCGCCCTATCCCGCGTTTCCGACCGATATGCAGGCGCAACTCACCGCGATGAACACGATCGCCGAAGGGGTCGGCGTGATGACCGAAACGGTCTTCGAGAATCGCTTCATGCATGTTCAAGAGATGCAGCGCATGGGTGCCAAGATTCATCTCGAGTCGAATACCGCGATCTGTACCGGGGTTCTCCGGCTCACCGGGGCACCGGTCATGGCGACCGATTTAAGGGCCTCGGCGAGCCTGGTGCTGGCCGGGCTGGTCGCCGAAGGCCATACCATCGTCGACCGGATTTATCATATCGATCGGGGATACGAGTGTATCGAGGAGAAACTGGCCCAGTTGGGGGCGGAAATCCGCCGGGTACCATCCTTGAAATACTACCGGGGGCTTTGAGGTCGTTCAGGTCGTAAATTGGTTTTATTTTCATGCTGACGATCGCCGTTTCAAAGGGCAGAATATTCGAAGAAGCCTTGCCTCTTTTGGCCGCGGCCGGCATTCGGCCGGTGGAGAATCCGAATACCAGCCGTAAACTGATCCTGGCAACGACCCGGGACGACATCCGGCTCGTGATCATCCGGGCGGCCGATGTACCCACCTTTGTCGAGTACGGAGCCGCCGAACTCGGAATTGCCGGTAAGGACGTTTTACTGGAACATGATTCCGCGGGATTGTACGAGCCCTTGGACCTCGGAATAGCTCGTTGCCGCCTGATGACCGCGGCGCCCGTGGACCGCGAGGTTGTCGGGGGGCGTATCCGGGTCGCGACCAAATATGTGAAATCCACGCAGAATTATTTTGCTAAAAAAGGACGTCAGGTCGAGGTCATCAAGCTGTACGGATCGATGGAACTCGCGCCTCTGGTCGGTTTGTCCGATTGCATCGTGGATCTGGTCGATACCGGAAACACGCTCAAAGCCAACGGACTCGAGCCTTTGGAATTGATCGAGAATATCAGTTCGAGACTGGTCGTCAACAAGGCGGCGATGAAAATGAAGCATCAAGCCATTCAGGCCCTGATAGATCAGTTCGAAACCACCTTAGCACAACGATAATCCCATGAC
>JBOICY010000564.1:0-3629 GCA_050740335.1 Methylococcales bacterium | reverse complement strand
TCGATTCTCTTTTTGATGAGGTCACTGATTTCTGATGGGTTTAATTGCATAATTCTGTCTCAGTTTAGCTGTAGAGTCGCGTGGCTAATTTTTGAAGCTGTCCGCGTATCGAGGCATCGATCACGGTATCACCGGCGCGAACGACTACGCCCCCGATCAACGATCTATCCTCCTCGACCTTGAAATGAACCTTGCGTTTGAGGACAATTTCGAGGGTCTTCGCGAGCTGTTTTTCGGCTTCTTTGTTCAACGGGAAGGCGGTTCTGACTTCGGCTTCGATGGTTCCCTCATCCTGAGCCCGATAGGCATCGAACAGTGATTGAATAGGGGATACCAGATTCAGACGGTTGTTTTCCACGAGCAGACGCACAAAATTCCCGCCCTCATCGGAAAGATAAGCCTGGCCGATTTCGAGCAGAAAATCGGTCACTCGGGACTTTGCCACTCTGGGGTTATCGACCGCCGCAGCCAGCTTTTGCTCTTCCATGGCAATTGCAAGAAACTTCAAATTATCCGACCATTGCTGTGCCGTGCCGGTCTCTTTCGCGTGTTTGAAAACGGCTTCGGCATAGGGCCGGGCCAATGTCGCCAATTCACTCATTGTCAGGCCTTGTCGAGTCTTGCCGCAACCGATTTGATCATTTCGGCGTGAGCCTTGCGATCCACCTCTTTTTGCAGGATCTGCTCGGCCGCGCTGATTGCAAGCTCGGAAACCTGTTGGCGCAAACCATCCTTGACCTGCTGAATCTGATGTTCGATATCGGCCTGCGCCGCCGCCAGAAGTCGCGCACCCTCTGTTTTAGCGTCCTGCTTGGAATCCTCGACGATCTCGGAGGCTCGTTTTTGTGCCAGATTTACGATTTCCGCGGCCTGGTCTTTTGCTTCTTTAAGGAGTTCAGCAGCGTGTCTTTCGGCAAGCTCCATATCGTGGCGCCCGCGTTCCGCGGCTGATAAACCTTCCGCGATTTTCTTCTTGCGTTCTTCGAGGGACTTCATTAAAGGCGGCCAGATGTACTTCATGGTAAACCATACCAGAAGCATGAACGTAATCATCTGACCGATCAGGGTCAAATTGATGCTCACAATGCTGTCCTCGTAACTGAAAGAGAATTAGAACGATCGGGCTTTGATCAACTGCCTGCCGCTGCCTGGACTGCCGAAAGGAAAGGATTTGCAAAGGTAAAGAACAGCGCCAAACCGACACCGATCATGGTCACCGCGTCGAGCAGACCGGCAACGATAAACATTTTTACCTGCAGCATCGGGACCATTTCCGGCTGGCGCGCGGCGCCCTCGAGAAAACGACCACCGAGCAATCCGAAACCGATCGCGGTGCCCATGGCACCCATCCCGAGAACCAGGCCTACTGCGATTGCGGTCATACCCTGTACGTTTGCGACTAATTCTGCGAGTTCCATGTTGCCTCCCGAAAATAAAGATGATGTTAACAAAAAATAAAACCGTTCATTCAAACGTTTAATGATCCTCATGCGCCAGACTCAGATACACGATTGTCAGAACCATGAATAGAAAAGCCTGCAGCGTTATGATGAAGATATGAAATAGTGCCCAGGGGAAACTCAACAGCGGCTGGATCCACCAGGGCAACAAAGCGATCAGGATGAAGATCAGCTCTCCCGCGTATAGATTTCCGAATAGTCGAAGCCCGAGAGAAATCGGTTTGGCAAGTTCTTCAACGATCTTTAACAGAAGATTGAAAGGCAACAGCCAGGGGCCGAAGGGTTGAAACAACAATTCTTTACTGAATCCAATCACGCCTTTTATTTTCACGCTGTAGACGATAACCAGGATAAACACGCTGATCGACATCGCGAAGGTCGCATTGAGATCGGCACTCGGCACGACACGCAAGTAACCGATCCCCATTACCGAACCCAGCATCGGCAACAGATCAACCGGGAAAAGGTCCATGAAATTCATCAGGAAGACCCAGATAAATATGGTCAGCGCGAGTGGCGCGATCAGCTTGCTTCGGCCGTGGAAACTGTCCTTGACCTGCGTGTCGACGAATTCGACGATCATTTCGACGAAGTTCTGCAGTCCGCCCGGGACTCCGGAGGTTGCGTTACAGGCCACCTTGTAAAACCAGAACAGAAAAAACGCTCCAACGGAAATGGAAAAAAACAGCGTATCGAGATGCAGGGTCCAGAAGCCCTCTCCGGCCGAGAGCGGCGTTAAATGGTGAACGATATATCCGGTCGCTCCGCCCGTTTCATGGGTTTCAGTTGACATCTTTCCTCATTCGCCCTCGGTTCGACTAAAAAGCAGTGCGAACCAAAACACAAAAATGACCGCTATGAACACAGCAAACAGCGGCCCGTACAAAATATTCGGTAATTGAAATACAAAAATAAACAACCCGGCCGTAATGATTATTTTTATCGATTCGCCCGAGTAAAAAGCGCGCACCATCTCATTTGCGGTTTTCCCTTTCGTGGCGGCGATTCGCAATGCTAGACAGGCATTGGGTATCAAAGCAGTCATTCCGCCCAGAAACCCCGAACGGGCTTCCGGCCAACCGAAAAACACCAGCAGTAAAGCTGGCAGGGCGATCGTTACGCTTGCCTGGACGGCCAGAATTTTCCAGATCGCGAAGAATGGATCTCCCGCTCTCACAAAAACTCCCCTCCAAAACAACAAATAATTATAAAGGGACGTTTGGATCAGTTCAAGAAGTTTGTGGGCGATTTCATTTTTCGGCCCGCCTGGGAACGATCGTATGAGGGTTGCCCGAAACGAAGCGGATGGTCACCGGGAATGGAACCGGTCACTTACAGGATTTTCACGAGCGCCGCCATCGCCCCTACTGCCACTACCAGCATCGCCCCCAGTTTGATGGTCATGCGATATTCAATGTCTTTCAGGTCGCGCGCGAGATCGGAGCGAAGCTGTTCGAACTTGAGGTCAAGCTGCTTTATATCCCGGGCAAGGTCGGAACGAACTTGTTCGATCTTGTGGTCAAGCTGCTTCACCTCCCGAACAAGCTCGGAACGAAGTTGTTCGATTTTGAGGTCAAGCTGCTTGATCTCGTTGCGCAACGTGGCTACCAGCGTTTCCATATCCCGTTTCAACGCGACCTCAAGTTCCTTGATATCCCGTTTCAGAGAGGCCTCATTCTCCTTGATATCCCGCTTCAGAGCGGCCTCCGTTTCCTTCAGATCGCGTTTGCCGGCAAGGTTTTCTTCGATGAACTCCGCCTCGGCCGCGGCCAGCGCCTCGGCCTGCTGCTCGGTGAATCCGGCCTCTTTGAGTCGTTTGGCGAACTTCAGGGTATCGAAGGCGATGGTGGTCATGACGTGGGAAACACTCCAAGCGGGTCATCCAAAGCATAGCGAAATCCATAATCCGGGTCAAAAATAACGCGCGCCATCACAGGGCAATTGAAGCTGAAAAAATACTTGAAAATAGAAACAAAATAAAAACTCATGGGTATCTTTTCGATTTCATAGGATAGCGAAACCGCCCGCCTCAATTTCTCATCACTTTTCAAATACCAAAGACCCAGGATTAATTCTACTTTGTCAGATTACTGATCCATATTTTTCGAGATCGACAGGGGTCGGGAAGGATTATCGTCCTCCCCGCCCTCCGAACCGTGCAGGCGGTTT
>JBOICY010000563.1:0-20273 GCA_050740335.1 Methylococcales bacterium | reverse complement strand
GACCAACTGACCGACAAAAACGACACCGCGATCGTGAGATCGGTCATCGTCCTCGGCCACAATCCGGGCCTTCGAGTTGTCGCGGAAGGCGTCGAGACCAAGGTAATTTTCGATGCTCTGAAAGACTTGGGTTGCGACGAGGCGCAGGGCTATTTCATTACCCGCCCACAGGATTTTGAATCCCTGAAGGAATGGTTCTCGACCTCGTCGTGGAAAGTTGAGCCGGACGGCGGTCGATAAGATGCCGGCTATTCGCGTCCGCCGCAATACCGGCCCCAAAAAGCGGCGAGTTCCCGGCTGATTTATTTTTCGACATCGATCGGCGGCGTGTTATGCGTGACCCAGCTGTATATACGCTTGAACACCAATTCGGTCTCGCTTTGGAACTCGTGGTTCGCACCGGCGATTTCCAGTTGGCGGAAGGCCTCGTTTTTCTTCATCCATTGGCGGCGTAATCCGGCGGTATCAATCACGGAATCCAGATCCCGGCTTCCGTAAATATCCAGCACGGGGATCTCGATGTTTTTCAGCGTCTCTATCTGCGGGTCGAGGGACGGATCGTCAGGGAATACGGGCATTCCGGCCAGCACCACGGCATTCGCGGCAGGCTTTTGATCGGAAGTCAAATAATCCACAGTGGTCCACGCACCGAGACCGTGTCCGATCAAGACAAACTGTTTGACGTTCCTGGTCGCGAGGTAATCCACAGCCGCCTTGATTCTGGCGCCGGAGCCTTGCACCGAAGAGAGATGGCTTTTCAAGTCCCGATCCGGCTTGCCAACCGGCATCTGCAAAGTCAGCGCGCTCCAGCCATGGGCCGGAAATGCCGTTCGCAGTGAACGGACCAGGCCTCTCGAATCCGCATGTTCCGAGATTCCGGGAACAATCAGAACCGCTCCCCGGACCTCCGGGCTTGCCGCCTCGAGAAAAACCGAAAGAAAGGAGCCTTGATCCAGATTCAGCCAAACTGGCTGAGCCTCTCTGACCGACCGGGCGATCGTATCGGAGAGTTGTCTCTCGTAAGATAAATCGGCGGGCGAAATCCGCTTCGCAACCGAGAGGGTTAAAAGCAATACACTAAAGACGCCGAATAATTTTCCAGGCTTCCAACTTTCAACCCCGGGCAATTCGGTCAATCCCAGGGGCTTTTCATGGCCCCGGATTCGATTTGAATCAGTGCGTTCATAACCGAGATCAATCCCGGATAGGTTTTAGCGAGCGTACCGTTACTGCGGTATTTCCCGTTGATCACGATGGCAGGTACCCCGGTCACAACGTATCGTTCGGGCATACTTTCCGCCTGCCTCATGCGCGTAGTAACGATAAATGAGTTATAGGCCTGATGAAAATCTTCCTTGTCCACCCCACGCTCGGCGAAAAATTCGGCCAGTTGATCCTCGGTCGCGAGTGGTCTGTGCTCTTTTTGGATCGCATCGAAGATCGCGGCGTGAACCTGATCGGTCACGCCCAATGCTTCCGCTACAAAATAGGCGCGTGCTCCGGATGCCCATTTCGGATCGAATATCGCCGGCTGCTTGATCAGCTGGACGTTCGCGGGAAGATTTTTAGCCCACTGGTTAAGAAAGGGCTCGAACGTGTAGCAGTGCGGACACCCGTACCAGAAAAACTCGATGACTTCGACTTTATCCTTTTCCTGCGTCGGTTGAGGTGGAACGATCTTCTCGTAACCCTCCCCCTTGCTCACATCCGGGAATTCATTTTCCTGAGCCAGGATCGCGGATGCGGAAAAAAGTCCCAAAATAATCCCGAGTAACCGTAGAGTTTGCATTTTTGAAGTCTCCTGGATGCTTGTGCTTCCGGAAAGGACCGGGTCCGGAGTGGCCCTAGCGCAATTTCGAAAGATAGGCCGACACCGCATTGATTTCGGCCTTTGACATCTTTCCGGCGATCGTTCGCATCATGGCCCCATCATCGTTGCTGCGTATGCCTTCCTTAAAATCGTTCAGCGCCTTGATCAGATATGGCAGATTCTGACCTTTGAGCATGGGAAAACCGGCCGGACCATTGCCCTCGCCTGCAGGGCCGTGGCAGGCGCCGCAGGCCGCCACGCCGGTTGCTTCGTTGCCCGCGATGAACACCGTTTTACCCGCGGCAAGCGATTCTTCGGTCACCCGGGTATCCTGGTCATTGCCGGTGGATTGCTGTTTACCGCTTGCCGGATATGCGGGCTTGCGGGCGGCATAAAATGCACCCAGGTCTTCGATTTCCTGGCTGGACAACCCGGCAGCCATCGCCTGCATCGAGGGATCGGTTCTTTTCTGACTTTTGAAATCGGAGAGCTGACGGCTCAGGTATTTCGCGTGTTGTCCGGCCAGGCGCGGAAACAGGGGTGCCATACTGGTGCCGTCCGGTCCGTGACAGCCCGCGCAGGCCGCCGATTTCGTGTTTCCTGCATTAGCATTACCCGCGCTATATGCTATGCTGCCGTAGCCGACAATAATGGCGCAAAAGAACAAACACCCGATCGCTCTGCTCATTGTCCGAACTCCCCCCGGAATAGCTAAAAAATTGAGCCAGAATTGTACTCTATTACCCGGCCGCGCACCAAACCATGAACGACCTTTATCGAAACGCGAACTTCCTGCTGAGTGCCCCGCATGTGAAACTCGCGCCTCCCGACGCGGGCCTTGAAATCGCTTTCGCGGGCCGCTCGAATGCGGGGAAATCCAGCGCGATCAATGCGATCACCTCGCAGAAACTGCTCGCGCGCACCAGCAAAACTCCGGGTCGCACCCGGCAATTGGTATTTTTTGAAATCGACCAGGAGCACCGCTTGGTCGATCTGCCCGGTTACGGCTATGCCAAAGTATCCCGGCAAATACAAAAACAATGGCACCTCGCCATGCAACAATATTTCGACGAGCGAAAATCCCTGTGCGGCATATTCCTGATCATGGATATCCGCCATCCGATGACGCCCTTCGATCAACAGATGATCGAATGGTGCGGGGTTTGCCGCACACCGTTCCACGTGCTCCTGACCAAATCCGACAAGATCAAGTTTGGTGCCGCGAAAACGACATTAGTACAAGTCGGAAAGGAGCTTGAAACCAGCGGAGTTCAGGCGAGCATCCAATTGTTTTCCGCGTTGAAAAAGATCGGAATTGAAGACGCGCATACGATACTGGATGCTTGGTTCGGGATCGGATTCGGCGGTTCTGAATATCCGGAACCCGGTGCTTGACCCGTGTGCGGGGCGGGATTCGAATCCCGCCCCGCGGGGCACGAGTATAAATCGAGAGTACCGTAGCTTATTTAAACGGCAGCAACTTTCTACTCTGCAGTGCGTTGACGCCGAAATAAGCAAGCAATCCGATCACGATTCCGGCAATCAACTGCCCGAACCAAGACCCGCCCCCTCCGACCGCTGGTCCTTGTTGCCCAGAGGAGGCCATACCCAAACGCAGTTCCGCGTTGGAGGAGTATGCCGCTTTGGTCGCAACCGGTTGCGGAACCAGCCCTTCGGGCATTCCGAGCGCATTGTTCTTGTCCAATTCCTGCCAGACCGGATAGCCGCGCTGCCAGAATTCCTTGGTGAAAAATGGCGCTAGATCGCTCCCATGAAGGGACACCGCTCCATCGGGCTGAAGATAATTCTTGTAGACCACCAGACTGAGGCTGCCGCCTTCCCCCATGCCGTCGGTCGTGAAAGCTTTCTCGGTATGATCGTGAAACATCCAAACCCCGGCTCCGAAACTATGCAACCCGTCGTCGGTGGTTTCAAGTTCCAGATCCAAGCGCTGCGCGGGAGCCATGGCATGCACGTCGCGGGTAATCCTTCCGGGAGCGCCATTGTCGACACCGTCGTAGTGCGTCGCAGTCGGCTTGTGGCCGTGTATATGCAGCGCGAGTGCTTCCGTGTGGCCGTTCAGGATTCTCAATTTGATTTTCTGGTTTTTGTCCGCAACGATCAAGGACTCACGCAGGGTATAGGGAAATGCCCGGCCATTGAGCATGAAATAGTCGTCGGTCGCGTCGGTGCTGTCATACTGCTGATTGATCGCCCAGCTGATCAGACGGGGGTCATTGTATTTCTGAATCAATCGATGCAGTTCCTTGTCCGCCGACTGGTAATGCAGGTCATATTCACGAGCGTACTTTTCCCGGACCGCGACCGAAGGATGGCGAACCTGTCCGGCGCCGATATTGAAGGTCTGCACCCAGTTGTTCGGGCGGTTTTCTTCCACAACTAACAAGCCTTGAAGCCCCATCGGGATATGCACGTGGGGCTGAACGTGACAGTGATAGTACATCGATCCGGCTTGTCTGGGTTTGAACGTATAGGTCTTTTTCTCCCCGGGCATGACATCCATCGCGCTGGTCTGTCCGACCCCGTCGTTGCCGCTGCCGCCATGGTCCATATACGGATGGTCGACCCCGTGCAGGTGGATCGAATGGGGCATGTAATGAGCGTTTTCGAGAATCAAGTGGACCGTATCGCCTTGTTCGACGCGGATCACCGGTGACGGGACCCGCAGCGTCGGATTGGCCTGGATGCTCGCGAATCCATCGGTGGACATATCCCGAGTCTTCGGTGCAAAAACCCAGAATCCGGGTTGAATCCCGGGGGCAATGTCGTAGGTCGGAACCAACCCGTCGAAATCGGGCGAACGACCGTTCAGCTCCATAACTTCCAATCGAATGGTGATATCATCGGGATCACCGTCGCCGTCCACATCATCCTTTTTCACCACCGCGTCGGGACTGATGTTGGTATCCATGAGTGTATCCATCGAGATATTGTTGGTACCCTTCACGAACAGAGCGATCTCGAAGGGATTGTCCGGCGAACAGACTTCCGACTCCTGAATTTCGACGCCTTCGACCACCTGAGCATTGCGCCAATCGCTGTATCCGGTCATGTTGCAGAAGGGTTCCGCGGCACCGAGCGTTACGCGTTCCGAACTCGGCAGCGAGGTGACCGCGTCAACCACCGGAATCTGGAACAAACCGAAAGCCAGAATCCAGAAAAGTAGAGTAGAGTGAGGCATATGGTTCCCTCTAGTGGGATTAAAAAATAGAACAAATTCCCGTACGGGGAGTACGTTGGTAACGCCAATCGAAGGCAACGAACAATTTGGCGGCACGGTTCGTTGCGCGGAGATGCTTTGCCGCTACCGTGTTATGATACCCGCCGGATCACTTCCACCGACGGGTCGCTTAGTATACCACGAACGTTTAAGAAAACCTTCGGGTGTTCGCGTATTGAAGCACCGTCTGACGCGGCGATTGCGTGCGGCTAAACCCATACGACTCGGACTCTATCGAAGGCCCGACTATTCAGAGGATTGTCCTGAGCGAAGGACAAAAGGAACCTAAATCCTCTAAACCACGCTAATAAATATCTGAAAATAGTCCTGTAAATCAAGTGAACCGCTGGCAATTCTGGATCGACCGTGGCGGCACGTTCACCGATATCGTCGCCAAACGTCCGGACGGTACCTTGGGCACGCACAAACTATTGTCGGAAAACCCCGAACAGTACCAGGATGCGGCGGTAGCCGGCATCCGCCACCTGCTCGGCTTGAAGGACGGCGAGCCGATCACGCCGGAACGGGTCGAGGCAGTCAGGATGGGAACCACCGTGGCCACCAACGCGCTGCTCGAACGCAAGGGTGAGGCGACCGCGCTGTTTATTACCGAGGGCTACCGCGACGCGCTGCGCATCGCCTACCAGAATCGGCCACGCCTGTTCGACCGGGAGGTAATTCTGCCCGAGGTGCTCTATACCAAGGTGGTGGAAGTGGAAGAGCGTGTCGGCGCGCATGGCGAGCTGGTGACGCCGCTGAACGAAAAGCAGACCCGCACCGATCTTGAAGCGATTTACAATGAGGGTTTCCGATCGCTTGCCATCGTGCTCATGCATGGATACCGCTACCAGCAACACGAGAAAACCATCGCTCGACTCGCGCGCGAGATCGGCTTTACCCAGATCAGTACCTCGCACGAGGCGAGCCCGATGATGAAACTGGTGTCGCGCGGCGATACCACGGTGGTCGACGCTTACCTGTCTCCGATCCTGCGCCGCTACGTGGACCGGGTGGCGCGCGAGATGCCGGGGGTGAATCTGCAGTTCATGCAGTCGAGCGGCGGCTTGACCGATGCGCACCGCTTCCAGGGCAAGGACGCGATCCTGTCCGGACCTGCGGGCGGCATCGTCGGCATGGCGCGCACCGGAGAAGGGGCCGGCTTCGAACGGATCATCGGCTTCGATATGGGCGGCACCTCGACCGATGTTTCGCACTATGCCGGTGACTTCGAACGTGCATTCGAAACCCAGGTGGCCGGCGTACGCATGCGTGCGCCGATCATGAGCATCCACACGGTGGCGGCCGGCGGCGGTTCGATTCTGCACTTCGACGGAACACGTTACCGTGTCGGCCCGGACTCTGCCGGCGCCAACCCGGGTCCGGTCAGCTACCGCCGTGGCGGACCGTTGGCTGTGACCGACTGCAACGTGATGCTCGGTAAGATCCAGCCGCCTTACTTCCCCAAACTATTCGGCCCGCACGCCGACCAGCCGCTCGACCGTGAAACCGTGGTGCACAAGTTCGCGGAACTGGCGGACGAGATCTTTCACGCCACCGGCAACCGCCGCACGCCAGAACAGGTGGCCGAGGGCTTCATCGAGATCGCTGTCGGCAACATGGCCAACGCGATCAAGCAGATCTCGGTGCAACGCGGCCGCGACGTGACCGAATACGTACTGGCTACCTTCGGCGGTGCCGGCGGCCAGCATGCCTGTCTGGTGGCGGACGCGCTCGGCATGTGCCGCGTCTTCATCCACCCGCTGGCCGGTGTGCTGTCGGCCTACGGCATGGGTCTCGCCCACCAAAGTGTAATGCGCGAGGAGTCGGTCGAACTGAAGCTGGTCGAAAGCGCACTGCCGGAGTTGGAGGCGCGGCTCGAGAAGCTGGCGCTGCAAGGTTCGAACGATCTGCAACGGCAGGGCGTGGCGGCGGAGCGCATCGAGGCCCGGCGCCATGTGCACATGCGATACCAGGGCACTGACAACGCGCTGATCCTGCCATCTGGCACCATCGATACGATGCATGCCGGGTTCGAAGCGGCGTATTGCCAGCGTTACTCCTTCCTGATGCCGGACAAGGCGCTGATAGTGGAGGCGATCTCGGTCGAGGTGCTTGGCGTGTCGGACGCGCCACAGGAAAGCTTCGATCGATTGGATTCGCGGCCCGGCGCATTGCAGCCGGCAGAGAAAACACGCTTGTTCTCGGGCGGAACCTGGCGCGAGACCGGGCTCTTCCGTCGTGAAGACATGCGCCCGGGCGACGTGGTCACGGGCCCTGCGATCATCGCCGAAGCGCTGGCCACCACGGTGGTCGAAGCCGGCTGGCAGGCCGAGGTGACGCCGCTCAATCATTTGGTGCTCAAACGTATCGAGAAACTGCCGCCGCGCCGCGCCATCGGCACCGCGGCCGATCCGGTCATGCTCGAGATATTCAACAACCTGTTCGTGAGCATCGCCGAACAGATGGGCCTGCGGCTGCAAAACACTGCCTACTCGGTGAATATCAAGGAGCGGCTGGACTTCTCTTGCGCCCTCTTCGACGCAGACGGTAACCTGATCGCCAATGCACCGCACATGCCGGTGCATTTGGGTTCGATGGGCGAGTCAATCAAGACCGTCATGACAGCCAACTCCGGCAACATCAAGCCGGGCGACGTGTACGCGCTGAACGATCCGTACCACGGCGGCACCCACCTGCCAGACATCACCGTGGTGACACCGGTATTCGGCGAGGCCGGCGACAGGATTCTGTTCTACGTCGGTTCGCGTGGCCACCATGCCGACGTGGGTGGAATTACGCCGGGCTCGGTGCCGCCCGACTCCAAGACCATCGATCAGGAGGGCGTACGCATCACCAACTGGAAGCTGGTCGAAAACGGACGCCTGCGCGAAACGGAAACCGTCGAGCTATTGCTGTCGGGCCCTTACCCGTCGCGCAACGCGCAGCAAAACATCGCCGACCTGCGCGCGCAGGTGGCCGCCAACGAGAAGGGCGTGCAGGAACTCGGCAGGATGGTCGCGCACTTCGGTCTGGACGTAGTGGCGGCCTATATGAAGCACGTGCAGGACAATGCCGAGGAATCGGTGCGCCGCGTGATCGGCGCGCTGCGGGATGGTGAGTTCAACTACCGGCTCGACAATGGCGCCGTGATCAAGCTGAAGATCCGCGTCGACCGGGCGGCGCGCAGCGCGTTGATCGACTTCACCGGCACCTCGCCGCAACTCGCGAGCAACTACAACGCGCCTAAGTCGATCTGCACGGCGGCGGTACTGTACGTATTCCGCACGCTGGTCAACGACGACATCCCGCTCAACGCCGGTTGCCTCAAGCCGCTCGAAATGATCGTGCCGGAAGGCTCGATGCTGAACCCGGTATACCCCGCGGCGGTGGTGGCCGGTAACGTCGAGACCTCGATGTGCATCACCAATGCACTGTACGGCGCGCTCGGACTGATGGGTTCCAGCCAAGCCACGATGAACAATTTCACCTTCGGCAACAACCGGTACCAGTACTACGAAACCATTTCCGGAGGTCTCGGCGCCGGGAAGGGCTTCGACGGTGCCAGCGTGGTGCAGGCGCATATGACCAACTCGCGCCTGACCGACCCGGAAGTGCTCGAATGGCGCTACCCGGTGCGGCTGGAAAGTTACGAGATCCGTCACGGCTCGGGCGGAGCGGGCAAGTGGCAGGGCGGCAACGGCGGCATCCGCCGCCTCCGCTTCCTCGAGCCGATGACCGCGTCGATTCTCGCCAACAACCGCATCATCGCGCCGTTCGGCATGGCAGGCGGCGCGCCGGGCAAGACCGGGCGCAACTGGGTGGAGCGAGCCGACGGTAGCCAAGAAGAGCTGGGGTTTGCCGGTACGGTCGAGCTGCAGGCGGGCGACCTTTTCGTGATTGAAAGCCCTGGCGGCGGAGGTTACGGAGTTTCCGAAGGCTGATCGGCTGCGAGGAGGCGCCCGGCGACGGCCTCGTCTTCTGGCCGGTGGAGTATTCAATCAGAGGCTCCTTATCCTATACTACAGACCTAAATTTCGAAAGAACCTATTTAAAAAATACTCGTAAATATTCAGACCCCTCAGAAAAAAGCTGACATTAAATCTGCAAAAGGGGCTAAAACCTCATGATGTAATTAGGACAAAGTAGCCCTAAATAGTGGGTTCGATCAACGTGATATCGATCTCGAATTCCCGGAAGATACGTTTCTTGGCCAGGCCGGCCTCTTCGCGATCATCGAAAGGCCCCAGGATCACCTCATACCCGCTTGCCGATTCCTGTACTCTGGCAGGGATCGGTGGACCCTGATGAAGCAATATCCGGGCCAGCGTTTCGGCATCGGATCTGACCTGGAAAGTGCCCGCGGTAGCTGTCCAGTCCCCTGCCCGGATCGGCGCCACCTCCGGAGTTCCGTAAAAACGAGAAGGATGTCGAATGACATCGGCGCTGGCGAGGATTTGTTCCAGGGATTGACTGTGTTTCAAAATCGGGGTCGGGATTCCGTTGGCTTGTTCAAGCACGCGCTCGACCCTGTCGAAATCCACCGGGGTCGTGGTTTTACGGGCTTCCGCGGAAATCTTTTTGAGCAGGTTCTTTTTCAAGCCCCCGAGGGTATTGGTATCGTTTTCCAGAGGGCTGTGGGCCTCCAAATACAGCATGTTCCGATGCCAGGCGATCAAATAAGGTTGTTTGACGATTCTGACCGGTGTGCCCACCGAAACGTCCTTGAATAGAGGCTCGATGTTTTCGGGATAAAGCCGCATACAGCCATGGCTGATTCGCATCCCGACCCCGTAGGGCTTATTGGTACCATGGATCAGATAGCTCGGGATGCTCAAGCGCAGGGCGTACAAGCCCAGCGGGTTGTCAGGGCCGGCCTTGACCACCCTGGGCAGCGGGTCTCCATTCGCTTCGTGTTCACGCCGGATCGAGTCCGGCACTGTCCAGGTCGGATTCGCCTGTTTCGCGGTGATTTGGGTCTTGCCCGTGGGTGTTGACCAGCCTTCCCGTCCGATCCCGATCGGGTAGGTAATGACTTCGGATGCTTGTTTTTTCCCGGATTGCAGGAAATAGAACAGACGCATATCGGGAAGGTTGACTACGAGCCCTTTACGAGGTGAGTCCGGAAGAATAAAGCGCAAAGGAATTGTAATCCGGCTTCCGGGGCTCGGCGCCCAGGGTTCAATTTCCGGATTGGCCTGGGTGATGTCGGAATATCCGAGACCGAAATGCCGGGCGATGTCGGGCAGAGTGTCGCCGGGACGGGAATACAGCACGATCGGGTGCCCAACCATTTGGATGTCGGAATCAATTGAAAATCTGTGGCGTTCGACCCAATTCGCGGTGGGTTCTGGCTCCTCGGGTTCCACGCGTCGATCATCCCATCCGGATGGGAAAAAGCTCTGACAGGCCGAAAGCAGATTCAGCAGGAATAGCAACAGAATCGAGCGGCGACGCAATCGGCTGGCTGCTTGGCCATTTTCCCGCGTGTTTAAACTTTTCAATTCGTCGATTAGCATTTAATAAAAAGCGATCCGGAGTTGCACTCGGCCTGCCGGTGTCCTATGATCAGTCGCGCTGATTTAACATAATCGATCCATTCCCGCTGGTTCCAGAAGTTTGGCCATTGACCCCTTACCCATCTCAAAATTGTATCATTTACGACGAATCCGCTTTGCCGTCGTGCCAATGCCGGGAACGAAGGGCCCGAAATCGAGTCGGCCGGATTGGTCCGGCAGAGTGGCCAGGCGATTCCGGAAGCGTTTGCTTCTCTGAGTGAAATCGCAACGATCTGAGCGTGCTCCGCGCTTGACTCCGGTTTCCCTCTGCGAGCTGTTACGAATCTCGATTCCCGCCGCGGCCTCAGTATTGCTGAACAATGCATTCAAGGTAATCGATCAATATTCGGTGCAATGGTTGGGCAGAGAGGCGCAGGCGGCGGTCGGATCCAGTACCTTTATCCTGATCGGCCTGTTCGCGATTTATTCGGTGGTCGCTTCCGGCGCCGGCCCGCTCGTGGCGAGAACGACCGGGGCCTGTGATTTTGACGAGCGCCGAAGGATCGTCGGGAATGCGTTGACCGGCTCGGTCACGATCGGTACCGGTGTTCTGATCGGAATAGGCTTAGGTGCGCCTTGGATCTGCCTGGGACTCGGCTTGCGTCAGGATGTACTGATATTGGCCACGGAATACCTGCGATGGCTCGCGATCTTTGGATTTCCATTGGTGCTGGCTCCGCTGATTGATGCGGTATTCATCGCGGTCGGGCGGACCGCGCTGGTGATGGTCTTGCAATTGATTGCCACGATCCTGAATATCGTGTTGAACCCTGTGTTCATATACGGCTTGGATTACGGCATCGCGGGCGCCGCAATGGCAACCGGGATCAGCCGGGGGGTCGCCGTGGCAATCGGATGCTGGTTGCTTTGGCGGCAGTTTCGTCCTCAACTCCAGGATTTCCGCCCCGACCATTCCCTGCGCAGGATTATCCGCGTAGGATTGCCGCTGAGCTGGGGGATCGCACTGTTTGCGCTCGTGTACTGGGCCTTGCTGCGTTACGCGGTATCGCCTCTCGGACCCGCGGTCAACGCCGCGCTCGGGATTGGCTTTTCGGCCCTGGAAGGCTTTACCTGGCCGCTTTTCTGGGGACTGTCTTTAGGGGTTGCGAGCCTGATCGGCCGTTATCTCGGAGCCGGGCGTTTGGACCAGGCCAGGCGCACGATTTGCCTGGCCGTTCCGCTCATGAGTGTGCTGGGTCTGTCGGCGGCCTTGATTTTCTGGTTCGGCGCCGAGCCGTTGTGCGGTATTTTCAGTAATGATCCCGGAGTCCTGAGCGAGGCGATTCTCTACGCGCGGGTGCTCGCGTTTTCACAGCTTTTCGTTGCCTGTGAAAGTCTGGCCGAAGGGGTGCTGGAAGGATCCGGAGACACCCGGCCGATCCTGTTATGGTCCGCGCCCTGGAATCTTTTAAGAGTTCCTTTCGCCTGGTATTTCGCAATTTTTCTCGACTGGGGTCCCGCGGGAATCTGGTGGACGATCAACATCAGTACCCTGATTAAGGCGGCCGGAAAATGGTCGGTGGTATTGCGCGGAGGCTGGCAGACCATCCGGGTTTGACTGGCGTCCCTTCTGACACCGCGTGGCCCGTAATGACGGAATGTTCAGGGTACCGGCCCGAACGCTCATGCCCGGTCCTCGGGGGCTAATACGCATTCCAGGTCGTGGTCCCCGTTTTCGATCTGGATCGTTGAATGCCCGATACCGAAGCGTTCATGCAATTCGTGGGCGATCCGGTGCAGAAAATCATCGTCCGATTCGCCGCGCGGGATAACCAGATGAGCGGTTAATGCGGCTTCCGTGGTGCTCATTCCCCAGATATGGAGGTCATGAACCGACGAGACACCGGGCAGCGACATCAGATAATTCCGAACCTGCGAGGGATCGATGCTGCCAGGGACCGCATCCATGGCCAGATGCAGGGAATCCGACAACAATGTCCAGGAACTGTGCAGAATCACCGCGACGATCACCAGACTGATCAAGGGGTCCACCCAGAGTTCGCCGGTCAGCAGGATCGAAACTCCGGCCAGCGCGACGCCAATCGAAACCGCCGCGTCAGCCAGCATATGGAGATAGGCGCCCTTGATATTCAAGTCGCGCTTTTGATCCCGTGCAAACAGCATCGCTGTCGCCGCATTGACGAACACACCGATCAACGCGACCGTGATCATGGTATCGCTTTCCACCTCGGCCGGTTGGTTTAAACGAACCACCGCCTCCCAGCCCATTCCGCCGATGACGACGAGGAGCACGATCGCGCTGAACAAGGGCGCGAGGATCGTCGCCCTTTGCAAGCCATAGGTATGCCTTTGCGTCGGTTTGCGGTTGGCCAGACGATTCGCCGCCCAGGCCAGGATCAGGCTCAAAACGTCGGTCAGGTTATGTCCCGCATCGGCGATCAGCGCAAGCGAATCGGCGATGACTCCGTAGATTGTCTCGATAATCAGGAATCCGAGGTTCAGCAGGATGCCGATCGCAAATGCGCGATTATAATCGGTAACAGGGAGGTGATGGCCTGACATAAGATTTCTGGTTTCTGCGTTTGAACCCTCATTGTTGGTGTGCGTTGCGGCTCTTCTGCCATCCAGTCGGACTGCTGCCGGATGTTCATGGGGACTATTGATACTTGACTGTAAACCTTATCCGTTGCTTAGCTTTTCTGCAAGATCGAAAATGCGCTTCGGCAAACGCCAAGCACGAAGAAATCGACGACTTATCAATGATGCCGCGTCGAGGCCAGCCCACCGCGTCCAGGTACCATCCATCAGATCGGAAGCGGCCCGCTGCCGCAGCCGTGGATTCCGACCACCATTCTCGGTTTCTTTCTGGTTTTCCCCCATATACAATCAACACCCTTCACAGTCTCACTGTTTAGAAAGCTTCGCTAAGCATTTATGCCTTAAAACACAATGAAAATAAAACATATTCCATTAAACGAACGGATCATCTTCGCTTTGGACCTGGACAGCAAGGCCGAGGCGGAGCAATGGGTCAAGCGAATGGAAAGCCAAATCGGTTTTTACAAGGTGGGGCTGCAATTATTCATGGCAGGATGGTATCCGGTGATTGAGATGATCCTTAACCGCGGGCATAAGGTGATGGTCGATCTCAAGTTCTTTGACATTCCGGAGACGGTGCGCCTGGCGGTTCGGGAGATCAAAACCAGAGGCGCGACATTCATCACGGTGCATGGCAATGAACCGATACTCAAGGCTGCTTGCGAGGAAAAAAACGGGTCCAAAATCCTGGCGGTGACTTTGCTCACTTCCTTCGACGAATCGGATTTGATAGAGATGGGTCTGACCTGCTCCATAGAGGAGTTCGTGCTGCACCGTGCCCGGAAGGCGCTCACAATCGGTTGCGATGGAATCGTATCATCGGGCTTGGAGGCGAAACAGATCAGGCAGGAATTCGGGGACAACTTCCTCATTGTCACTCCCGGCATTCGCCCCGGTGCAAATGTTGTCGATCAGGATGATGACCAGCGCCGGATAAGCACGGCGGAACAAGCCATTGTGAATGGCGCCGATCATGTAGTGGTTGGTCGCCCCATTCGAAACGCCGAGGATCCATTGGCCGTGGTCGAGTCCATGCAGAAAGCTATCCACGATGGGTTGAATAAAGCCACCCGATAACCGGCCCGGCCCGGCTGTGATGTCTACGTATCCGGCCCGGGAATCCAACCCGGCTGGAACAGCGCATCGGTCGCAACTAACATTCCGCCAGGCCCGTCCGGCTTTCGACATACTTCGTCCGGGTTGTCAGGGAACCGTGGGGAAAAAATCCATGAGTGCCTCGAATCGCGTTTTGGTGTTTTTTCAAGCAAAGCGAGCTTTTGTAACCAAGCATTAAAATGATAATATCCGAGATTGAACGATTTTAGACTAAGCGGGGGCGTTGCGAGGCCCTTCGGATCGGTTCGAAGCTGCAACCGATTCGCGGGTAGAACCAATCAACAAGAAGGAGACTTTACAGACCATGCCGAATGGAAATAAGTCGCCGATGACGATTTTTTTTGTCGATGTTGTCGGGAGTGTTGAATTGTATCATTCAATCGGCGACGTTCTGGCCCGTGAAAAAATCGTCCGGTGCCTGAACAGCATGTCGTCGGTGATCGAACACCAGGGCGGGCGGGTTATTGAGATCATTGGCGATGAAATCATGGCGGCATTCGCCGATCCCAATCAGGCTTTCGAAGCCGCCACGCGGATTCAGACCCGTCTGGTGGAGGAATCCGATTCGCAACTCAGTGTGCGAATCGGCTTTCACACTGGCCCGACCCTGCAGACCAAAGGCCATCCCTACGGCGATACGGTCAATGTTGCCGCGCGGATGGTCAATCTCGCGAAATCCGGTCAGATCATTACCAATCATCAGACCGTGGAAGATCTGTCCGAAGACAATCGATCCCGGATACGATTTGTCGACAAGACCTTCATCAAGGGTAAACCCGATCCCTATACCATTCATGAAGTGGTATGGGATGAAAGCGAATCCACGATGGTGTTGACCCTGCCTTATACCGGTCCGGTCAACCGCAGGCGTAGCGAAGCTTCGCTTTACCTGAAATATCAGGGAAAGGTTTTGTACCTTGGCGAGTCTTCGGGCGAAGTGGTACTGGGGCGGGGACAGCGCTGTGGATTGGTGATCAATTCCGGCGCCGCGTCCAGAATGCATGCCGTAATCGGCTGTCGTAACGGCAGGATGGTGGTCAAAGATCAAAGTACCAACGGTACTTTTATTCGAACCTACGAGGGTAAGCGCGCGACCGACGGTATCGACCTGTTCATTCATCATAAGGAATGGATAGCGGATGCCGTCGGGGTTTTTTCTCTCGGGATGGCAATCAGCAATGAAGATCCGAATTTGATCTATTTCCGCATTGGCTGAATGGGGGTATTCTTGAAACGAGATTCTATGCGCGGAAAGATTGGCTCGTACCGGCGTTTATTCATGCCGAACCGAATTCAAAGTCCACCCACGTATCGGAACTTGGCCAAGAATCGGGGCCGCCGAATGGCCGGAATCTGGTTCGCGCTCTATACCGCCTTAACTCTGCTTGCGGATTCAGATGCGGTGTGGGGTTGCGGGCAAATCGATCGAATTGCCGTGATCGAAATCAACGAGTATCCGGTCACCGTCGAACTGGCACTCAGCGAAGAAGAGCAAGCGTGCGGTCTCTCATTCAGGGATTCTCTGGCCGCCGATCATGGAATGTTGTTTGTCTTTCCCACCGATCGAATCATGACTTTCTGGATGAAAGACACCCGGATTCCACTGTCCATCGCGTTTCTGGAGACAAGCGGTACGATCCTTAACATTCTCGAAATGAATCCGATGGATACGACGGCACGTTACCGCTCGTCAGCGCCCGCGCGCTATGCATTGGAAATGCCGGCGGCGTGGTTCGCCGAACACCGGATTAAACCGGGCGACCGGGTTGCAATCGAGCTACCCGTTTCGCAAATCGATTAGGATCCGGCCCCCGGAAAAAAGTATGCGAGCCCCGCAAGCGAAGCTTTATTATATTCACGATCCGATGTGCAGTTGGTGTTGGGCGTTTAACCCGGTCCGGGAGAGACTGTTCGGAAGACTTGGAGACTCGGTCGGGATCGAATTCGTTCTGGGTGGTTTGGCGCCCGATACCGATCAGCCGATGCCGGAAGAGCTGCGCAGCAAAATTCAGCAGATCTGGCGAACCATCGAGGTCGAGGTTCCCGGAACCCATTTCAATTATGATTTTTGGACGAACTGTCATCCGCGCCGCTCGACCTTGGCTGCCTGCCGCGCGGTGATTGCCGCAGCCAGGCAGGCACCTGAATTGGAAAGAGAAATGGTGCTGGCGATCCAGATAGCCTATTATTGCGAGGCAAAAAACCCCTCGGACATCCCGGTTCTGATCGATCTTGCAGTTGCGTTGGGGCTGGATCGGAAAAAATTTTCGGAAGACCTCGAGTCTTCGGATACCGCAGGGGAGCTGAGCCGGCAGATAGCCCTTGCCCGCAATATGAGCGTCCGGGCTTTTCCTTCTCTGGTTCTCCAGGATCGCGGTTGCGCTTACCAGTTGCTGGAGATCGATTATCACAACATCGAGGGTATGCTGGAACAGATCGGCGCCCCGGTGAAATGGAGATCCGCATGATCGAGGTGTTCGGGCGCAAGGAACAGGCGGTCGATACCTTTTCTGCGGACAAAAAAACCGGTGCGGTTGAAACCGCACCGGAATGAATTTTGCCCTCCCTTGCTTTGGGGGTTAATTTAACAGATTCATGCCATCAGGCAAACACATCGATCATTCAAAACGCATTTGCCAGAGCGCCTGCGATGATTAAATCGAGCTTGGTGCTCATAATAATTGTCTGAATATTACCCCGGCCTTACCAGAACATTACAGTTTGGTAATGATTGAAATGGGAACTTTTTCAGGACATTGTTGAGTCCAGGTTGAATGGCCCCGGCAACCCGCAGCAGGAAAGGGTCGAAATTTTGGACAGGACCGAGCGATGCAACTTTTGATCATAGAAGATGACGCCAAAACCGCGGCCTACTTGTGCAAGGGGCTGAAGGAGAGCGGGCACAATGTCGATCATGCCGAAGATGGCAAGGACGGCCTGTTTATGGCGATGGAAAACGAATATGATGCGATCGTAATCGACAGAATGCTGCCGGGGCTTGATGGGCTGTCCGTGATTCGTACCTTACGCGCGGCGAAGAACAACACGCCGGTTCTGGTGCTTAGCGCGCTTGGCGAAGTGGATGACCGGGTGAAGGGACTCAAGGCCGGCAGCGACGATTATCTGGTTAAACCCTTTGCATTCTCGGAATTGATGGCCAGGCTGGAAGCCTTGACACGCCGCTCTGATGGGGATGGTTCTCAAACTGTACTTAAGGTCTGGAATCTGGAAATGGACTTGCTTTCCCGTGAAGTTCGAAGGGCCGGTATTCCGATCGAATTGCAGCCCCGCGAATTCCGTTTGCTCGAATATCTGATGCGTCATGCCGGGCAGGTCGTGACCCGGACCATGCTGCTCGAAAATGTCTGGGATTATCATTTCGATCCGCAAACCAATGTGATCGATGTTCATATCAGCCGCTTGCGCGGAAAAATCGATCGCGATTTCGAGACACCGCTGCTCCAGACCATCCGCGGAGCGGGTTACTGTCTACGTGCCTAAAATCAGCCTGTTCCGGAGTTCGACATTTTTGCTGACCATGACCTATGTGTCGGTTTTCACCTTGTCCGTGCTGATCCTGATGGGTTTTATCTATCTTCATACCTTCAGTTACATGGCCCAGCAGACCGATTCGACCATCGAGTCGGAAATCAACGGTCTCAAAGAGAGTTACCGTCATGACGGGATTCCGGGCTTGACCCAATTGATCGCCAATCGCGCTTCGCCGGAATCGGTCGGCTCGATTATTCTGCTGTTGGTCGATCCCAAGCTCAATGTGGTGGCGGGGAATCTGGGGCGCTGGCCCAATGTGCCCGGAACTCCGGACGGTTGGCTGAATTTTAAACTGGAGGAGAAACAACCGAGCGACGACACCCCGCGTTGGGCTCGCGCGAGACGATTCCGATTGGCCGAAGGATTTTTTTTATTGGTCGGAAGAGATCTGTACGATCTCGAAATGAGCCGGAAAGCGATCGCAGGCACTCTGACCTGGGCGCTGGTCATCGCGGCGGTCATGGCTTTGGCGGGTGGGCTTGCCATGACGCGAAGACTGTTACGGCGCATCGAAATGATCAACCAGACCAGTAATGAAATTATCAATGGCGATTTATCCCGGCGAATTCCGACCGGCAGCACCGGAGATGATTTTGACCAGTTGTCGACCAATCTGAATCAGATGCTGGATCGGATCGAAAAACTCATGGCAGGGGTGCGCAGGGTCTCGGACAACATCGCCCACGATCTTCGGACCCCGCTGGCACGCTTGCGGAACCATCTCGACGAGCTCAAAAGTGATTTCAGAAACGCTGACGATGCCGAATTGGTCGAGCAGGCGATCCAGGAAGCCGATGGATTGCTCGCGACCTTCAATGCGCTGCTCCGAATTGCCCGAATCGAGTCTGAACGGCAGCCGGATTATCTTGTCGATGTCGATCTGTCGCTAGTGATTCGAGACGCCGCCGATCTGTACGAGCCCCTGGCCGAGGAAAAATCCCAAACACTCGAGCTAAGCATTCCGGGAACGCAGGCACTGGTCCGGGGTGATCGGGGCTTGCTGTCCCAAGTGGTCGCGAATATTCTGGATAACGCGGTTAAATACACACCACCTGAAGGAACGATTCAAGTCAATTTATCGATAGGCCCCTTGTCCGTGAGCCTGATGATTACGGATTCCGGGAGCGGGATTCCGGCCAGTGAACGGGAGAAGGTATTCCAGCGCTTCTACCGTCTGGAGTCCAGCCGCAGCAGTCCGGGCAACGGACTCGGGTTGAGCCTGGTTGCCGCGGTGGTCACTTTACACCGCGCGAGGATCCGGTTGGAAGACAATCGGCCCGGGCTCAGAGTGGTGATTGATTTCCCGAAACCTCACCGTTGATAGCCTGACCATGTCTGAGGATCGTACGCACAACGATAATAAGGTAGACGACAGGATCTGGTTGGACTCCTACGAAGCCGGCGTTCCGGATGGTATCGGCGAGATCCGTTATGATTCCGTCGCGGCCTACATACAGGATTGCTGCAATCGTTTCGCGGAGCTTCCCGCGCTGAGCAATTTCGGGGTTTCGCTGAGCTATGCCGAGTTCCAGGAGAAGAGTGCCGCGGTCGCCGGCTTTTTCCAGAATAGCTTGAAATTATCCAAAGGTGATCGCCTGGCGATCGTGTTGCCGAATCTAATGCAATATCCGGTAACGCTTTTGGGCGCCTTGGAAGCGGGTCTGATCGTCGTCAATTTCAACCCCTCCTACACGCAACGGGAATTGCTTTTGCAATTGAATGATAGCGGTGCGGCAGCGATTGTAATTTTTTCCGGATGCGCCCATTTATTGCACGGCGTATTGGACCGGAGCCCTCTCAAGCACGTGATTGTGGCCGAGGCGGGCGATCTGTTTCCGCGCTGGCGAGCCGCGATGATCAATTACTTTGTCAAATATACCGGCAGAAAAATTCCGGCCTGGAAACTTCCGGATGCGATTCCATTTACAAACGCACTGAAAAGCCATGTAAATTTCGTTCCCGTAATATTGACTCATGAAGACCCGGCTTTTTTGCAGTATACCGGAGGCACCACCGGCTTTTCCAAGGGAGCGATCCTGAGTCACGGGAACATTCTGGCCAATATCGAGCAGACCAATTTGTGGGTTCGGGCTCATCTCCGGGAAAAGCAAGAGCGCGTGATTGTTGCGTTGCCGCTTTACCATATTTTCGGGTTGACGATTAATTTTTTGAGCAGTCTGCAACTTGGCGGACTGCATGTCCTGATCACCGATCCTCGCAACACCAGGGCGCTGATCCGGACCATGAAAAAAACCGGTGTTACCGTGTTCATGGGCGTGAACGCATTATTCGCCAAATTGATGAATATACCGGCGTTCAGAAAACTGGATTTTCGGAATTTGCGCCTGGTTATCGGAGGCGGAGCCGCGGTGCAGTCGAATCTTGCGGAGCAATGGCAGGATCTGACCGGCGTTGCGATCTGTCAGGCCTACGGCTTGAC
>JBOICY010000562.1:0-23837 GCA_050740335.1 Methylococcales bacterium | reverse complement strand
ATCTTGGACACCCCAAACATGACCAACTGCTGGAAATACCGCTTTACCGCGAGCGTTACGTTTTCATCGCTCAAGGGGTATCGTCCCATGCGTCACGCGAAGCGATTAGCTGGTCCGAAGCCGGAGAGATCCCCTTGTCCCTGCTCACGCCGAATATGCAAAACCGGCGCATCATTGACACCGCATTCAACCAGACCGGAGTGACGCCCACAATCGCGGTCGAAACCGACTCCATCCTCGCGATGTATTCTCATGTTTGTCATGGCGGTTTGGCATCCATCGTTCCGCACAGTTTCCTGATTCTTTTCAAGCGGCAACCGGGACTGGTCGCGATCCCGTTGATTCCATCCCTTTCCCGCCAGATCGGCTTGCTCACGCTCAATCGCGATCCGAAATCACCGCTGGTGCATGCGTTCAGAACCCTGATTCAGCAGATTGACGTGCAGGCGACAATCGAGCAGTTGATAGGCTCGATCTATTAAGCCATTAATTCTACTTTGTCCGATTCTGGCAAGCTCGCCATACCCGCCGGGAAACGGGTATCCAGTGCCATGTATGGTAGGCTCAAATCCATCCATGGAGCCTGGATTCGCTTCGCGCTCTTAGGGGTCCGGCAATCTGCCTGCCGGAATGACGAACTTTGAATATAGTGATGAGAAATTGCGTCAGGATATAGCAAAGCTTGAACAGGCTATCGCAAAAAATCCGACCCTGTTTGAGCTAATTACGGCCACGGAAACGGGCTTGGACATGATTGGCCTGACGGCGGTGGCAATGAACAACGCGCCGGACGTGCCGGGCGGCGCGGCGAAACTTTGGGAACCGTTGGCTTGGCGACTGCACGAAGATTTTATACACGTCAAGAACAGCTGCCAAGCAGTCCACATCATTCTTCCGCAAACCAGCCTGGACGACCTGAATTCAGCACAACGCGACGAACTGGCTGCGCTCATCGCTGTAACCCGTTTAGAAGTTCGCATTTCGAAAACCGCGCCAGTGATAGACGTAACTTCTCGATCACCCTTGGTCCTGGAAATCGGCAACCCGGGCGAAAGCATCCGTTGGGCGTGCCGCGAGGCGGATGCATTGGCGCCTTCCCCGGCGTGGGGCGCAGGCACACAGTTTGTTTATGCGCGAGCGAACCCTCCCTTGCCAGCCATCCCGGACGATTGGTTGTGGTCGACCCCTGCGCAACTGCGTGCTACGGATGAAGCTGTCAACCTGGTCAAAAAGGAAAAATCCTCGAAAATCGGCGTTAAAACAAAGCCCTTGAAGGCTGGGAGGAACAACGATTATTTGCTTCGGATTTGGGCGGAATTTAAGCCCGATTGCCCTCTATTATTTTCAAGAAAATTCGAAAGACCTCATCCAATCGACCTTTCCGATCGCTTCCGAATCCTGATTCAAGCAGTCATCGACCCGCGGATTCTTTGAATTTCGTCGCGGAGTCTCGCGGCCTCCTCGAATTCGAGTTTTCGATTCACTTTGCGGTATCCTTGGGTGAGGTCACTGTATAGCGAATTTCCGGTTCGACAACTGCGGGTTTCCGGGACCGGTTGGTCGAGATCCCGGCGCCGGGAGGCAACATGAATTTTCGGAATCTGCTAAACTGTACCGGCGCAAAATCCAAGTAAATTTCGGGGATCCAATAGGAATAGGATATCGAACCCGGCACGGATTGCTATCGTCTTGGCTCCTAGTAGATCGTTTCATTAAACAGCTTACAAAACGACCTTGAGAAATAACCCGTATTTGGCCGCTTTCAGGAACATTTCAATGGTAAACGTTTTTATGAAACGCTCTACTTGCCATGATGGCAGCGAAATTCGCGTGGAAGTCATCGTATGAACGAAACTGATGTTGTGGTCCAGACAGTACGGGAAGATTTTTCAGGCGTACAGGCGATTTACCTGTTCGGCTCCTGCGGAACGGTGGACGAGTGGCCGGACAGCGACATGGACATCGCCATTCTACTGCCGCCCGAACAATCCAAAAACCTGAGCTCGCAGGAGATCGACGACACGCGGGTGAAGCTCTCGGCGCGACTCAATAAAGAAGTCGACTTATTGAATTTGCGTCGGGTTTCCACCGTGTTTCAGAAAGAAGTGGTCATCGCGGACCGGCGCATCTATACAGGAGAAGAATATGCGGCGGAAGAGTTCGAAATGCTGACTCTGTCGCTTTACCAGAAACTCAACGAAGAACGCCGCGAAATACTGGCCGAAGGCTTGCGCAGCGGCAGCTTTTACAAATTATGAACGAAATCGTGCTGAACAAGAAAATCAGCATTGAGCGCTGCATCAAGCAGATTCGGAACTACTATGCCATCGATAATGGCCTTGCGTTCGAGGCGGATTATCTCAAACAGGACGCGATCGCGATGAATCTGCAACGGATCAGCGAGTCGGCGATCGACATCGCAAACCACCTGATCAAAAAACGCAAGCTGGGTCTGCCGCAGAACAGCGCCGAGAGTTTCGAATTGCTTAACCGCGCCGGTTTGATTCCGATTCCAATGATGCAAAACCTCCAGGGCATGGTGGGTTTTCGCAATGTGCTGGTCCATCAATACACAAAGCTGGATACCGCAATCCTCAAAGAAGTCATCGAACAACATTTACACGAACCGTTGGATTTTACGAATCTTGCGCTGGGTTTTACGGAACGCTGATTTGGGGGCTCGCCTTCATTCGCTGTCGGCCATGGAGAGCGAATGCGAGGGCCGATAGTCCCCGCTAGCCGTAGGGCCGGGCGTTTTTCCGGAGGAAAAATGCAAGGCCATCCCACACGGCGTCCAGTCACTGTGGCGGAGATTGCGACCCCTTGCTGGATCGCAAGCGAAAGCCGCAGGACGAAGCGTGGCTCCAAAGGCAAGAGCGGTCGCCTTAAGTTATTGCCGCTTGCTTGAGCTGGGATGCTCAAAACAAACTTTCGCAAAAATAGCGACTCCCCGATACACAGGCCGAGTCCGTAAGATTTTTCCGGCTTTTGGTCCTCGAAGCGGCAGTGGTGCAGTCCACTGGAACGCCGGCTTAGACCGATGCATCATTGAAAGGCCAGACCCAGATGCCCCTGTTTTTATATTCCTATATACCCAAAAAAACCAAATATGGCGAATATCCGATTCCACATATCTGCCTTAGTTGTCGGTTCAATCGATTTGTTATTCTGCATTGATCTGACCTCTGTACGCCGGTGTATATCGAAAGCTAACGAAGCAGCCGCGGAGCCTGTGAACTCGATGCCGTTGTTAGGTATGATCTGTCCGTTTGACGGGCCTGACAAGTTCGAGGCGAATTCGCGCAGACTCACTATCGATTTTTTCAGCCCTGAATTCCTCCCAGATCTGCCGAACCGTCGGCGCCATAGATTCAGGCCGGATAGAGCCGCTGGACCCTAAACGGATGTTCTGCCACGAGGCGTTAATAATGGTAGCTACGTCTTGTATCGCGTTGCTCTGCCACGATTGGTTCTCGACGGTTTCAGGGTAGGCGCCTGACCAGTGCAGGTATTGTGATAGCCGCCCCCATAATTTTCGTAAATCTCTGATGTTCCACTGACTCACTCGAGGAAGATCGGGTAACAATGAAGCAACGATCGCGGTGAATTCCTGCAACCTCTCGTAGTCAGGAACAATACTCCTGAGCAGCTTGTCCAGTTTTCGTGGATTTTTGAGGCACCTCTGATATGCGGCCCTGTCGAGGGCTTCGCCTGCGGTAATGAACAGTTTCTCGAAGATAAGGTGCTCAATGGCTAGACGTGCGTCGATGCAAGCGTAATGGAAGGCTGCGAAGTGACCGGTACGCTTGGCGAAGTCTACCCAGGAGGCCGCGCGATACCCAAAACCCCGGGCGTCGTGATAGATATGCTCAGAGACTATGTCCTCCGGAGTGCGGTTATTATGGCTAGGTGCTGTCATGGACAGGCCTTCACCCCGATCGGTCGCTTCATTTTTTAGCCGCTTTCAAACCGGCCTGGGTACGTTCCACGATCAAAGACCGTTCGAATTCAGAGAGACCGCGAGTCCGTCCGTTTAATTGTCCGTATGAATTGGATCGAGTTTTTCCGGGGCCAGGCGGTAACCCAACGAATGCATAATGGCGTTGATGTTCTCCAGTCTCGGGTTGCCTTTGGCCAAGAGCGCTTTTTGCAAGCCCTGCCGGGTCATGCCGGTATCCTCGGCCATGGCCGAAATGTCTTTTGCCCGGCTAACGATCCGCAAGGCGGACATCAAAGCGCAGGTATCCTGATCCTTGGCGTATTCTTCAAACGTCACCTTCAGGAACTCGTCGATCTCTTCCGGGTGATCCCGGTAATAGTCGGCTGTCACCTCGCTGAATGTTCGGAAGTTAGGCATGGCTTTTGTACTCCTTCCAGTAGTGTTTGGCGGTGGCTATATCCCGCGACTGGCTGCTCTTATCGCCCCCGCAGAGCAAACCAATGAGGTTTCTCCGGTCTTCTCCGAAATACACCCGGTAGCCAGGGCCGAAAAACAAACGTAATTCCGAGACGCCGTCGCCGACCGGTTCGCAATCTCCGTAATTTCCCTGCTCCAGCCTGAGCAATCTGGTTTCGATCCGTTGCCCGCTCTGTTTGTCTTTCAACCCATTCACCCAGTCATCGACCTGCGAATTCTTTGAATTTCGTCCCTGAGCCTCGCAGCCTCCTCGAATTCGAGTTCTCTGGCAAACTGGTACATCCGATCCTCGAGCCTTCGAATCAGCTTTGCGGTGTCCTTCGGAGATGCCGCTACATATTGGACCCCGGGCTCCGCGAGTGCGGATTTTCCGGGTCTTTTCGCGGGCGCTCCGGTGCCTGGGACCGCCAACTCGAGGATATCAACAATGGACTTTCTAACCGAGCGGGGTTGAATCCCGTGTTCCCGATTGTATTCCATTTGTTTGTTCCTGCGTCTCTCGGTCTCGTCTATGGCCGTTTGGATCGACCGCGTCAGGGTGTCTGCGTACAGAATGGCCTTACCATGAATGTTTCGGGCTGCCCGCCCGACTGTCTGGACCAACGACACGGCCGATCTCAAAAATCCTTCCTTGTCCGCATCCAGGATGGCAACCAGGGAAACTTCAGGAATATCCAGCCCCTCCCGCAACAGGTTGATTCCAACCAGTACATCGAATTCGCCGAGTCTCAGATCCCGGATAATCTCGACCCGCTCCACGGTTTCGATATCGGAATGCAGGTAGCGTACCAGAACACCATGCTCGGCCAGATAATCGGTCAAATCCTCGGACATGCGCTTGGTCAGCGTCGTGACCAGAACTCGTTCGCCCGCGGCGGCGCGCAACCGGATCTCCGAAAGCAAATCGTCGACCTGAGTCGCCGCGGGCCTGACCTCGATTTCAGGGTCGATCAGGCCGGTCGGTCTAACCACCTGCTCGATAATCGATCCAGAATGTTCTCTTTCGTAATTGGCGGGAGTTGCCGAGATATAGATTCTCTGCGGTGATCGGATTTCAAATTCGTCGAAACGCAAGGGCCGGTTATCGAGAGCCGAAGGTAATCTGAACCCGTATTCGACCAAAGTCTCCTTGCGAGACCGATCGCCGCGGTACATGCCTCCGAGCTGCGGGATCGTCACATGGCTTTCATCGATCATCAGCAATCCATCGTCGGGCAGATAATCGAACATCGTCGGCGGCGGCTCCCCGGCGCTTCTTCCCGACAGGTAGCGCGAATAATTTTCGATTCCCGAACAATAGCCCAATTCGAGTATCATTTCCATATCGAACAAGGTACGCTGTTCCAATCGCTGCACCTCGACCAGTTTGTTCAAGGACCGTAATTGTTCCAGCCGCTCCCACAATTCGATTTTGATCTCTTCCACCGCGGCCAGCAGTTTCTCTCGGGGCGTGACATAATGGCTTTTCGGGTAAACCGTATAGCGTGCGATGCGGCTGATAATTTCACCGGTTAATGGGTCGAAAAGCGACAGCCGTTCGATTTCGTCGTCGAACAATTCGATCCGCAGCGCTTCTTTTTCGGATTCGGCGGGATAAACATCGATTGTCTCTCCGCGCACCCGGTAGGTTGCGCGCCGCAGTTCGGTGTCGTTTCGCGTGTATTGCATTTCGGCCAGGCGCCTGACAATCTTTCGCTGATCGATCGTGTCGCCGCGCACCAGGTGCAGCACCATCGCAAAATAGGATTCCGGTTCCCCGAGCCCATAGATCGATGAAACGGTCGCGACGACGATGGTATCTTTTCGCTCGAGCAGGGCTTTGGTGGCCGAAAGCCGCATCTGCTCGATATGTTCGTTCAGCGAGGCGTCTTTCTCGATGTAGGTGTCCGAGGCGGGAACATACGCTTCGGGCTGGTAATAGTCGTAATACGAAACGAAGTATTCCACCGAGTTTTCGGGAAAAAATTCCTTCATTTCCCCGTAGAGCTGCGCCGCGAGTGTTTTATTCGGCGCAAGGATCATAGCCGGCCTCTGCAGCGCGCAGATTACGTTGGCGATCGTGAATGTTTTTCCGGAACCCGTGACTCCGAGCAGAGTTTGATGCAATTCTCCGTGCTTGATCCCCTCCACCAATCGATCGATCGCGGACGGCTGATCGCCGGCGGGTTGAAACGGGCTTTGGATTCTGAAAAATTTTTTCATAAAAATTTATTTGCAACCACCGATTCAAGTATCATTACGAGGTTTGTATGAATTCCGTCGTCTTGGATGGGGTTTTATTGCTTTCTCGTTCGACCCCGACACAGCGATACGGGTAAACGATCAATACAGGGAATGCGCAAAACCACGGTGAAAAACAGTAACCTTCTCCATGTCAATTAGATACCAAAGAAGCAGTAGAAAACCGGTCGACTATGAATTTTACACTTTCTGAACGAGTACAGGCCGTCAAACCGTCCGCGACACTGGCGGTTACCAACCGGGCGGCTCAAATGAAGGCGGCGGGTCGGGACATTATCGGCCTGGGTGCCGGAGAACCCGATTTTGATACGCCGGAACCGATCAAACAGGCTGCGATCAAAGCGATACACCAAGGACTGACCAAGTATACCGCGGTCGATGGCATCCCGAGTCTGAAAAAAGCCATTGTCAACAAATTCAAGAACGAAAATCAGCTGGCCTATCAACTGGACCAGATTCTGGTCTCGTGCGGTGGCAAACAAAGCTTTTACAACCTGGCACAGGCTCTGCTCAATCCGGGTGACGAGGTCCTGATTCCGACTCCATACTGGGTATCCTACCCGGACATGTGTCTTTTGGCTGGCGGAAAACCGGTTTTTATCGAATCGGATCAAGCACAGAACTTCAAGATATCGGACGAACAACTGAGAATGGCCATCACCGAAAAAACCCGGCTGTTCGTAATCAACAGCCCATCCAATCCAAGTGGTATGGCATACAGTTGGGCCGAACTCGAAGCGCTCGGAAAGGTCCTGCGGGAATTTCCCCAGATCATCATCGCGACCGATGACATGTATGAACACGTCCTCTGGAAGGACGGCTTTTGCAATATTCTGAACGCCTGCCCGGACCTGTACGAGCGGACCATGGTATTGAACGGCGTATCCAAGGCCTATTCGATGACCGGTTGGCGGATTGGCTATGCGGCAGGACCCGCACCAATCATCAAAGCGATGACCACCATTCAGTCTCAAAGCACTTCGAATCCGGCTTCGATTTCTCAGGCGGCGGCCGAAGCGGCTTTAAGCGGTGATCAGACATTCATCGAGACCATGAGACATGCTTTTAAACAAAGACATGACGTCGTGGTCGGCGCTTTGAACCGCTTACCCGGAGTATCCTGTCTCGAAACCGACGGAACCTTCTATGTATTCCCCGATTTCGGTAAAGCGATTGAAAAATTGGGCTTGCCAGACGATATCGCATTTTCCGAATACCTGATCGAAAAAGCGGGAGTCGCCTTGGTGCCCGGTTCGGCCTTCGGTTCCCCGGGGCATATCAGGATCTCGATCGCGATCGGTCTTGAAACGCTGACCGCAGCGATCGATCGTATCGGGAATGCGCTGAATTAAAGACCGCCGCATCGATCGTACGGGTTCGAAACCCGGAGAAAACGATTTCGAGGCAAGGGACGGGATACTACACGACAAGGTCAAACAAAATGGATCTTGTCGTGAACATCATCGATCGGGGTCGAATCCCCCTTTGACTCACTCCGAATAAGATCCATCAGGTATTGCCTGAATTCGTCTTTCAATTCTTTATGTTGAAGCGCGTGCTCCACGGTTGCCTTCAAATATCCGAGCTTTGACCCACAATCATAACGGGTCCCACGAAATTGATAGGCATATACCGGCTCGTTTTTCAATAGCTCGGCAATTGCATCGGTTAACTGGATTTCTCCTCCGGCACCTCGACCCGTGGATTCGATTTTCTCAAAAATTGAAGGTTTTAAAATATAGCGTCCAACGACGCCCAGATTGGAAGGCGCATCTTCGCGCCGTGGTTTCTCGACTATACTTATAACCTTCGACAGTCGCCCCGCGTCCCCGTTAGTTTTGACGATACCATAACTTTCGGTCGCTGCCGGAGCGACCTGTTCCACTCCTATAATACTGCACCCGGTTTTCTTGTAAGACTCTAGCATCTGGCTTAGACAACCGGGTCCATTGCGGTCCTCGCGGTCGATTAGATCGTCCGCCAATATCACTGCGAATGGTTCGTCTCCAACTACCGGTTTAGCACACAGTACCGCGTGTCCCAACCCCAATGCTTGAGATTGTCTGATATGGACACAGGCAACGCCAGCGGGTACGATATCTCTGACCGTAGCCAGCATACCAAGCTTTTGTCGCTGCTCCAGTTCGGTTTCCAGCTCATAGGCTTTGTCGAAATGATCGGCTATCGATTGTTTGGTGCGTCCGGTGATGAAGATCATGACTTCGATTCCGGCAGCCACCGCTTCTTCCACCGCATATTGAATCAATGGCTTATCGACAACCGGGAGCATTTCTTTGGGGCTGGCTTTGGTTGCCGGAAGGAATCTTGTTCCCAATCCCGCGACGGGAAATACTGCTTTTTTAACTGCCTGGTGCATGCTGCGGCCTTATAAAATGTTCTAAAATCACAACGGAATCATGTCATTTTTGGCGAGATAGGATACCACTTTATCCGCGCAGACTTCGAGGCTCCCGGTTCCGGTTGGCACAATGATCTCAGGATCTTCAGGAACCTCATAAGGAGATGAAATGCCGGTAAAATGTTGAATCTGGCCGACACGAGCCTTTTTATAAAGGCCTTTGGGATCCCGTGATTCACAGACCGCAACCGGCGCATCGCAAAAAATTTCGATGAAATCTCCGCGGCCAACCAGCGATCTGACGAGCTGGCGATCGGAGGCGAACGGTGAAATAAATGCGGTAAGCGCGATGACCCCCGCTTCGATGAATAGTTTGCTCATTTCGCCGATCCGGCGGATATTCTCGTGCCGATCGGAATCGCTGAAACCGAGGTCGGCGCACAACCCGTGCCTGACATTATCTCCATCAAATACATAGGTATTGCATCCCTTATAATAAAGAATTTCCTCCACCCGGTGCGCGAGGGTTGATTTCCCGGCTCCGGATAATCCGGTAAACCATAATATGAAACTTTTGTGGCGATTTTTTTGATGGCGCATCGCGCGACTAACTACCGCATTATGCCAGACTAGATTATTGTCCATGATATCGATTGGTTTCTAGAAGATTAATGACCGACACGAGACGAGCGTGCAAAAGAAGGGTCTCGTCGTGCCCTGAGTCAATAATTTCATCACTGGTTTATGAAATCATCGCTATCCGGTAACCTGGGCAATGGGAAAACGAATAATAATGGTTTTATTATTGTATGGCTTAATCGACTGTCCGTCGGAATAAATTGTACACTGAAAACGACGACAGGAACAGGCCAACCGGGCCTGTTCCGTTGTCCCTTTAACGTAAAGTCGCGGCGATTATTTCACAATAATCAGATCCTTGTTTTGACTAAGAGTCGCCGGCCCGACTCCCTTAACCCGCACGAGATCATCAACACTCTTGAACGGGCCATTGGCTTCCCGGTCTTTTATGATTGCTTCGGCCTTACTCATTCCAATCCCGTTAAGAGCTTTCGCAATTTCCGCTGCGCCAGCCTTGTTTATATTCACAGGTTCCGAAACCGCTAAACCGGAAATCAAACAGAAAATTAAAGCAATCATCGACTTTGCAAAGCTTTTCATTTGGTTCCTCTTGATGCTGTTGAAGGAACGAAAAATATATCCGGTTAATTGCGATGAAACTGTGAAACGGTTCTAAAAAATAAAAATTCGAGCGTATGATTAGAGCCTTGCACTTATAAAAATCCCGTCGTTTAACCTGCGCAAAATTTTAACGATTCGCGGCTAACCGATCGGCAGCACAGGAACCATTTCCAGCAAGTCAGGGCTCAGAAAACGGCACGATTTATCGATCTGAAGCGGGACCACCTGGCGTGTTCATCTGAAGCAGCCTTTTCAATCTGGAATTTTCCGCTTTCAATTGGAGATAACCAACCATTCGAACCGAATAACCGATCACGACGCCGGCAAGCAACTCCAATGTCAATACTAATGCCAAAGGCATTTCGAAGGCCAGTTCTTTACCCGCACCACGGTAAAAATAGACCTTTACAGGATCGAGATTCTGCACTGAAAACACCAACGCGATCAGAAAGATCGCACCGAATAACGAAAAATATAGAATTTTATTCATAATCGAAGCCGTTCCCCTGCGAAGTTGAGCCTGGTCGAGTACCGGTCTATTTTCAGTAGCATTTTAATATTTCTCTGTCCGTGCATCTCGAAGACAGACATCCTTGCGCAACCACCCAACGTCTAAGACCTTTTTATTTTGAATTTACCGCTGGATTCGTCGACCCGATCCCTGAGCTCTTTGCCAGGTTTGAAATGAGGCACAAATTTGGATGCCAGAGAGACCGAGTCGCCGGTCTTGGGATTGCGGCCGATTCGCGGCGGGCGGTAATGCAGTGAAAAACTTCCAAATCCTCTTATTTCAATCCTTTCGCCGCTGGACAGCGCCTCGCTCATTTGTTCGAGCACGCATTTTACGGCCAATTCGACATCTTTCAACGCGAGATGTCCTTGTTTATTCGCGAGTGCTTCGATTAGCTCTGATTTTGTCACAGTAAAAATTCCGTGTAGCAAAAAAATGGGGCCAAACAGGCAAAATAGTTTATTTGTTATCTTCCATCTGTTCTTTAAAAATATCACCGAGCGTCCGTTTTCCAGGCGGTTGACTCGAGTAATCTTTGATTGCAGCAGACTCCTCGTCATGATCCCTGGCCTTGATCGAGAGGTTGATTAATTTATTTTTCTTATCGACACCGATGAATTTCGCTTCTATTTCTTCGCCCTCCTTCAAGAAGGCTCGTGCGTCTTCTACACGATCCCGCTGAATTTCCGAGGCCCGAATGAATCCCTCGACATTATCCGCAAGTGAAACAATGGCACCCTTGGGTACTACTTCTTTAATGACACCTTTCACAATCGCGCCTTTTTCAGCAGCGGCGATATAGTTCTGGAAAGGATCCTGTCCCAACTGTTTGATACCCAGTGATATACGTTCACGCTCGGAATCGATCCCCAGGATTACCGTTTCGACTTCGTCGCCGCGCTTGTAGTGACGGATCGCCTCTTCACCGGGTTCGTTCCAGGAAATATCGGACAAATGGACCAAGCCGTCGATGCCCCCTTCGAGACCGATAAACACACCGAAATCGGTGATCGATTTGATGGTTCCGCTGAGCCGATCACCTTTATTATGATTCGTGGCGAATTCATCCCAGGGATTCGGTTTGCACTGTTTCATTCCGAGCGAAATCCGCCGTCTCTCCTCATCGATATCCAATACCATGACTTCCACTTCATCCCCGAGTTGAACCATACGAGACGGGCTTACATTCTTGTTGGTCCAATCCATTTCCGAAACATGGACCAGTCCTTCCACACCTTCTTCGATTTCGACAAAACATCCGTAATCAGTCAGATTATTGACCTTGCCGAACAATCGCGTCCCGGTCGGATAGCGTCTCGCGATATTCTGCCAGGGATCCTCTCCGAGCTGCTTCATTCCCAACGAAACCCGATTTTTTTCTTTGTCGAATTTCAAAACCTTGACCTTGACTTCCTGACCGATTTCGACGCATTCGGAAGGATGGCGGACCCGTTTCCAAGCCATGTCCGTGATATGCAAAAGACCATCGATGCCACCGAGGTCGATGAAAGCGCCGTAGTCGGTCAGATTTTTGACGACCCCGGTCACGACCGCCCCGTCTTCGAGAGATCCGAGCAGTTCCTCTCTTTCGGCGCTGTATTCGGACTCGACCACAGCCCGTCTGGAAAGCACGACATTGTTGCGTTTCTGGTCGATTTTAATGACCTTGAAATCCAGATCGCGGCCTTCGAGAAAGGCGGTATCCCGTACCGGCCTCACGTCGACCAGCGAACCCGGCAAGAAAGCCCTCAGGGCACCCACCGCGACCGTAAAACCACCTCGGACTTTACCGGTCAGACGGCCGGTAATCGTTTCGCTGTTTGCAAAAGCTTTTTCGAGATCGTCCCAGGCTTTGTTTTTCTTCGCCCGGTCCCTGGACAATAAGGTTGCTCCCAATCCATCCTCGATCATGTCCAGAGCAACATCAACCTGATCACCGACTTCGACTTCCAGCCTGCCTTCCGCATCCAGGAATTGCCACTTGGGAATTACCCCTTCCGATTTCAAACCGGCGCTCACGATGACAGCGTCGGTTCCGATATCGACAACGATTCCCGATAAAATTGTTCCAGGACGGATTTCCATCCTGGCCAGACTTTCTTCAAACAATTCCGCAAAGCTTTCGCTCATAACTCAATTCTTTCCTGGTCCGTTTCCAATTAAAAAACGGACACCATTCAGTTAACACAACATTACCGGCCGGTTTGCCCGAACGGTAATCCCCATAATCCTGACCGATCATCGCATCCGGACTAGATCGGTCACTCTTTCAACAACCTGATCGATGGTCATTCCGGAAGAGTCAATCAAGATCGCTCCATCGGCTTGCTTGAGCGGAGCGACCTCGCGATTCGTGTCGCGCAGGTCTCTTTCCAGAAGTTCGGTGATTATCTTATCAAGATTAACATCCATTCCTTTTTCTTTCAACTGCTTAACCCGCCGTCGTGCGCGAATTCCTGGACTGGCCGTCAAAAAAAATTTAAAACGGGCGTCCGGAAACACTACGGTGCCCATATCCCGGCCATCGGCAACCAGTCCTGGCGCTTTCCGAAATGCACGTTGTTTTTCCAGCAAGGCCTGCCGCACACCGGGCATCGCGGCCAACCGGGAGGCCTGGTTGCCACACGCTTCGGACTGAATGCTGCCCGAGATCTCGATCCCCGACAGAATTACCGAAAAATCCGGATCGAAATCGAATTTCAGATCCATGCGCGCGGCCCGTTTAATGACCGCTTTTTCATCGCGAGTCTCGATCTCGCGACCCATGATATCCACCGCCAGCGCCCGGTAAATTGCTCCACTATCCAAATAGTGCCAGCCCAACTTTCGGGCGACCGCCCGGCTTACAGTACCTTTACCGGCGCCGCTCGGGCCATCCAGAGTCAGCACAGGCACCGGAGCGTTCATTGCGGGAATTCCTCGCGCGAAATTTTCAGGCCCAGGGTTCGAGCCATTTCCACGAATCCCGGAAACGAGGTATTTACATTCGCGCAATTTCTGATCACGATCTCCTTTCTGGCACGCAAGGCGGCGATCGAAAATGCCATCGCGATCCTGTGGTCGCCGCGCGAATCGATCGCTCCACCGCGCAGATCACCCCCCCGGATCACCATTCCGTCGTCGGTCGCCACGGCATCGACTCCGAGTTCGAGCAGTCCATCCAGCATCCCTTGAATCCGATCGCTTTCTTTGACCCGCAATTCGCGCGCGCCGCTCAGTATCGTCTCTCCTTCGGCGCACGAGGCGGCAATAAACAGTACCGGGAATTCGTCGATCGCGAGCGGAACCAATTCTTCAGGGATCCTGATCCCTTTCAAAGCCGCGCTTTTCACACGGATGTCGGCGACCGGCTCGCCCCCGGCTTCCCGCTCGTGTTCCAATCCGATATCGGCCCCCATTAGGTTCAGGATATGGACGATACCGATTCGGGTCGGATTAATTCCCACATGTCTTAACAAGACCTCGGAACCCGGCGCGATCGAGGCACCGACCATGAAAAACGCCGCGGATGAACTATCCGCGGGCACATCGATTTCGGTTCCGATCAGGTGATCGCCGCCGCTCAGGCAAACCCGGTTCCCTTGCTTTCGAACCGGGTACGAAAAGGCATGCAACATTCTTTCGGTATGATCCCGGGTAACCGCGGGTTCCGTGATGCAGGTGGTTCCGTCCGCGTAAAGGCCGGCCAACAGCAAGCAGGATTTAACCTGGGCGCTGGCCACCGGCAGTTCATACTCGATGCCCTTCAGATGCTGGCCGCCATGAATGTACAAGGGCGCGGTACCCTGATTGCCGGTTTCAATCCTGCCGCCCATCAATGCGAGCGGCCCGGTAACCCGCTGCATCGGCCGCCTGGAAAGCGATGGGTCTCCGATCAGCACGCTGTCGAATTCCTGACCGGCCAGCAATCCACACAACAAGCGCATCGAGGTACCGGAATTTCCGAGGTCGAGAGGACTTGCCGGAGCTTTCAGACCATACAGTCCCTTGCCCTGGATTTCTACTTCACCGTGACCCGGTCTGCTTATTTCGACCCCCATCGCTCGAAACGCGTTCAGGGTCGAGATGGCATCTTCCGCTTCGAGAAAGCCGTGGATACGAGTCACGCCCGTGGCGATCGATCCGAGCATGATCGCGCGATGGGAAATCGATTTGTCGCCCGCAACCCGGCATTCGCCTCTGAGCACGCCACCTGGTCTAAGATGAAAATTCACGAAATTCGCGCCCGCTGATCCCGGTATTCCAAAAATAAACTCTTCTCTTGACTCGATAACACCGTGTTATTCAATTTCGAATTGCTCCAGGAATCGCTGCCTCGCATTGTTCGCGGACTGAAAAAGTTCGAACAATTTATCCGCATCCTGGTTCTCGAGAATATTGTTGATCAGGGTCAACTCCTGCCGGAAATCCTCGATCAGCGACATGATCCGGATCCGATTGGCGATACAGATATCCAACCACATTTTCGGATCACTGGATGCCAGGCGCGTAAAGTCCTTGAAACCGCCCGCCGCGTATTGCAGGATTTCATCCTTCTCGTCTTTCCTGCCGAGCATATCCACCAATGAAAACGCGACTACGTGCGGTAAATGACTGGTCGCGGCGAAGAGTTCGTCATGGTGCGCCGCTTCCATCATCGAAACCCTGGCTCCCATTTTGCGCCAGAAATCCTCGACGATCCGAGTGGCTTGAAAATCGGTTTCGGCAAGCGGCGTCAGGATCACGCGCTTGTTCCGGTAGAGATCCGCGCTCGCGGCGGCCACACCGCTTTGCTCGCTGCCGGCAATTGGATGTCCGGGCACGAAATTGTGTGGCATCCGGCCGAAAACCGATTTTGCCGCCCGAATCACGTTTTCCTTGGTACTGCCTGCATCCGTATAAACTGTAGACGCAGACCAACTCGGTTTCAATTGTTCCAGCAAATCACCGATGCTTCCAACCGGTGTGGAAAGCATGACCAGATCCAAAGGTCCTTCAACCGCCCGAATATTTTCAAAGCCGGAGTCGATTACACCGCGTTGTTGGGCTGTCAGAAGATTGTTTCGATCCCGGTCGATGCCGATGATTTCCCGGCATAATCCCTTCGCCCGGGCCGCGCACGCAACCGAACCGCCGATCAGCCCCACCCCGAGAATGCCGATACGATCAAACACGTGACAAGATGCGGTCCAGTGCGTTTAGAAAACGAGTGTTTTCATCGGGAGTCCCGACGGTCACGCGAATATGGTCGGGCATGAGGTAATTGGCCAGTGGCCGGACAATCACTCCTTCCCGCAATAAGTCGTTGAACAATTGTATTGAATTCCGTTTGACGTCGACGCACACGAAATTGGCGATCGAGGGGATCACTTCCAGGCTCCGTTCCTGCAATGCCCCAGATAGAAAAACCAGGCCGCTTTGATTGGATCGCCGCGATTGGCGCAAATGTTCGTCATCGCCGAGAGCGGCCGATGCGGCCTCCAGGGCTATCGAATTGATATTGAAGGGTTGGCGGACTCGATTTATCAGTTCCGAAATTTCGGGATCGGAAATCGCATAACCGACCCGTAGTCCCGCGATCCCGTAGGCCTTCGAAAAGGTCCGGGTCACGATCAGATTCGGAAACCTTTCGATCCAGCTCAGAGTATCTGGAAAGTCAATTTTTTCGACATATTCGTAGTACGCTTCGTCAACGACGCACAGGACCCGATCGGGCAAGGATTCGATAAACCGATATAAACCGGTTCCGGTTACATAGGTCCCGGTCGGGTTATTCGGATTCGCGATAAACACGACACCGGTTTGGTCGGTAATCAGCGCGCGCATCGCGTCGAGATCATGGCCATAGGGCATGGAGGAATCGGGGCTCAAGGCCTTCGCGATCCGCGCCTTGGCGCCCGCGGCCTGCACGAAAATCGGATACATCGCGAAAGCGTACTCGGAAAACACCGCCTCCCGGCCCGGGCCGAGAAACACTCGGGCGATCAGTTCCAGCACTTCGCTCGAACCATTGCCCAGGGTAATCTGCTCCGGCATCACCGACCAGCGTTCCGCGAGTCCCTTCTTCAACACATGTCCACTACCGTCCGGATAGCGTGCCAGATTTAACCGACCGGCTTTTATCACGTCGATCGCCGCGGGGCTCGGACCCAAGGGGTTTTCGTTCGAGGCGAGCTTGACGATGTTCGACAAGCCCAATTCCCTTTCCAGCTCGGACTCCGACTTACCCGGTTGATAAGGGTATAAACCCAGAATCGCCGGGACAGCGATACGGCCAAATCGATTCATGTTGTTTTTTATTTTTGGTGCAAATTCGCGGTTCGGATTCCAGGAGCTACGCTACTCAACTCAACTCAGCGCTTTCGGGTAAGAGCCCAAGACCTTCAACATACTCGCTTTCTGTTTCAGATCCTGCAAGGCTTTGGAGACATTCGGATCCGAGCGGTGCCCCTCGATGTCGATAAAAAACACGTAGCTCCACATTCCCTGCCGGGACGGACGGGATTCTATTTTGGTCATACTGACCCCATGGGTCGCGAAAGGCTCCAGCATCGCGTGTAAAGCACCGGGTTGATTCCCGGATGAAACGACCAGCGAAGTCTTGTCCATCCCGGTCCGTTCGGCGGTCACGTTGCCGATGACCAGAAAGCGCGTGGTGTTATCGGGTTCATCCTCGATATTCCTTTCAATAATGTTGAGGTTGTAGATGTTCGCTGCGAGTTCGCTCGCAATCGCCGCACTGTGAGGGACCGACTCGACGCGCCGAGCCGCCCCCGCATTACTGTTTACGCTGCTCCTTCTGGCATTCGGAAGGAACCGGTCAAGCCAGCGCCTGCATTGCGCGAATGATTGCTGATGGGAAATAATTTCACGAATCTCGGCCATCGCGGTTTCTTTGGACAACAGGTTGTGATGAATGCGTAAATTAACTTCCCCGCAGATCAACAGCGATGAAGTCAAAAAACTGTCGAGCGTATGGGTGATCACCCCTTCGGTGGAGTTTTCGACCGGGACCACGCCGAACTGCGCGGACTGGCTTTCGACTTCACGAAACACCTCGTCGATCGACGTCAGTGAAAGAGTCTCGATGCCGTGTCCGAAATGCTTTCGCGCGGCCTGTTGGGTAAAGGTTCCTTCCGGCCCGAGAAAGGCTACCGTCAACGGCTTTTCCAGCGCCAGACACGCGGACATCAACTCTCGAAAAATCAGGAGCACGGCATCCTTATCCAGAGGACCCGGGTTTTGTTCCTGTATCCGGCGTAACACACTGGCTTCCCGGTCGGGCCGGTAGAAGCAGATTTCTTCCCCGCAGGCCCGTTTTGTTTTTGCAACCTCAAGCGCAAGAGTCGCTCTTTGATTCAAAAGCTTGAGAAGCTCTTCATCGACCGAATCGATCTTGTTTCTTAAATCGGATAGAGGTTCCAAAGACGCCATTCTGGAATGGGATTATCAGCCGGTTTGAAAACGGAGAAGTGAATTTTATATCAACCGGGCCGACAGTACGCCATCGATCGATTGGATCTGCTGCAAGGTTTTTTCCGGCACCCGGGACTCCACATCGATCATCGTAAACGCGATGTCCCCCTGTGATTTGTTGATCAATTCGACAATATTCAATTCGGCGTCCGCGAGATAAGTCGATATCCGGCTGACCATATGCGGAATGTTTTCATTCGAGATCACGATTCGATAGCCCTCGATCCGGGGCAGCGAGATATCCGGAAAATTCACTGCGTGCCGGATATTTCCATTCTCCAGAAAATCCTTGATCTGGTCGACCACCATGATCGCGCAATTATCTTCCGCCTCGAGCGTGGAAGCGCCGAGATGCGGCAGCGCAATGACTCTGGAATGAGACAACAGCCGCCGGTTCGGAAAATCGCAGACATAGGCCGACAGCTTACCGCGATCCAGCGCGTTGCAGATCGCCTCCTCATCCATGACCCCGCCACGTGAAAAATTCAGCGCGACCGCGCCGTCCTTCATCAAGCGGATACGTTCGTGATTGATCGTATGGTGAGTGTTTTCGTTATAGGGCACATGCATCGAAACGAAATCCGAGCGCATCAGAAGATCCTCGAGACCGCTCGCCTGCATGACCGATGACGACAGTTTCCACGCATTGTCCAGGGATATCATCGGGTCGCAACCGATCACGTTCATCCCGAGCGCATGAGCGGCATTCGCGACTCTGACCCCGATCGCGCCCAAGCCGATGATTCCGAGCGTCTTGCCCGGCAACTCGCGGCCTACATAGTGCTTTTTGCCGCTTTCCACGTCCCTGTCGATCTGCTCGTCGTCCCCATTGAGTTGCTTGGCGAAATACCAGGCATCACAGATTCGCCGATAAGCCAAGAGCATTCCGGCGACCACCAGTTCGGACACCGCGTTGGCATTGGCGCCCGGAGAGTTGAACACGGGGATGCCGCGCCGCGTGAGTTCTTTCACCGGGACATTATTGACGCCCGCTCCGGCCCGGCCGACCGCCTTCACAGTCTGCGGAATCTTAATACCGTGCAGTTGAAAGGATCTCAATAAAATCGCGTCCGGATGTTGGATTTCGGATGCGACTTCGTATTTGTCATGCGGCAGCCGATCCAGCCCCGCAACCGATAGATTGTTGTAGGTCAATATCTTAAACATAAAAAACCAGCGGCCCGTGTAAAGGCTTATCCCTCTCTTTCCAATCATTTAAAACATCGCTTCAAAGCCGAATCGCAAACCACGCGTCGCTTCATCCAACTCTACGCTCAAACGCGGCCATAAACGAAACCAGACTATCGACGCCAGATTCGGGCATTGCATTATAGATACTCGCGCGCATCCCTCCAACCGAGCGGTGCCCCTTCAGGTTGTTCAGGCCTTCCTGTTCCGCTTCTCTAAGGAAAAGGTCATCCAGCGCCGCATCCGCGAGAATGAAGGGGACATTCATGCGCGAACGGAACTTCGGCTCGATCGGGTTGGAATAAAACGAAGAACCGTCAATTGCCTGATACAGTTTTGCGGCCTTCCTGGAATTCATTTGCGCTAGCGACTCCAAACCGCCCAGCGATTTGATCCAGTCCAGCACCAAGCCCAGCAAATACCAGATGAAGGCCGGCGGAGTATTCAACATCGATTGATTTTTCGCATGTTGCGCGTAATCCAGCATGGAGGGTAAATTCCGGGATGCGCGACCGAGCAATTCGTTTTTGATAATCACCACGGTAATTCCCGCGGCGCCCATGTTTTTCTGGGCTCCCGCATAGATCAGCGCAAAGCGGTCAATCTCAATCGGCTGCGACAAAATATTCGAGGACATATCACAGACCAGAGGAAGAGCACGGCAAAGGGGTATCCCCGGAAATTCAATTCCGCCTATGGTTTCGTTCGAGGTGTAGTGCAGATAAGCGGCCGAATCGTTGAGTTCCCAAATCGTTTCATCCGGAATGGAGGAATAATTCGAGCTTTTGGAACTCGCCGCAATCTGCACCTCGCAAATCTTGCGGGCCTCTTCGATCGCTTTCTGGGACCAGGATCCGGTATCCACGTAGCAGGCAAGCACCTGGTCTCTGCACAGATTCATGGGCACCATGGAAAACTGTGTCGTGGCGCCACCCTGAAGGAACAGCACGCTATAGTGATCGGGAACGCCCAGGATATCGCGCAGATCCTGCTCGGTCCTGGTGGCGATCGACATGTATTCAGGACCGCGGTGACTCATCTCGAGGACCGACATACCACAACCCCGCCAGTCCAGAAATTCTTCCCGCGCCCGCTCGAGCACGGGTTCCGCGATCGTCGAAGGTCCCGCGCCAAAATTATACACCCTGGCCACTAATCCTCTCCTCCAGGCGGCTTTTCCTGAAAAGTTTCTGATTCGTCACCCAAACCCTCGATGCGGTCGACTCCGACCACGCGCTCGTTACCTCCCAAACGAATCACCCGCACGCCCTGGGTATTCCTTCCCAAAATCGAAATTTCCCGAACCCGCGTTCGAACCAAGGTACCGGCATCCGTGATCAGCATGAGCTCATCGGATTCTCCAACCAGAATCGCACCGACCACCTTGCCGTTGCGTTCACTGGTTTGGATCGCGATCACTCCCTGGCCGCCCCGTTTATGGCGCGGAAATTCCTCCGACACGGTGCGTTTCCCGTAGCCGTTCTCGGTAATGTTCAGCACGGCCCCGTGGTCTGAAATGATCAGCGAAATCACTTTCTGCCCTTTCCGCAGGCGAATCCCGCGCACTCCTCCCGCGGTCCTTCCCATGACGCGCACGTCGGTCTCCGTGAAACAGACTACTTTCCCGTCGCTGCTGAACAGCATGATGTCCCGCGTACCGTCGGTGACCGCCGCGCCGACCAGGAAATCTCCGGGTCTCAGATCGATCGCGATTTTCCCGCTGGCCCTGAGCTTCTCGAATTCCTTCAGCGAGGTCTTCTTGACCGTTCCCGATTCGGTCGCGAGAAATACGAAAAGATTCTCATCGAAGGTTCGAATCGGCAGGATCGTATTGATCCTTTCCCCTTCGTCGAGGCTTAAAAGATTCACGAAAGGCTTTCCACGCGCGATGCGACTCGCAACCGGCAATTCATAGACCTTCAACCAATACACCTTGCCCAGGCTGGAAAAACACAGAATAGTGTCGTGGGTATTGGCCACGAACAGTTTATCGACAAAGTCCTCCTCCTTGGTCGAAGTCGCCGATTTTCCGCGCCCCCCCCTGCGCTGCGATTTATATTCGGACAGCGGTTGAGACTTGACATAGCCTTCGTGCGACATCGTCACGACCATATCTTCCTCGGTAATCAGGTCTTCGACGGATAAATTTAGATGATCCTGAATGATTTCCGTGCGCCGTGCATCTCCGAATTGCTCCCGGATCGCTTCGAGCTCTTCTCGAATCACACTCATCAAACGATCATCGTTGCCGAGAATATCCAGCAGATCATCAATCTGTCCCAGAATTTGCCGATACTCATCGACGATACTCTCCTGTTCGAGCCCGGTCAGTTTTTGCAGGCGCAGATCGAGAATCGCCTGGGCTTGAATATCCGTGAGCAGATAGCCCCGGTCGCTGAGTCCGAATTTCGGGTCGAGCCCGTCCGGACTAGAGCGGTCGGCATCGGCCCGGGCCAGCATCTCCGCGACCACGCCGGGTGCCCAATGGCGCGCGAGAAGTCCGCTTTTGGCCTCGGCCGGTGTCGCCGCGGCCCGGATCAAATCGATGATTCCATCGATATTGGCCAAGGCAACCGACAATCCCTCCAAAACGTGAGCCCGGTCGCGGGCCTTCTTCAATTCAAACAATGTGCGACGCGTGACCACTTCGCGCCGGTGGTCGACAAACGCCGTCAGTATTTCCTTGAGATTCAGACACCTTGGCCGCCCGTCGAGCAGCGCGACCATGTTGATCCCGAATACGTTCTGCAACTGTGTGTGTTGATACAGATTGTTCAGAACCACTTCGCTGACTTCGCCGCGCCGCAGTTCGATCACCATGCGCATCCCGTCCTTGTCCGATTCATCGCGCAACGCCGAGATCCCTTCCAGCTTCCCATCCTTGACCATTTCGGCGATCTTTTCCAGTAACCTGGCCTTATTGACCTGATAAGGCAACTCGCTGATCACGATAGCCTGACGACTCGAATCGTCGATATTTTCAAATTCGGCGCGCGCGCGCAGGTAAATTCGCCCGCGACCAGTCAGATAGGCCTCGCGGATCCCCTTGGCACCGTTGATGAATCCCGCGGTCGGAAAATCGGGTCCCGGCAAATGGTTAATCAGCTCTTCGATCGGAATCTCGGGATTTCGCATCAGAACCAGACAGGTATCGATCACCTCACGCAGGTTATGTGGCGGGATATTGGTCGCCATTCCAACCGCGATGCCCGCCGAGCCATTCACGAGCAGGTTCGGCACCCGGGTCGGGAGCACTTTGGGTTCGGTCTCCGATTCATCGTAATTCGGGTTGAAATCGACCGTGTCCTTGTCCAGATCCGCGAGCAATTCGTGGGAAATCCGGGCCATGCGGATTTCCGTGTAGCGCATCGCCGCGGGCGAGTCTCCGTCGACCGAGCCGAAATTACCCTGACCATCCACCAGCATGTAGCGCATCGAAAAAGGCTGGGCCATTCGAACGATCGTATCGTATACGGCCGTATCGCCATGCGGATGATATTTACCGATCACATCACCGACTACGCGAGCCGATTTTTTATAAGGCTTGTTCCATTCGTTGCCGAGTTCCCTCATTGCGTAGAGTACCCGCCGATGGACCGGCTTGAGGCCGTCCCGAACATCCGGCAAGGCTCGACCCACGATCACGCTCATCGCGTAATCCAGGTAGGATCGCTTCATCTCGTCTTCGATATTGACGAGCACTACTTCCTTGGCAAACTCGGACATGAGACCTTAAGTAATCAACTATTCGGACGAAAACCAGAGAGCAGATCAGTTGATCTGTGGAAGCATTAACCCTTAGCAGAAAATCAAAGCAGTACGACCATCTTGTAGTCTTTGGAAAGTTCCGCCACTCGTCTATACTCAGGAAACCATCACATCCTTGCATCGCATTTTCGAGAACGAAACGGACTGATATCATACCAGAATTTTGCTGAGGGTTCGCCGGGTCGTGGCATTTACTCTTATCGGCCAAACCCGCAACCTCACAAACGAACCGCGTTACACCTTTCAAATCACAACAATAGGTACACAACACCGATGCTTTCCATGGAAACTCTCGTCCCGGGATCTTTCATTTTGTGGACCCTCGTATTGGTAATTCCTTGGCTACCCTGGCGCAATCGTGAAATATTAAACGTTTCGAATCGGACCAAACCCGCTTTCGACGAGATCACGGTAGTCATTCCGGCACGCAATGAAGCCGATGTTATTCAATGCACGCTGCTGGGGCTGGCCAGCCAGTCCGAGCGACTCAAAGTCGTATTGGTGGACGATGATTCCGACGACGATACCGCGTTGCTTGCGTCCAAAAGTCCGCTGACCAGTCTTCGTATCGTGAAGGGGAAACCTTTACCGGTTGGTTGGAGCGGCAAGCTCTGGGCTCAGCATCAGGGTCTCGAATTGGTCGAGACCCCAAGCGTTTTGTTGCTCGATGCCGACATTTACCTGGACGACGGTATGCT
>JBOICY010000561.1:0-7271 GCA_050740335.1 Methylococcales bacterium | reverse complement strand
GGGCTCCATAATACGCTACTATTTCATTACGTTGTAGCTCTTTTTACAGATTTTATGTGAACTTCTTGCTGGGAGGTCTGAATATTTACTTCGCTTGCGTCAAGAAAGACGGCAAGGATATTCCGCTTGGAACCGCGAATCGGTTTGATAGTTACATTTTTGATATATTCATGAGGAAAGAAATCAGGAAGATCCAGATATTGACATTCTTTACGAAGGGTATTCAAGGCAATTACATCCTGATGGTGGATGAGAGCAAACGCAGACGGATTGAATTCTACTGCACCTTTTTCGAATCTCGCGGTGATAGGGCTATTCCGGAGAAGGACAGGCATTTCATTAAGGCGGTCAAGGCTTCCCCGGATGGCGCGGATTGGGAAAAAATAGACCAGAACAAAACCGTGTGGTGGAATCAATACATCGTAGAAAACGAATCAGCCTCGAAGGATTCACCGCAAGCAACCCCGTCGATCCGGTTTAAAAGGTGCTTCCTAGTCATAGAGCACAGTTGCCGCGGCTTGTTCAACAACATTCCATTGCTTGCGGATGGTTTGGATCGGGATGTGTTCTTTTGTGATGTTTTGGCATCGTTTGACAACGACAACCGAAAAACCTGCCAAAAATCCGCCGAGGCATTCTACAACGCCTTGGGGTCGATGAAGAGTTGGGTGCCTGCGGTCGGTGTTCCGATGCGGCAGAACCTGGACCAGCTCGGTAATGCCATGAGTAATCGCAGCGCCAATATTACTTTGGTTACGGGGATGCCCGGCACTGGCAAGGAAAATTACATGAAGTCGCTTCATTATGCCGGAACAGGCTGTGACGCAGACACCAAGAGTCAACTGGTGACCACCACAGCCTTGGACATGGAAAAATATTTCCCTGGGGGAGTGGAAGCAAAATTCAAAGACCTTTGCGCGAGCCACAAGGGCCAAAATGTCACCTTGATAATCGACGAATTGAACAGGGCCGGAAAAGAGACCCGGAGCCAGCTACTGAGAGTTCTTGAAAATACGGGGGATGTCGTGGGTCCGGATCATGCGGCCACCAGGGTGCGCTTCATTATGGCGGCATGCGATCATTTGGACCAGCTTGCCCGTCAGCCACCAAAGGATTTCTGGACACGGATTACGAATCAAATGCGTGTTTCGCATCCTTTGGGGCGCGTGTCGGAACAGGACGCACGGGATTTTCTGGAGGCATTTTTTTGGTATCAGTGGTACCTATTGGGCAGGGAGTGGATCGGGAAAGAACAGCCTGATCGCAAAGTACTTGCAGAACAAATACTTGGGGAAATTCTGGTGGACGGCTCGGGTAACGATGAAGAGGACCTGGCTCAATTGGTATGCGAAGAGTTCGTGGGAACAATAGCCCCCGCCGCCATGCGCGACGAAATTTCCATCCGTGGTTTGCTCTCGATGATGCAGCAGATATTTACGAATGTGGTTTGGAGCACGCGCTACGGCTTGGTGCCTATGGAGTTTTCGGACAAGCCGCACGGCGACCGAGTGCGCCGGAGTGTCAATCACGCCGTGCAAGACGTGCTCGCCATCCTCAATGCCTCGCGTTCGACGCCACGTACTTCGAACGAATAATCGACGCCAACACCCTGGTCGAACGAGCCAGTGCCATGCCCAAGCGACCCACCCCCAAGTTGGAGCTTGCGGGGGTCCGGTTGGTGCTTCCGAGCACGAGCCTGCCATTACTGCAGGATCTTTCGCTAACCGTCGCCCGCGGCGAGATCGTTGCCCTCCTGGGGCCATCCGGGTCGGGCAAGTCCAGCGTGATTCGGCTTTGCGCTGGGCTGTCTCCCGCAGGCAGCGACATTGCCGGTCCGCGCGCCTCGACGGCGTGGAGTTGCTCGGACAGCCGCCGGCGTTCTGGCACGGACTGCGGGGACGCAAACTGGGTTGGATGACGCAGGGCGTTGCGACCGCATTTGAGCCAAACGGACGCATAGTCTCCCAGATGACGCCGGTTCTGCATCGTCTCCGGGGTTGGCGGCCCGAACAAACGAAAGAAACCTTGAAGGACCGCCTGCGTTACTTCGGAATCGATAACGGAGCGGAGCTCCTCACCCGTCGCTGGTCCGAACTTTCAGGCGGCCAGCAACGCCTTGTCCTCGCGAGCGTCTGGCTGTGCGTGGGTCCGGAAATGCTTTTCCTGGATGAACCCTCGGTGGGACTTGACTCGGCCCGTAGCACCCTGCTGGCGAAGGCCCTTCGTGCAACTCGCGATTTGATTGGTCTTACTGCCTTGGTGGTCTCCCACGACTGGCGATTCGCTCACGAAATCGCGGATCGCTGTCTGCATCTGAATGAAGGTGCGATCACGCCATTGGCGCCCGGCGACCCGAACGAGACAACACCGTTAGCGAAGCCAATGGCGAGGACCGGCGCCGATGACGCTGTCTTGGTCGTACGCGGACTAAGCAAACGCTACCGGCAAGGAAGCACAGCAGTCGAAGTTTTGCGCCAATTGAGTTTCACAGTCTACGCGCGCAGGGTTTTGGTGCTGTGGGGACGCTCCGGAATCGGGAAAACCACGGCCGCTCGCTGTGCACTGCGCTTGCAAGAACCGGACAGTGGGGAAATCGTGTTTCGCGGCTCGGATTTACGTCAACTTGACGCTCCTGCGTTGAGGGCAATGCGTCGGCGCATGCAAGTGGTTGAGCAGGACGCCTATAGCACGGTCGATCCAAAATGGCGTGTCCGTGACGCCGTCATGGAGGGCGTGCGGCTACATGGCCTTCAGGTCAAAACGCATAAGGACAAGCTGCGTTACTGGATGACTTCCTTGGGACTACCCCTTTCTCTTCTAGAACGTTTCTGCGGAGACCTGTCCGTCGGTGAGGCGCAGCGCGTTGCAATCATACGTGCATTAATTCTTGAGCCTGACATATTGGTTCTGGATGAACCCAGCGCCAATCTCGACCGTGCATCGAGAAAAAACCTGATCGAATGTATTCGAAACTATTTGGTACGAGTTGGTGGGGGGTCCTGCTGATTACACACGACCGTGACCTGCTAACGATTGCGGATGAAATCATTGAACTCGCCCTCCTGCGTCAAAGACGGCATAGTTCAGGGGAGACAGCGTTATAAATGTAAAGGTTGCGGCTATGGTCACACGGTCAAAGAGCGTGGACTGGAGGTTGACATCAAACGTCAGGCCCTGGAACTCTATCTTGAAGGCTTGGGATTCAGGTCGATTGGCCGATTTCTGCGCTGTAGTCATGTTGCTGTCTATAACTGGATCAGGGGTTATGGCGCAGCGATTGAAGGTTTACGCTCGAACACGGCTGTTGCAGTGGTTGAAACTGGATGAAATGCAGACCTACATCGGGTCAAAAAAAACTATTGTTGGATCGGCAGATTGCGGTTGATCGACATGGCAAACGCTTCCTCGACTGCGTGGTGGGTTCCCGCAGCGCGGAAACAGGCCAAAAGCTATGGGAAGGCGTCCAACGTGAAACGATCACAGACGGGCAGTGAGCGTAACCGTTCAGACCCCCCTCCACATTTTTGAATGATCTGATATATAATATTTGGAAAATTATATATGGGTATGGTCAACGTTACATCTGGCGCCGGACTTAGTTTCTTTTTGGTTGCGCCAACACCAGAAATGTCTGGTAATTGGGAATATCGCGTTATTGCGCAAAATGGAATCATCGATGGTGCTTCACAATTGGGAGGTACTGTACACTTTGAAATGATTCCAACTTCATTTGGCCCTCAAATTAAAATGGTCGGAAACAGGACATGGAAGTGTTCTAAAGGTGTGGAATTTGAGGAAGAACAATTTGAAGGCAAATATGAATTTCTGTATAGCGCTGGCGGTACGCTGCTTCAGAAAGAAGAGGAAATTAACGTCCAGACACTGCCAGGGCCAATTGCACAGGCTGTCACGAAAGCGTATCCAAAGGCCAAGATAAAGAAAGCGGAGAAAGTGATGAAACCAGATGATACGGTCTCTGGATATGAGGTGGAGATCAACCAGGAAGGAAATGATAAAATATTACCTTATAAGAAAGAGGACCCATCTCTTTATTGGCGCAGTATATCAGGTTCATTTATTAGTGCATCTGAAATTCTTGTACAGTATCAGACCATCCTTCCAGATGGTAATATCGCTTGGTTTATTGTTGGAAACATTGAGTCTAATAATTCAAATATGGCAATTAAGATCAGTGGTGTTGTGTATTATTTTGAACCACATATTCTTGAAAAGACTTCCACTCAAGGTAGAATAGAATTTCGTCGGTTAATAGACGATAAACTTTCATTTCCTAATGAATGCCGTTAAATGAGAATCTACCAACAAGAAGTCAGTTCGTAAGCCTCGCTAGTTAATTTTGTAATAGCCGTTATCCCTCATCATTTCGTATGGGCCGGCATGTGATAAAATCCATTATCAAGAGTAGAAAGGCGAGGATTCCGAAACGGGTTTCGATACCTCTCCAACCATTTTTTTAAGGATTGTTAAGACTTTTATTACAAAGTATAGTTTGCACTGATAGGCTTGGAGTAAGAAAGGACTTTCCCGAATGGCACAAGCGACAACCCCGAAAGAGATCATCATCTATTCCGATGCGGACGGAAACGAGCCGTTCACGGACTGGCTGAACGGGTTGAAAGACAAACAGGTCAGGCAATGGATCGAAACCAGATTGCTCAGGCTGGAGCAGGGAAATTACGGGGACTTTGAACCGGTCGGCGAAGGCGTCTCGGAATTACGCCTGTTCTTCGGCCCTGGCTACCGGGTGTATTTCGGAGAAGACCGGAGAAACCTCATTGGTTTGCTCTGCGGGGGCGATAAGAGCAGCCAGTCGCGGGATATAGCCACCGCCAAATACTATTGGAAGGAGTATAAAAGCCATGCGTAACTTCCGAACATTCAGCGAGGTGACCGCTGACTATTACCGGGATCACCCGGAAGAGATCGACGAGTTCCTGAAGGTCACGGTTGACGAATACGACAGGGATCAGGATACCTGCGCTTTGATGTCCGCCTTGCGGATCGTCAGCCGGGCGAAAGGCATTTCGGCCATGGCCGAGGATACCGGCATGACCCGGCAGGGCTTGCAAAAGGCGCTCTTGGCCAAAGGCAACCCGCGACTGGAGAATATCAATGCCATTATGCATTCCTTGGGTTATCGCCTGGCCCCGGAAAAACTCGACCGGATCCATCCGGACAATTGAAAGGACGGACTCGCGGAATGCGAGCGGTCTTTGATCGTGGAACGCACCCAGGCCGGATTGAAGGCGGCCAGAAAACGTGGTGTCCGGTTGGGACGGAGGCCTGCGCTATCCGATCACCAGCGGCAACACGCCCGCGCTTTACTGGATCAAGACGAAAGTCCGGCGGCGGTCGCCAAGCTGCTTAAGGTCTGCCGGGCAACACTCTATACCAGCCTGAAACAGCCATGACGAGAGACGGGTTCCGCATTGACCTGCAGGCCTGTGACCCGGCACGGAACCGCCAGCGGTTCTATACGATCGAGGCGGCGCATGATTTGTTCGGTGATTTAATCGTCACGCTGCACTATGGCCGGATCGGGACGCGCGGCCACACCAAAAACTTTATTGTGCCGGATGCGCAGGCAGGAGCAAAACTTGTGCGCGCCTGTCTCAAGCGGCGGCAATCCGCTCCGAAACGGGTCGGCGTGGCCTATGAAGTGCTGGCAAAATTCGATCCCGACAACTGGGCGGATTTTTAAAACACTCAAACCGTTTGATTCCGGCGGATTTGCGGAGTGTCCTATAACCTACTTACCATGCATACAACATCACAAAAATAGACAGAGAGCAATCCGACATGGTATAGGTTAAGCTTAAACTGGAGATTACAGGCTTGGCGGATTTCATCCCGAACTTAACCAGCTTACCGCCGCCGCAACGTCGGCTTTCGCCGGAGCTTGCCGTCACGCCGGAGACGTTCACGCTCTACGGCGGCACCGCCCTTGCGCTGCGCTTGGGACACCGGACATCGGTCGATTTCGACTTTTTCTCGAACACCCCGTTCGATCCCGATCAACTCGCCAGCAAGCTGCCCTATCTCAAAGATGCCGAGCGGGTGCAGGTTGCGCCGAACACGCTCACCTGTCGCGTCGAGCGCGGCGGCCCCGTGCTGGTTTCGTTTTTCGGTGATCTGGGGCTTGGACTGGCTGCCGCTCGTGAGCAAGCGCAGGGGATGCCGCTATACGTTGCTTCGCTGCTCGATCTGGCCGGAACCAAGGCAGCCGCCGTGCAAAAACGCGCCGAGGTTAAAGACTATCTCGACATGGACGCGCTGCTCCGGCATGGCGTGAATCTGCCGACCGCGCTGGCGGCGGGAAGTATCGTCTATGGCCGCAGTTTTAATCCGCTCATTACGCTGAAGGCGCTCAGCTACTTCGATGACGTGCCCGCGCTCCCGAGGGACGTGCGGGAACGGCTGACCGCAGCCGTCGCCGCGGTCGATGTGACCAGACTGCCGGCCTTGACGCCCTACGCCAAGCGTCCCTCGGAAAACGGGTTCACGCCTTGAAACCATTGCCGCAAAACCCGGAACTGCTCACCGTCGCCGCGCGCGTGGTATGGTTCAAGGAACCCGCCGAGGCCCTGGCCGACCCGGTGCATTTTCTGGCACACGTAATGACGTTCGGCACCGTAGAGGACTTGCAGGCCGTGCAACGCGTCATCGGCTTGAAGGAATTCAGAGAAACCCTCGAACACGCGCCGCCCGGCATCTTCGACGCTCGTTCGTGGGCTTACTGGAATCTCAAATGTGGAATTACGCCCGCGCCGCCGCTGCCGGTACGTCGTGGGTTGCAACCCGTTCGGCCACAGCCCTAACTGGTTTCATAATTTCGGTCTGGAAGGGGTCCTCTCCCAAGGTGATAAAGGACATTATCACACAAAGAAAACCAGGCTTTAACTTTCCTGTAATCCGGACGTGTGATAGGCTGATTCCTGAAATCGTGTGACGGTGAGAGTGATGGGAAACAAGCCTGAGTTCATCGAGAGCACGGCCGGGCAAATCGCGGCCGAGCTGACGCGGCGCGGGATTCCGCCGGAGCAGCGCGTCATGGTTACCATCGAGCCGGACGACTGGCTTGCGGAAGCCAGGAAGTTCGCGCGGCCGCAAGTTATCGCGAAGGGATGGTTTATCAGCCAGTGGATAATTGAACAATAATCTTTAATAATCAGATTATTGTAATTAATTATAGATAACCACACAGAATGTTTATATATATGTATATATTCATGGTGAATAATAATTCATGA
>JBOICY010000560.1:0-38333 GCA_050740335.1 Methylococcales bacterium | reverse complement strand
GTCGATTTCCAACTGTTCGTGAAAGCCGTTTACCGCAAGACCGACACCTTCTATGCGCGGTTCGACACTTCGAAACAATAAAACAGCCGATTCCAGTTTGTCCCGCAGTTCGCGGAGTGCTTGAGTAATCCCGATTGTCGCGGAATCGGCGATCCTCTGGATCGAGCCCGCCGCCTGTTCACTCAGCGATTCGAGGGTCCGGTAGGCGGTCTCGATCCGGAGCGTGTTTTCATCCATCAGAACCTTGTGATGTTCGATGATCGCACGGTTCACGGATTCGAGTTCACGCGATATCTGGCTCGCGGCGCGGACCAGTTTCGCGGTCTGGTGATCGAGAATATCCTGAAGCGTGTTGCGGTCACTCGCCGGATTTCGGAAGTTAATGATCACGATGCGGGCCGTCAGTCCGAATATGGTCGTGATCAGGGCCATTGCGAAGTTGGCGACCAGCAGGTTGATGTTGACTTCGGCGGTCCGGAACGCGAGCAGGGAAAAGGTCAATGCGATCAGGGTGAACAGGAATCCCAGAAAATAGAGGCTGTCGGCGAACTGTTCGATCCGCTCGCCGGTTTCGGCATAGCGAATCCCGATCGCCAGATAAATCGCCATCACCAGAAGAGGACTGAATACCGAAAACAGGGCATTGTCCGTAACTTGGCTGTATCCGACCGCGCACAGACCGATGATCAATGCCAGGACGAAAACCTTCCTGAAATCCAGTCCGGCTTCAGGCCTATTCGGGTTGGGATGAGCGGTCCTCATACCGGTCTATCCGTCGATCTTTTCGATCAAGGTAACCCGGCCGTTGATCGAATTCAGATAATCGGCCCAGAAATAGGCGTGGCCCTTGGTCTGCAAGTGTTCGGCCCCATCGCGCCTCACATACAAAATCCGGACTTCCGCGTCGTGCAAATCGGTACGAATTTTCTGATAATAAGGGCTTTTCAGCAGGGAGTTGAAATCCATTTCGCCGCGATAGTGAGACCATTCCGTGGTGTGGTGGAGCATGTCGGATACGATGATCATGAGCTTCCCGGCGTTTTCGGAACCCGGTGGAAAACCGCTCAGCGCGACGATCTGGAGCATTTCGAGTATCGCTGAATATCGCGCGCTTGCGGGACGCATGAATCCTTCGATTGCCGCATCCAGGGGTTTTTCGAAGCGTTCCTTCCAGCGTTTCCGCAAGGCCTTCGGATTGGCCGTCCAGTAACTGGCATCCTGTCCCGATTGCGGATTGCAGATCACCAACTCCGGCTCAATGCGTTTTTCGTTCCCTGCTTCGATCACAAACAGCGAGATGCGGGCGCCGCTTGGTAATGCGCTCTTCAAATGGCTGAAATAGCGTTTCAAAAACTGTTGCTGAATCGGATTATAGGCATCGGTTTTGTCGAAGACGATCGCGACATATTCGGGGCTTCCATCGACCGGGCAAAGCGTGTCCGGGTCGAGATCAACGTGAGTGGATTCCAGCATCGCGCGAGCGCCGACCAGTGCAATCACGATCAGAATCGCAAGGCCGGTATAGAATAGTCCGAGAGCCTGTTTCCTGCCGTTTTTCCGCAATTTCCTCCGGTAATAAGACATGGGCGGTGTGCTTCAGGCTTGCGCGGCTTTGTTCAAGACACCCGCGGGTTGGATCGCGGCTTCGATCCGTTGCAGCCGGTCGAAGAAGGCCGCGTGGATCTGTTCCAGATCGTTGGCGGTTTTTTGCAGGAATTCTGGAAAATTTTCAAAAAGCTCTTTCTGGCGTTCGAAACGCTCGCGTTCGTCGTGCGTTCCGACCAGTTCGAAGCGGTTTTCGGGCTGCCAGCTCTCGGTGAAATAAGCCGGCGCGGGGGTTCTCCGGTAGCGCGAATTGGTCGAGCGATAGTGGTGGATCAGCGCGTCTCCGGCTCGGGCGAGGATGTCCAGACTGTATCGATGCTTGGCGATCAGCACGGGTTTGGCTTCAGCAACATGACACAGGTGGGTGAATGAATTTTTGGCTTTTTCCTTGAGCATTTGCAGTTCATCGAGAAAATCGGCGTGGATTACAGTCGCTTCGATCGCCAGTTTCTGGCATTCGATTTCGTAGTTTTCCCGGATTTCATCATTGAGCCGCTGAATTCGGCCGTATCCGGGATAGGGGTCGTCGCTTTTGTAACCGTCCACCATCGCGACCAGGGAAAAGAAAATGCCCATGAACAGGAGCAACCAGGAGTTCGGGTCGGCCAGCCCGAAAGGCGAGGTGATCAAACGGTCGATCACTTGGGTGACCGCGATTTCGTCGCTCGAAGCCAGAATCTCCCGATAGTGCGCGACACACATATTGAAAATCAACATCCATCCGGCATAGAGTATTGTCGCCCAACCGGCGGTGGCTCGTTTCAGGAAATCGACATGGTTGGTATAACGCAGGCAAAACATCCCCGCGAACAGGAAGGCCGGCACGATGTTGAGCACGGCGACGATCAGCGATTGACTGATCCCGCCCAGCATTCCGAATTCCGATCCGCGCGCGAAAAAATAACCGTTCGCAAGCGCCTCGGCCAGTAAAATCAGCAGCGCCAAGCTGTAATGATAGAGCAGTGATTCCGGATACTCCGCATCGGTCTCACGCCGGTTTTTTTGTTGGAAGGAACGATAATAAGCGCTATTTCGCTCCAGATCGGTTTTCATGACTCGAAGCTGCTGTTCGGTTTCCGCGAGACGGCTGTCGAGGCGTAATCTGGCATTCTCGGCCAGATTTCGAATGCCTTGCTGTTCGTTGTTCAGATCGATATTCCGCAGGGTCGTGTTATAGCCGATCAGCTTCTGATTCGCGGCGTGCGTGAAGTCGGCCATTCGCTTCTGGATCAGGGTCTGGATTTTTCGTTCGCTTCCGTCCGGGCTTCGGGTTTCCGTGGGCGGCAGTTCGTGTTGAGCCGCTTCCCGGGCCTTGTGATCGAGTTTCAGGTTTTTGATCATCTCTTCAATATCGATGTCGCATTCCAGGTCGCTTTCCCGGAATCCTGCAACGGGGTTGAAGAAAAAACTCTGAAAAAACTGGAGGAGTCGTTTGAGCATTCCGAGAACGTAATGATGCTTTGATTGCCTTCGTTAGGTTGATCGTGAAAAATACGATGCCTTCCGAGATTGACGGCCAAGGTCACCCTCCGATCAAAGGGTCTGCCTTGATTTCTGCTCTTGGTGGTCTTCCCGAGGATCCGTTCAATCTTATCAGCATAGTTGTTATTTGGCGATTTTCCGATAATTGGATCCTTCCTTCTTGACTGGAAATCGGTTCGGAAGAATTCCGTTGCGGCTGAAAAATCCGGACTAGACTTGAAACGAGTTAGTCCAGTCGCAGGCTCATTCGCGAACTCCGCTCGGTACCGAGCGCCGGATTCCGTTGCCGCGGGATCCGGGAGATGGCTCAGTACAAGTTGTCCAGCGCGTAGGCGAGTTTTTCCAGGCCGTCGAAGTCGAGGTTGTCGGTTAGCCGGAATACTTCGAGAGCCCAGTAAGAATCGGCTGGCAGGCTCTCGGCTATCGACTGAAGCTCGGAGAGGTCTCCCATGAATGTGGCATCCCGGATTCTCCGCGCGGTTTCCTTGGCGGACTGCTCGGACAAGTCTTTGTCTCGACTGCCGGTAGTCGCGGGAATCGGGGCTTGCGGATCGATCTTATTATTCTCGGCCAACGGCAGCGAGGCTCCGGAAGTTGGTCCGGCGTGCTCGAACCACTCCGAGCTTTCCGGGTGGACTGAAGCGGCATGACGCCGTTCACTGAACAGTTCGATCAATGTGTCGAACAATACCGGGCGCCGGATCGGTTTGGTCAAAAACCCGTTCAAGGCAACTTTATCACGAGCCAGATTTTCGAAATCGTGGCCGGCGGCGCTGATCATCACGACCGGAAGATCGCCACCTGAATCCAGCGCGCGGATTTTCCGGGCTGTCTCGAGCCCGTCGATTCCGGGCAGTTTCCAGTTCAAGAACACCGCATCGACAGGAGAATCCGATCCGTGTTGTTCCAGAACATCCAAAGCTTGCTCACTGCCGGTGGCGGCCAGGCATTCAAAACCGAATTCTTCCAGCATTTCCCGCAGTAGGCGCAGGCTCATCGGATCATCGTCTACGATCAGGAACCGGTTGACTCTGAAGCGGTGCGTGGTTGGTTCACTGCGCGGTCCCGGTTGGTTGCCCGAATCGTAGGCCGTGGTTTCTATATACAATTTACCGGCTTCGATTTTCGGACAGTCAGGGATATCATGGATCAGACTCGCCAGCGTATCCGCGGAAATCCGAATCTTATTCATTAAATAACGCTGTTTTTCAGATAATTCCGTCTCCAGGACCCGGGCGGTGTAAGCGATGATACTATTCATCGGAGTGCTGATTTCGTGGCTCAGGGCAGCCACTAATTCTTTCTTGGAGCGATTGGACTGTTCCGCGGTTTCCCTGGCGATGATCAGCTCCTCTTCCAGTTTTTTCCTCTCCGTGATATCGGATGCCATGCCGCAAGTTGCATAGCCGGAGCCTTGGCCGTCAATCAGCGGAAATTTCCGCGAGACCAGAGGCCGTTCGACGCCGCTTGAATGAATCGTTTCGTCTTCCGAAACCGGCTGCCCGGCGCGCAACACCCGTAAATCACTCTCCCGGTATCGGCTGGCCGTGTCCTCGGGAAAAATCTCGTGGTCGGTTTTGCCGATGACTTGCTGGCTTTCGAGATCGAAAAGGCTGCACCAGGCCCGGTTGACCATCAGGTACTTGCCATCGGCCTGTTTGATATGAATCAGCGCGCTGCTGTTGTCCAGGATCGCTTCCAGCAACCGGCGGTTTTTCTGCAGTTCCTCGGTCCCTTTGGACAGCAGATCTTCGAGGTGTTTTTCGGATTTCCGGAGTTCCGATTCCGCGGCGGCCTGGCTGGCCTGCATGTCGTTGTACGCGTGAACGAGCTGTCCGAGTTCATCGTCGGTGTCCCATTGTACCGGTTCTGGAATTTTTGTCTCGCGCATCCTTGCGATCGCGGCTTGAAGACGGCCGATCGGAGTAAGGATCAGCCTCCGTGTCACCACAAGGGTGATCGCCAGCACGGTGGTGACCATGACCGCGAGGATCAGGCCGTCGGCCGCCAACCGTTCGGTGAGGCGTCGCTGGAAATCGTCCTTGTGAAAGATGAGCACAAGCCTTCCGACCGGTTCCCGGTGAAATTCGCCCTGGTAGTTCAGTTTGATATCACTGACGTATTCGGGATCCGCTGTTCCCAGAACGACGTCCCCGGTTTTGGCGAGTATGTCGCCGAGGGAATCGTAGACGATCGCGCCCCGAAAATGCGGATCGACCGCGATATCGTTGAGTAACCGTCCGATACGGTCCAAATCGTGTTCCCGGACCGCCTTGGTGACAGCCTTTTCGCGCATCGAGATCAATTGTTGCAGGTCTTTTTTGACTTCGTCATGCTGAATCCAGTAGTACCGGATTTCCAGGACCGACAGCAGGCCGATCAGACTCAGACTGACGAGCGGGAGGTAGAGGGCGATGAGCTTGCTGTTGAGAGACTTGAAATGAAACATCCGGATGGTTTTCATTCAAAGTTTGCCAGTATCGAGTGACGCGGGTCGAGTCCTGTCGCCGTCGCGTTGCAGGTTGGTGGTTTCAGGTAGTCGAGTGATGCGCGACGATCCTGCCCGGTCGAATCCGCGATGATCGGATGAATCCGCTCGGCGGAACAATCACGCTCCCCGCCAGGGAGAACCGTGGTGAAATAGGAAAGCCGGAAAGTGCAGAGTGTGTGCAAATTATTCTTATTCCCTGTCGACTGCGATTTTGCCAGATTAACGAGTTCTTAGACCCACTGTACTGGTATTCCAATCGATTTTGCAACGATATTTTCCTGTGTTTCAAATGGAAGTCGAAACTGTGTGTTGCTGTTGAATTCGGGAGGTCGTTCGGGCATGCAACCCGGGATTCAATCAACCGGGTTTGTGGATTATCGACGCTAATCCTATCGATTCCCAGCGTTGCTGCCCGCCCGGGAGCACATGAAGCGAAGGCGAGTAATTCCGGACAGCCCTGGCGCTGGGCGTTTTCCAGGAGGCCGATTCGATAAAGCGGTCGGAGCGGATCGAACAAGGCATGGCGACCGGGCCTCCAGTGATTCGCGAAACGATGCCCGGACCCCAAAAGGGGCCGGGACGAAGGCCGCAGGATGGCCGGAGCAAAGATGGCTGTCGCATTCGGGAATCAATTCGGGTGAACCGGCTCTTCACGCTCTCGGTGCTCAATAAAATGGCTGATTTGAGTCCCGCTGAATAGTTACCGAAATTGTAAAATTCATTGACGGACTGGAAGGCCGCAGGTCGTAGCAAATCCGCGGAACAGGTGGGGTTTGTGGCCTTCACGAAACTGGAAAAGTTCAGACCAAACGAGTTGCGTGGCTGAATCGTTATTGCTTCTGAATACCCTCAATCGTGTGCGACAACACGGAGAACGGCTGGGCGCCGGTGATACGCTGAGGGTTCACGAGTTTGTTTCCTTCAATCCGGCCGATAAAAAAAGTCGGCGTGCCGCTCACGCCGAGTTTGCCGGCATAAGCCAGCTCTTGATTGACTCTTTCGACCTGTTCCGGAGACTTCAGACAGTCCGTGAACACCTTTTCATCGAGTTTCAATTCCAGCGACAGCTTTTTATACAGATCATCCCCGAGCTCTCGCTGGTGTTCGAACAAGCGGTCATGCATCACCCAATATTGTCCCTGCCTGCCCGCGCAACTGGCCACGATGGCCGCGCGTTTGGCTTCCTGATGAAAGTCCAATGGATAATCCCGGTACGCAAAACGGGCTTTTCCGGGTTCGATGAATTGTTTCTTGAGTTCGGGCAAGGTCTGCGAATAGAAGCGGGTGCAGAAAGGGCATTCATAATCGGAAAATTCAACGATCCCGATTGCGGCATCGGGAGCGCCTTGAATCGGAGTTTCTCCGCCGATTTCGACTTCTTCCACCAAAACTTCGGGCACGATAGGATTTGCGGTCGGGGTCGTAACGGTTTGACGATGAATTTCGGTGACCGCGGAGCGCAATTGACTGGTCTCCAGCTTCAAGGCTTGAAGTTCCGATTTAATTTCCTTCAACTGTCCCAGTAATTGTTTCGTGTACTCGTCGTCCGGGCCCTGCAAGGAACACGAGATCAACAGCAGATAGAAAATCCCGATGCTTGGTTTCAATCTCATTCAATGTTTTCCGAATGGCGGTTTAAAGCGTCGCGAACTGTGAGGGCACCGAGGTCCCACTGTACACATTGCCGGCCAGATCGCTCATGTTGAAGGCCCGAATCCGATAGGTCGTCACGGCCAGCAAGGCACTGGTGGGCCTCAGGGTCGCGCTCATTCCGTCCGCCGACACCGCAATCGTCGCCGGAACCACGCCGAATACCCCGCTCACCCGTTCCAGGAAGAAGGTACTCGAATTGATCGTCGTCGCATTCATCGGCTCGCTGAACTAGACCGTCATCACCGCATTGGTCGGAACATTTACGGAACCGTTCAGAGGGCTTACATTGACCAGGGTCGGACGAATCAAATCGATCCCCGCACCGGTCGTAAAACTAGAGGTTTCGTCGAGCGCGAGGGCATTCCCGGCCAGGTCCCGAATACCCGCGGGCACGGTCAATGTGTACACCGTGCTCGGATCCAACGGAATCAGCGGCGTCAGGGTCAGCGTCCGGTTGCCGTTGCTGAGCAGCCGCTTCACCGCGACGTCAACCCCTCCGGTGCTCAGCGTGACCAAATCACCGTCGAGACTCTGGATCGTTTCGTCAAATTCGATCGTTCCGACCAGATTCCTCGGCACCGATGTCGAACCATCGGAGGGATCGATTCCAACCACGTTCGGTGCAACTGTGTCATCGGTAAACGAGGTCGTGAAGCTGAAACGGAAACTCAGCCGGTTTCCGGAAAGATCCAGGATCGTGCCATTATCAAACACGCTGTGGCTGCGGCCCACCAACAACGGCGAATTCGGCACAAACATCAAGGTCCGCCCGTCGGTACTTAGGGAGGCCGTGCCGGCAACGTTCTGGAAGGTCGTATTGTCCCGGACCACAAAGGAACTCGTGGTGACGGTTGCGGGATCGAGGACTTCATCGGTCCGCACGCTGATCACGGTATTCACCGGCACATTGCTCGCTCCGTTCAACGGGGTCGTTGCAAGCACCAGCGGACTGGTTAAGTCCGGCCCGAGCCGCGTCGTAAACTGGCTCGTCTGCACAGCCACCGCATTACCACCCAAATCCTCCACCCCGTCAATCGTGATCGTATACACCGACTGATCATTGAACGGCGCATGCGGCACGATCTGGACATCCTGATTGTTATTGCTGAAATTGATCGAACAGGCTATCGCCGTCTGACTCGCATCCATCACCTCGATCGTCGATTCATCTGCCGTCAGCGGATTCACGGGCTCATCGAAGCGTACCGCGATGCTCGCGTTGGTCCCGACATCCACGGACCGGTCCGGCGGCGTGACCGACAGGATGCCCGGTCCAACCAGGTCAGAGGCGTTGCCGGTCGTGAAGAACGTGGAGAAGAACAAGCGATTAGCCGACAAGTCCCTGATCGTTCCGTTTTCGAAAACACTGTAACTGCGTTGACTATCCAACAGACTATTCGGCACAAAGCTCAGGGTTTTCCCATCCGGGCTCACGGAGACCGTACCCGACACATTCTGGAAGGTGGTGTTGTCGCGCACGATGAAGCTGCTGCTCGTGACCGTCGCCGGATCGATCGCCTCGTTGGCCAGGATCTGGATACGCGTATTCAAGGGCACATTCTGCGAACCGTTGACCGGATTGACCGCAACCACGGACGGACCTGTCGTGGCCGGGTCCGCGATCGTGCGGAACGATCCCTGGTAATTGAACAAGGCGTTCCCGGCCAGATCGGTGGCCGTACTATCCAGGAAAACCTGGACCAAGGCGTTATTCGACCACGGATTATCCGGGATGAATTCGATCACCTGGCTCGCGCCGCTCGCCTGGACCGTTCCGCTGACCAGCGCCCCGTCCTGCGAGACATGCAGCGCGCCCGGCACACTGGCCGAATCCAACGGCTCGTTGAGATACAACACGACCGATTTGTCGAGCGCCACATTGAATGCCGAATTGCCCGGCCGCTGCAGCGTCACGAATGGCTGACCCGAGTCGAAATCCGGCCCGGTGTCAAAGGTGCTCTGGAAATCGGCCAGATGATTGCGCGACAAATCCTCGATGCCGTTGGTCGCAACCACCGTGATCGTGGTGTTCGCCGCCAGCGAAGCCGTCAAGGTGATGGTGCGATTGTCCGAGGACCGGCTGATGCTCGGGACAATCTGGCTGCCGTTCGCGAACAGGCTCAAGGTATTCGAATTCACCGTATTGGCATTCAGCGATTCCGAGAAGGTCAAGACCACCGAGGTCGCGCGGCTGACGTTGGTTGCACCATCGACCGGCGTGACCATCACCACGGTCGGTGGGATCGTATCGGCCGAGGCCGGATTCGAATCGGTGTTGAAAAACGGCGAGAACGAATTGCTGCCGTTGCCGGCCAGATCCTGCACGGTATTGAAAAATACCGGCGCCCGGACCCGCACACCGGCCGGCAGCGGATTCAGCGGGGTAAAGGTCACCGTAGCGCCGGCCACCGTATAACTGCCCGCAACATTCCCGCTGAACCCGTCGATCGTGACCGGCATGCTGCTCTCACCGACCGTGCCCGGATCGATCAATTCATTGAAGGTCCAGATGATCGTCGTATTCACCGCGACCCCGGTGGCCCCGCTCGCCGGACTGATCGAAACTACGCCGGGCCCAGTCGTATCCGGGACGGCCGATGCGCCGGTCTGGAAAGCGCTGCTGAACGGCGCCATCGCATTGCCCGCCACATCCCGTAAACCCGAGACCGCCACGCTGTAGGAAGTCGATACCCCCAAGGGGTTCGCCGGGGTGAAGGTCAAAGCCATGCGATCCGTGCTCAGACTGATCAATCCCGACACCGGACCGGTGTTCGAGACCGCGATGGCGTTATTCCCTACGCTGAAGACATCGATCTGTTCGTCGAAACGCACCACCACCCGCGTATTCACCGGCACATTGAGCGTGCCATTCGCAGGGCTGATCGACATCACGGCGGGCGCGGTCGCATCCGTACTGCCGCCGGTCGTAAACTGCGACGGTACCGAGGTCCCGCTATATACATTGCCGGCCAGATCGCTCATGTTGAAGGCCCGAATCCGATAGGTCGTCGCGGCCAGCAAGGCACTGGTGGGCGTCAGGGTCGCGCTCATTCCATCCGCCGCGACCGAAACCGTCGTCGGAACTACTCCGAATACCCCGCTCACCCGTTCCAGGAAAAAGGTACTCGAATTGATCGTCGTCGCGTTCATCGGCTCGCTGAACTGGACCGTCATCACCGCATTGGTCGGAACATTTACGGAGCCGTTCACAGGGCTCGCGTTGAGCAAGGTCGGACGAATCACATCACCGGTCTGCCCAGTCGTGAAACCGAAGTTTTGCGGATTATCCAAGGGGTTCCCGACCAGATCCGTCAGGGCCGTGGTCAGATTCACGCTATGCAGTGCATTCGGCGTCAGCGCGGATTGCGAAGTGAAGGTCACGGTCCGGTGCCCGTTCGAACACGCGAACGAACCTTGGACGACCTGGCCATTTTGCAGGATTTCGATCCCGCGGTTGACCGTGATCACACTCAGGGGTTCATCGAATTCCATCACGATCAGCGAATTGACCGGTACATTGCTTGCACCGTCAGCCGGGCTGGAGCGTAGAAACAGCGCCCTTTGATTGTCTTGGACAAAGGCCGTGGTAAAGGTAAAGAAACCGCCACTGGTCAAACGATTGCCGGCGGCATCCGTAATCGTTGTCGACAAGGTGACAACATGGGATCGCCCGATCGCGAAGGTTGTACTTGGAACGAAGGAGACGGTCCGTCCATCGGGATCCACCTGGATCATGCCGGGTACATTCTGGCCAGTTGTCTGATCCCGCACGATAAAATTCGCCGTGGTCAGGGTCGCGGGATCCATGCGTTCGCTGAATTCCACGGTGAACGGCGTATTGACCGGCACCGCGGACTGGCCATTGTCCGGGCTGGTCCGCAACACGGTCGGTGGAACGGTGTCGCCGAAATCGGCCGTCGTGAAGCGGCTCTGGAACGGCGTCGTCATCGGGTTGCCGGCGAGGTCGCGGACACCGACGACCTGCACGTCATGCAAGGTCAACGCGGCAAGCACATCGTCAGGCGTGAAGGTAACCGACAACGCGTCGCTGGAAAGCGCGACCTTTCCGGGAATTTCGGTCGCTCCGTCGAATACCCGCACCACGCCCTGGACGATCGAAGTATTGAGCAGCGGTTCGGTGAAGCGCACGATGATCATGCCGTTGATCGGGAAATCGATCGCCGCATCCGCGGGATTGATCTGCGCAACCGCGGGGGCAACCGTATCAGGGTTGTGCGGGTCGGAACCTAATTGCGACTCCTGGAGATTGGTCAGCCCGTCGTTATCGGGATCGAGCCCCGCATCAGTCGGGTCGGTCGGATTCAGACCGAAGCGGCTTTCATATCCGTCGGGCATGCCGTCTCCATCGGTGTCCGCGTGCAAGGGATCAGTGATGAAGCCATCGTTGCCCGCAATCACCTCCTCGCCGTCGCGCAGCCCGTCGCCGTCGGTATCGGGATTGTTCGGATCGGTGTTTTCGAGCACTTCTTCGCCATTCGGCAGCCCGTCGTTGTCGAAATCTTCGCTGCCATCCGGAATGCCGTTGCCGTTACTGTCCGCGCGGAAAGGGTTCAAGCCCAGCGTGGTCTCCACGCCGTCGGAAAGCCCGTCGTTGTCGCTGTCCGGATCGAGGATGTTGCGGATTCCATCGCCGTCGTTGTCGGAGGTGGGTTTCTGCTCGTTCCCGTCGAGCAATCCGTCGTTGTCGCTGTCGCCGAGCAGCGGATTCGAACCTAAAGTAACCTCCTGATCGTCGGTAATCCCGTCGCCGTCGGTGTCGTTCAAGAAAATACTGGCGCCGAGACCGAATTCCTGAAGATTGGTCAGGCTGTCCTGATCGAAATCCTCCGCCGCGTCGGACGGATTCTTTAGATCAAGACCCGGACCGCCGGGCCTCGAAATCACCGGCCGGTATATAAATCACAGAACCTATTGTAATTAAAACCGCGAAAATTATAAATTTCATTAACAATCCCCACGAATCTTGCAGCAATTAGCCCGAACCTGATTCCTCAGGAATTCCACAATTTTGTCCGAAAACGGTGCGTCCGCACCTTCTTGTTTTTGGCAGGCTTTGATTTGATCGAAAACTGAATTCGAGTCGTTGAGGGTACCACAGCCTTCCATATTTAGCGTCTGCTGTAGGTCATCTTTGATATGGCGACTTGCCATCTTGACCGCGCAAATATTTTCGGATAATGGAAAAGTAAAATTTGCGCTACCAGGAAACATATCAAGTGTATCCTGCCAAGTCCCTGAATTGGTTAAAAATCTATCTATAAACTTTGGAACTACTTTGCGTCCCCAGTCATTGTCTTGATAGTTGCCCTTTTTCGCTTCCGCAAACTTGCTCACCGATACACGCTTGAGTGTTCACGAATAACTTTTGATTAACCTTACTATTGTTAGCTCGATCTCGGGTTTTTTTGCAGAATCTGCGCAAGGATCGTTTTCCCCGTCTCCAGTAGGCGGTGGAGGCGGCCCACCGCCACCCCATCCGGCGACTGTAATCCAAAACCCCGGATCCGATGTAACCGTCAACCCATCCTCCGAAACGGTTCCCTTCCCGATATTCACGAATTCATTCAGCAAATGATTCAATTGATAAATGTCAATCAAAGTAACGGGCGCCAGGCCGTTATTCGGGATCGTGATTCGCGCGGGCGGATCGAAATTGGTTCCGGGCGGTTGCACAGGCCACGCGGGTGGCGTGAAGATAATACCGTTCGGCGGCGGCATCGGGACCTGGTCGAGATGGATCTGGCTGATCGAGACCAGACCGGTCTTCGATTCATTGTGGAAGGTCGTCGAGTTCGCAAAGACCGTCAACGCGAGCCCCGCGACACCGGGCATGGTCAGGGTCACGTCCTGGTTGCCGCCGCCCCGGACTATGCTGAAGGTCACATCGACATTCGCAACCGGATTCCCATCCTTGTCCACCACGAAGGCTTCCAGCGGATTCGCGAGTGGATTCCCCGTGGTGCCGCGCTGATTGTCGCCATCCGCCGTTACGATCCGGTCCGCCGGGGCCGGCAGCCCGGACGCGCAGAACTCGACCTGCCCGGCCACGCCGGTCGCGCTGGCCAGGCCCCGGTTGTTTCCCTCTCCGGCGGAGTCTCCCAGGCGAAGCAAGACCGAGGCCTTGCCGCCGCCGTCGGTGACGATCTGCTGGGTGCGCCTGAAAACGCCGCTGCCGTTCGCATCGAGCATTCCATTGTTGCGGGTCACATCGAAGGTGACAGGGCGCCCTGCCACCGGATTGCCCAAGTCGTCGGTTACCAAGACGACCAGGGCTTGCGGCAGTGGCTGCGCCACCAGGCCGGCCTGTCCGTCGCCCGACGATTTGTTCATGCGCACGCCGACCGCCTGCTGGAAGGTGACTCGTATACTATGGCTCCCCTGATTGCCGGTTTTGTCGGCCGCGACTGCGGTCAGGGTGTTCGCTCCGAGCACCGGCGGCACATTGGCACGGTAGGTTCCCCCCGTGACGGTCGCCGTGACTCCATTGACATCGACCGTGACCGCGCTCGCATCCGACACGCTTCCGGTCACGGTGACCGGGCTTTGATTGAGTGTTGGGAGCAAATAAAAAGACCCCGGAGCAAAGGGGGAAGGCTCCGGGGTCTTAAGTTCGCCCGGCTTTGGGGGTACCGGGGCTGTAGTCTACTCATAAGGGAGGATAATGAGTAGAAAGGCGTCGTTCCCGACGCTTGCATAATACGACAGAGGGCTTTTGGTAAAGTTCATCCGGACTGAAAAATATTTAATGCGCTTCATCCCAGTTCGCTCCGACTCCGAGATCGACCAGCAAAGGTACCTTGAGCCGGGTCGTTTCGCTCATCAGTTCACGGATTTTTCCGACTGCGGGATCGACCGCGTCATCGCGTATTTCGAAGACCAGTTCGTCATGAACCTGCAGGATCATTTTCACCGCGATCCCCGATTCCAGAATCCACCGGTCAACGTCGATCATGGCTTTTTTGATGATATCGGCGGCGCTGCCCTGCATCGGCGCGTTGATCGCGGTGCGTTCGGCATATTGGCGCAGTTGCGGATTCTTCGACTGGATATCGGGAAGATACAAGCGCCGGTTGAACAGAGTTTCGACATAACCCTGTGCACGCGCCAGTTTCCGGGTCTTATCCATATATTGGCTGACCCCCGGGTAGCGCGCGAAATAGAGGTCGATATAGGATTGCGCCTCGCCCCGCGGAATCCCCAATTGTCTCGCAAGGCCGAAGGCGGACATACCGTAAATCAATCCGAAATTGATCGCCTTGGCGGAGCGCCGCTGGTCCTTGCCGACCTGATCAAGCGGCACACCGAACACTTCGGCGGCGGTGGTGCTATGGATATCGAGCCCTTCGGCGAAGGCTTCGAGGAGGTTTTGATCGTCCGAAAGATGGGCCATAATGCGCAATTCGATTTGCGAATAATCGGCCGCGACCAGTTTGCTGCCTCGGGGAGTGACAAAGGCCTGCCGGATGCGCCGTCCTTCCGCTGTGCGGATCGGGATATTCTGAAGATTCGGATCGGCGGATGACAGTCTTCCGGTGGCCGCAACCGCCTGGTGATAGGAAGTATGCACGCGGCCGGTGCGCGGATTGATCTGTTCGGGAAGCCGGTCGGTATAAGTGGATTTGAGCTTGCTCATCCCGCGGTGTTCGAGAATCAATTTCGGCAGGGGATAATCGAGCGCGAGATCCTGCAGAACGGCTTCGGCAGTCGAGGGCTGTCCCTTCGGTGTTTTTCTGCGTACCGGCAAACCGTGTTTTTCGTAAAGTATCTCCTGAATCTGTTTCGGCGAGCCCAGATTAAAATGCTCTCCGGCCAGTTTGTAGGCCTCCTGTTCGATCTCTGTCATTTTTTCGGCCAGCTCCAGGCTCTGTCTGCTCAGGAGATCCGCTTCGATCAGAACCCCGTGCTGCTCCATCCGCGCGAGGACCGGTACCAGCGGCACTTCGATACTGGTATACAATGCGGAAAGAGCCGGCTCCGCTTCGAGTCGCGGCCAGATTGCTTGATGCAGTTGCAGGGTGATGTCGGCATCCTCGGCGGCGTAAGGCGTGGCCTCGTCCAGCGAAACCTGTTGAAAAGGGATCTGCTTCGCCCCCTTGCCCGTGACATCCTCGTAATGAATCGTCTTGTGGTTCAGAAATTTCAGCGCGAGCGAATCCATGTCGTGGCGGCTCGCGGTGCTGTTCAGCACATAGGATTCGAGCATCGTATCCTGCGCGATTCCTCTGAGTTCGATGCCATGGTTGCTCAGCACATTCGCGTCGTATTTCAGGTTTTGGCCGACTTTGGGGCGATCCGGGTCCTCGAGCAGCGGTTTGAGCCGGGACAATACTTGATCGCGGTCCAGTTGAAGGGGTGCACCGGGATATTCGTGCGCGAGCGGCACATAGGCCGCATGGCCTGGTTCGATCGCGAACGAGACCCCCACGATTCGGGCCTCCGCATAATTCAGGCTGGTGGTTTCGGTGTCGAACGCGAACAACTCGGCTTTCGAGAGCCTCTCGAGCCATTTTCCCAGATCCGCATCGGTGAGAATGGTCTCGTATTTTGTAGCCGCAGCGGATTTATTCTTCGGATTCGCTTCGGGCTTTGTTTGGTCAAGTTGTTTTAACCAGGATGAAAACTCGTGCTTTTCAAGTAGCGCTCGTAAATGTGCCCGATCAGGGGTAGTCCGTCGCAGGGAATCCAGTGTCAAATCCAATTCCACGTCACATTTGATTGTTGTCAACTGCCGGGACAGCGGCAATCGATCGAGACTGGCCCGAAGATTTTCGCCGACTTTGCCCTTGATCTCGACCGCGCGTTCGGCCAGAGCGTTGATTGTTTCGAACTGGTTCAGCCATTTCGCGGCCGTTTTCGGACCGACGTTCGGAACTCCCGGAATATTGTCCACGCTGTCGCCCACCAGTGCCAGATAATCGATGATCTGGTCGGGCCGGACTCCGAATTTATCGAGGACTCCCTGCCTGTCCAAGCGAGTCGCCGACATCGAATTTTCGAGGATTACCGAGTCATTAACCAATTGGGTCATGTCCTTGTCGCCCGTGGAAATAATTACCGAATGGCCGGAACCAGTCGCGGTACTTGCCAGGGTTCCGATGACATCGTCGGCCTCGACCCCCTCGACCATCACCAGCGGGATCCCCATGGCGCGGATCAATTCGTAGAGCGGTGCGATCTGCGCCTTGAGATCTTCGGCGAGCGGCGGACGGTTGGCTTTATAATCGGCATACAGGTCATCGCGAAAGGTTTTGCCGGGCGCATCGAAAACCACAATGAAACGCGGGGTCGGGTAGGTATCGAGCATTTTCCGGAGCATATTGGCGACCCCGAGAATGGCTCCGGTCGGATGTCCCTTGGAGTTGGTCAAGGGCGGCAGGGCGTGGAAGGCTCGGAACAGAAACGAGGATCCATCGACCAGGATCACAACGGATTCGGGATTGAATGGCATAACGATCTGCGATCTGAAGGACGGTGAAAAGAGTGTTAATGTGCCAGACATTGCAATCAAGATAAAGGGGAATACTCGGCGCGCTGGGCATCTTCGTGGAAGATCGGCCGGGCAGGGATGCTGAAAGCCGTTGCGGAGCTGATTATTTCTGTTGAATCGATTAGAATACCTGGCCATTTTTCATGGTTTTCGATCTCATGTCCGAGTACTGGATAGCTCCTTCGATATTATCCGCCGATTTCGCTCGCCTCGGCGAGGACGTCGAGCGCGTTCTGGCCGCGGGCGCGGATCTGATTCATTTCGATGTGATGGACAATCACTATGTGCCGAACCTGACTTTCGGGCCGATGCTGTGCAAGGCGCTCCGGAACTACGGCATCCGGGCGCCGATCGACGTGCACCTGATGATCCGGCCGGTCGATCGGATCATCCCGGATTTCGCCGCGGCGGGCGCCGATTATATTACCTTTCACCCGGAAGCTTCCGAGCATATCGACCGGAGTCTTCAACTGATTCGGGATCAGGGTTGCAAAGCAGGCCTGGTATTCAATCCGGGGACCCCGCTCTTTTATCTGGACCATGTCATGGAACGGCTCGATCTGATTTTGTTGATGTCGGTCAATCCGGGCTTCGCCGGCCAGACTTTCATCCCTCAGGTTCTGAACAAGCTGCGCCACGTGCGCCGCCGGATTGACGATTCGGGTCTCCCGATACGCCTCGAAATCGACGGGGGTGTGAATGAAAAAAATATCCGGGAAATCGCTACGGAGGGCGCCGATACCTTCGTGTCCGGTTCCGCGATTTTCGGCACAGAAAACTCAGCCGAGGTGATCGCAACGATGCGTCGTGAGCTTGCGCTTGTGCAAGGAAATTCATCATGAGCCGGCCGCAATTGATTGTAATCGATCTCGACGGGACTCTGGTCGACAGCGCACCCGATCTTGTTTTTGCAGCGCAGCAAATGCTGGAGCAGCTCGGCCGGGAGCCGGTCGGCGCCGAACAGATCCGGGACTGGGTCGGAAATGGCGTCAATATGCTGGTCAAACGGGTACTCGCTGGGAAAATGGACCCGGACGAAAAAATAAACGGCTTTGATCGCGCCTATCGCATTTTTTCCGATCTGTATGCGGCGAATCTGAGCGAGCGCAGCCGCCTTTACCCCGGAGTACTAGAAGGCCTGGAAGAACTGCGCCGGGAGGGTTTCCTTCTTGCGTGCATTACCAACAAGCATTCCCGTTTTACTGGCAGGCTCCTCGAAAAAGTTGGATTGTCGGGATATTTTCAAGCGGTGGTTTGCGGCGATACCTATGAGGAACGCAAGCCGCACCCCTTGCCATTGCTGAAAACCGCCGAGCGGTTTAATATCGAAGCTCGCAATGCCGTGATGGTGGGCGACTCAATTAATGACATCAGGGCCGCGCGCGCCGCAGGTTTCGTGTCAGTTTGCGTACCTTACGGCTATAAAGGTCGATATACAATCGAAGAAATCGGTGCGGACCATGTGGTGGAGTCGCTCGCGGAATTACCCGCGCTCTTCGCCGCGGCGGTCTGAATGTTGAAGCGAATGAAAGGGGAAGCATTGAATTTCAGTGAACGATGGTGTTTCGGTATGCAGTCGTGGATCGAAGTGGCTGCGGGCTTGCGACAAGACCGTGGCCGACCCGCCTCCCGTGACTCCGAAGTTATAATCAATGAAACCCGATCAATTTAGACTGTTTGCCGAGCAAGGCTACAACCATATCCCGGTTGCCAGGGAGATTCTCGCGGATCTCGATACCCCGCTGAGCGCCTATCTGAAACTGGCCGAAGGGCCCTATTCCTATCTGTTCGAGTCGGTTCACGGCGGTGAACAGTGGGGGCGTTATTCGATCATCGGCCTGCCGTGCCGGACGATTCTCAAAATCACGGGCTACTCGATCCGGGTCGAGAGCGACGGACGGCTCGTCGAGTGTGCGGAACACCAACAGCCATTTGACTGGGTCGAGCAGTTCATCGCGCGCTACAAAGTTCCTGAAATCGAAGGATTGCCGAGATTCAATGGCGGCCTGGTCGGTTATTTCGGATACGAAACGATTCGCTATCTCGAAGCCCGCTTAATCCGCGAGCACAAATCAGATCCCCTGGGGACGCCCGACATTCTGCTAATGGTTTCCGAGGATCTGGTCGTCTTCGATAATCTGAGCGGGAAACTCTTGATCATCACCCATGTGGATCCTTGCGCGAGCCCGGCATTCGAGAACGCCCAAAAACGTCTGAACGAACTGGAGAACCGATTGCGTGATACCCGGGCGGCGTCCGTCCCGCACCAACCCAGGAAGGTGGCCGAAGCCGATTTCGTATCGGGTTTCACGCGGCGGGGATTTGAAGATGCGGTCACCAGGATCAGAGAGTATATCAGTGCGGGCGATGTGATGCAGGTCGTGTTATCGCAGCGGCTGTCGATTCCTTTTCATGCGTCGCCCTTGGATCTTTATCGGGCATTGCGGTGTCTAAACCCCTCTCCCTACCTGTACTTTTTGAATCTGGGCGATTTTTATATCGTCGGTTCGTCGCCTGAAATTCTGGTTCGTCTCGAAGACGGTACGGTGACCGTGCGTCCGATCGCCGGAACCCGGCCTCGCGGCAAGACCCGGGACGAGGATCAGGAATTGGAACAGGATTTATTGGCCGATCCGAAAGAACTGGCCGAGCATCTGATGCTGATCGATCTGGGGCGCAACGATGTCGGACGGGTCGCGAAAACAGGGACGGTCAAAGTGACCGATAAAATGATTATCGAACGCTATTCGCATGTCATGCATATCGTGTCCAATGTCACGGGTTCGTTACAGGACGGAAAAAACGCCTTCGACGTATTGTCGGCGACCTTTCCCGCCGGAACCGTGAGCGGGGCTCCTAAAATCCGGGCGATGGAAATCATTGACGAGCTGGAGCCGGTCAAACGCGGAGTGTATTCCGGCGCGGTGGGCTATATCGGATGGTCCGGCAATCTGGATACCGCGATCGCGATCCGCACCGCCGTAATCAAGGACCACGCCTTGCATATCCAGGCCGGAGCCGGGATCGTCTATGATTCCGTGCCGCGCAAGGAATGGGAAGAAACCATGAACAAGGGGCGTGCGATTTTCCGGGCCGTGGCCATGACTGAAGCCGGCTTGGATGGAGGCGATGCGCGATGAGATCGAACCGAGTCGTCATGGTGGATAACTATGATTCGTTTACCTATAACCTGGTCCAGTACCTTGCCGAACTCGGCGCCAGAATCGAGGTGATCCGAAACGATCAGATCACCGTCAATGAACTCAAACGCATGAAGCCGGACAAGATCGTGATTTCTCCGGGGCCCTGTACTCCGCTCCAGGCCGGAATTTCGGTGGAAACGATTCGGGAGTTTTCAGGGCTTTGTCCGATTCTCGGAGTGTGTCTGGGCCACCAGAGCATCGGTCATGCCTGTGGCGGTCGGATTGTCCGGGCCAAGATGATCATGCATGGCAAAACCTCCCTGATTTATCACAACAACCAAGGTGTTTTTTCGGGGCTTCCGAATCCTTTCGACGCGACCCGCTATCATTCGCTGGTGATCGATCAACCGAGCTTTCCGGATTGTCTTGAAATGACCGCCTGGACGCAAACCGAAGGCGGTGATCTCGATGAGATCATGGGTGTGCGGCATCGGGAATTTGATCTGGAAGGCGTCCAGTTTCATCCGGAATCGATATTGACCGCGTATGGCCACGATCTTCTGCGTAATTTTCTGAGCAAATAAAATAGCCCGAAATACCGGGTTAACGAACTGCATGGAAATACAATCGGCGTTGCAACGACTGCTGGAAAGAAAAAACCTGAGTCCGGAATGCATGAGCCGGATGATGCGGACCATCCTGTCCGGAAGTGCGACCCCGGCTCAGATCGCTGGATTTCTGGTCGCCCTGCGCTCCAAGGGGGAAACGGTCGATGAAATCGTCGCGGCGGCGCAGGTTTTACGGGAATTCGGCAGCACAATTCCGGTTTCGGGTGAACATCTGGTCGATACCTGCGGGACCGGAGGAGATGCGAGCGGGACCTTCAATATATCGACTGCGAGCGCGTTCGTGGTTGCCGCCGCGGGCGGAATCGTCGCCAAGCACGGCAACCGATCCGTGTCGAGCCGCTCGGGGAGCGCCGATGTGCTCGAGGCTGCAGGGGTCAATCTCGATTTGTCGCCGGAACAGGTCGCCCGATGCATCCAGGAAACCGGGATCGGGTTTCTGTTCGCGCCGGTCTTTTACGGCGCGATGCGATACGCCGCGGGTCCGCGCAAGGAAATGGGGGTTCGGACTTTGTTCAATCTGCTCGGCCCGCTGTCCAATCCGGCCGGCGCGCCGAACCAGGTGCTCGGTGTCTTCGCGGACGACTTGCTGGAACCCATGGTCCGGGTTCTGCAACGACTCGGCAGCCGGCATGTCCTCGTGGTTCACGCGGAGGATGGTCTCGATGAAATCAGTATCGCCGCCCCGACCCGTATCGCGGAACTTCGCGACGGCTGGTTCAAAACCTATACGGTGATTCCGGAGCAGTTCGGTTTGAAGCGCGCGCCGCTGACGCACATTCTGGCCGGCGGTCCCCAGGCCAGCCTCGCCATGATCATCGACATTTTCGCCGGGACTCAAGGCCCGGGCAGGGATATCGTGGCAATGAATGCGGGCGCCGCGATTTATGCGGCGGGATTGACCGGGAGTCTGGAGGCCGGTGTCAAACGGGCGCAGCAGGTTCTCGACGAGGGGGCGGCGCGTCTGAAATTGAATGCATTGGTCAAATGGAGCCGGTCGGCCAGTGCTCCCGCCGAGGAACGGGCGCAAGTTGCGGCGGAGCAATCGGCATCCACGGCTCGGATAACGACGAAGGGAGTACAGGATACCCCGGATATCCTGCGTAAAATTTTGGCCCACAAAGCCGACGAGGTGGTTCACCGCAAGTCCAGAATGAGCCTTGCGGATCTTGAAGCTCAGATCGCGGATTGCTCCAAACCGCGAGGGTTCTATCGGGCCTTGAAAGAAAAGGTGGACCGGGGACTCCCCGCAATTATCGCGGAAATCAAAAAAGCCTCGCCGAGCAAGGGGGTCATTCGGGAAAATATTCAACCGATACAGATCGCGCGAAGTTATGAACAATCTGGCGCGACCTGTCTTTCGGTATTGACCGATCAGAAATTTTTTCAGGGTTCGGAAGTTTATCTGCAGCTTTCGAGAAGTGCTTGCAGTCTTTCGGTCTTGCGCAAGGATTTCACGATCGATCCTTATCAGGTCGTCGAGGCGAGGGCTATCGAAGCCGATTGCATTCTGCTGATCGTCGCGGCGCTCGAGGATGCGCTCATGAAAGACCTCGCCGATACCGCTACGGACCTCGGGATGGACGTGTTGGTCGAAGTTCATGATCTCGAAGAGCTTGAGCGTGCACTGAAGCTCGATTTGCCGCTTCTCGGAATCAATAACCGCGATCTCCGCAACTTCGAGACGCGTCTCGAAACGACCCTGGATCTGTTGAAATACATTCCCGACGATAAGTTGGTCGTGACCGAAAGCGGCATTCACAGCGCGGCGGACGTCCGCTTGATGCGCGACCATGCGGTCAATGTTTTTCTGGTCGGTGAAGCGTTCATGAAAGCCGAAGAGCCCGGCGACAAGCTCCGCAAAATGTTCGAAGGTTAAGAAAATCGATTCCGGTTTGCCGTTATCACGGTGTAGTGATGGTTACAAAAATTTCGAATAATGGTAACGGTCCTGGGCGTACTCGGGTTAAAATCTGCGGTTTCACCCGAAAGGCTGACGCGTACTGCGCGGCGATGCTCGGCGTCGATGCGATCGGCCTGGTTTTTTATCCGGAAAGCCCGCGCGCGGTTTCCGTCGATCTGGCCCGGGAGATTGTGAGTGGCCTGCCCCCATTCGTGAGCGTGGTCGCCTTGTTCGTCGATGAAAAACCCGGCAGGATCCATGAAATCATCGAAAACGTAACCGTGGATCTGTTACAGTTTCACGGAGACGAGTCTCCGGAGTTCTGCGCTTCCTTTGCTGTCCCGTACATCAAGGCAATCCGAATGGACGCTCGGGTTGACATCGGCGAAATCGAACGGCGATACTCCGCCGCGCGCGGCTTACTGCTGGATACCTATCATCCCGAGCAGAAAGGCGGGACGGGCCTCCGGTTTGACTGGACGCGGATTCCCGGGCATGCTCGCATGCCGATCATACTCGCGGGCGGTTTGAATGCCGAAAACGTAAGCGGCGCGCTTGAGTCGGCCCATCCCTTCGGACTCGATGTGAGCAGCGGGGTCGAGCTTGGCAAGGGGATCAAGGATCGGGATAAAATGGCTGCATTTCTCGCAAAGGTACACCGGTTTGACTGTAAAAGATAATGAGTACGGAAAAAATTCAATTTAACTTGCCTGACCAGCGCGGCCATTTCGGTCCCTATGGCGGAATTTTCGTGGCCGAAACCCTGATGCTTCCGATACAGGAACTGACCGAGGCCTACCAGCGGTATCTGGCCGATCCGGAATTCCAGGCCGAGCTCGATTCCGACCTCAAGCATTACGTGGGACGGCCATCTCCCGTCTATCATGCCGAGCGCTGGAGCCGGGAACTCGGCGGCGCGCAGATTTTTCTGAAGCGGGAAGATCTGAATCATACCGGAGCGCACAAGGTCAATAATACCGTGGGCCAGTCCTTGCTCGCGAAAAGGATGGGCAAACAGCGGATTATCGCCGAAACCGGTGCCGGCCAGCACGGTGTCGCGACCGCGACCGTGGCGGCCCGGATGGGGCTCGAATGCGTCGTGTACATGGGCGCCGAAGATATCAAACGGCAGTCCCTGAACGTTTTCCGGATGAAACTCCTGGGCGCGACCGTGGTTCCGGTCCAGGCCGGCTCGAAAACCTTGAAGGATGCGTTGAACGAAGCCTTGCGCGACTGGGTGACCAATGTCGACAACACCTTTTATATCATCGGAACCGTGGCCGGTCCGCATCCCTATCCGGCCATGGTGCGTGATTTCCAGTGCGTAATCGGCCGCGAGGCGCGCCAGCAGATGATCGAAATGACCGGCCGGCTGCCCGACGCGCTGGTCGCCTGTGTCGGCGGAGGATCGAACGCGATCGGATTGTTTCATCCCTTCCTGGAAGATTCGCCAGTCAAGATGTTCGGGGTCGAAGCGGCCGGCGAGGGCATCGAGACCGGCCGCCACTCGGCGCCCTTGTGCGCGGGCCGACCTGGAGTCCTGCACGGAAACCGGACTTATCTGATGCAAGATGACGACGGCGAAATCATCGAGACCCATTCGATTTCCGCGGGCCTCGATTACCCCGGAGTCGGGCCTGAGCATGCCTGGCTGAAGGATATCGGACGCGTCACCTATGTCAGTATCACCGATCGGGAAGCGCTCGAAGGTTTTCACGCGCTGACCAGACTGGAAGGCATCATCCCCGCGCTGGAGTCGAGCCATGCCCTGGCTTACGCGATGAAACTGGCCCCCCGAATGGCCCGCGACCAATCCATTCTGATCAACGTCTCCGGCAGGGGCGATAAGGATATGCATACGGTCGCGCAGATCGAGGGAATTACCCTGTGAACCGGATCGAGCGCAGATTCGCGGAACTCCGGAAATCCCGGCGCAAGGCATTGATCCCGTTTATCACGGCGGGTGATCCGAGTCCCGATTTTACGGTTGGGGCCATGCATGGCCTGGTAGAGGCCGGTGCGGATTTGCTTGAACTCGGAGTGCCCTTTTCCGATCCCATGGCCGATGGGCCGGTCATTCAACGCGCCAGTGAACGGGCCTTGGCGCATAAAGTCAATTTAAGGCAGGTCATCGAATTCGTGCGCGAATTTCGGCTCACGGATCAGCAAACGCCGGTGGTCTTGATGGGCTATCTGAATCCGGTCGAATGCATGGGTTACCGCAACTTCGTCGAAGCCGCGCGATCCGCGGGCGTTGACGGCGTACTCACGGTGGATATGCCGCCCGAAGAAGCCGGAGAATTGGCCGCTTTGTTGAACGAAGCCGGAATCGCCCCGATTTTCCTGCTGGCTCCGAACAGCTCCAGCGAGCGAATCAGAAAGATGAGCAGTGCCGGCAGAGGATTTCTGTATTATGTTTCGCTGAAGGGCGTAACGGGTGCTTCACACCTGGATCTGCCTGACGTGGCGAGGAAGATCCGGGAGATTCGCGAACAGTCCAGTCTTCCGATCGGAGTCGGTTTTGGAGTCAAGGACGCCGAAACCGCGGCGTCGATCGCCCGGTTCGCCGATGCGGTCGTGGTCGGCAGTGCCCTGATCAGCCGGATCGAATCGGCTCTGGGTCAGCCGGAGGAAGAAATCCAGCGGCAGGTCGCGGGGCTTTTGCATTCAATGCGAGTCGCATTGGATAAATGATGGGATTATCTGATGAATAGAAGAAAATGAGTTGGTTTCAAAAACTGGTTCCTTCCAAAATCCGGATCAACGGCGCGAGCAAAGGCGCGGTGCCCGAAGGTTTATGGAACAAATGCAGCGCGTGTGACGCGATTTTGTATAAGGCCGAGCTCGAGCGGAATTTCGAAGTGTGTCCGAAGTGCGGCTATCACATGCGGATCAGCGGGCGCAAGCGATTGCATCTGTTTCTCGATCCTGAACACCGGCAGGAAATCGGTGAGGACTTGAAGCCCACCGACCCGCTTAAATTCAAAGACACCAAGAAGTACAAGGATCGCATCGTCCAGGCCCAGAAACAAACCAACGAAAAGGATGCCATGATCGTGGTTCAAGGCCGGCTGAAAGGGCGCGAACTTGTCGCGGCCGCCTTCAATTTCGAATTCATGGGCGGTTCGATGGGATCGGTCGTCGGCGAAAAATTCGTGCGCGGAGCGACCGCGAGCCTGCAAACTCGTATTCCTTATGTCGTATTTACGGCGAGCGGCGGAGCGCGCATGCAGGAGTCATTGATCTCTCTGTTCCAAATGGCGAAGACCAGCGCGGTGCTGGCCCGATTGTCCGATGCGGGGATTGCCTTTCTGCCGGTCATGACCGACCCGACCATGGGCGGAGTATCGGCGAGTCTCGCGATGCTCGGCGATATCAATATAGCCGAACCGAATGCGCTGATCGGTTTCGCGGGCCCGCGGGTCATCGAACAGACGGTTCGGGAAAAACTGCCAGAGGGTTTCCAGCGCAGTGAATTTCTGCAGGAACACGGCACCATCGATATGATCATCGATCGACGCGAAATGCGTGACAGAATCTATGACTTGGTCAGCATGCTGATGCCGGTGGAAAATCAGGTTGAGGCAGACCTGTTCACACCCGATTTCGCGAGTGCTTTGGAAGCCAGCGGCTGATTCTTTGCAGATAAACAGGCCCGTGGTTTCGGTTTACCACAAGCTGATTGGTTTGGTTTCCGGCGTTGCCGGTCGTGTGCCGATCATGCGATTGCATCATCGTGCTTGATTCGCTTCGTGCGTTCTTATGCGATTTGACACACTGGACCAATGGCTCGCATGGCAGGAGTCATTTCATCCGCGCTCGATCGATCTGGGGCTGGCGAGGGTTCGGTCGGTCTATCTCGGTATGGAACCCTCCGCGAAGAAACCGTTGACGATTACGGTTGCCGGAACCAATGGCAAAGGATCCTGCATCGCGTTCTTAGCCGCGATTCTGCGTGCCGAGGGCTACCATGTCGGCGCCTATACCTCTCCGCATTTATTACGCTACAATGAAAGAATTCAGATCGATGGAGAAGCGGTTGGCGACCGCGCGATCTGTGCCGCGTTCGACCGGGTCGATCAAGCCCGGGGCGGGATCTCTCTGACTTATTTCGAGTTCGGAACCCTTGCCGCGCTGGATTTGTTTGTCCGCTCCGAGGTGGACATTCAATTGTTGGAGGTCGGACTGGGCGGGCGTCTGGACGCGGTGAATATCATCGACGCGGACGCGATGCTCGTGACCTGTATCGAAATCGACCACGTTGACTGGCTCGGCGAATCCCGGCAGGCGATCGGTCTCGAAAAGGCCGGAGTGTTCAGACCGGGCGTGGGTGCCGTCGTCGGAGAAATCGACCCGCCGGATTCCATACTTATTTATGCGGAACAGCATCATATTCCGTTGTCCCGATTTGGACGCGACTTTCATTATCAAGTGGCAGGCTCCGAATGGGACTGGGTTTCCGCAGATACCACCTTAAACCATTTGCCGCTTCCCGCATTACCGGGGGAGCACCAATTCCAGAACGCCTCATCGATACTGCAGATCCTGAAGCTGGTCGGAAACCGCTGCCCGGTATCCAGGCAGGCGGTCTGTAAAGGGCTGGAGTCGGTGTCACTTCCCGGTCGCTTCCAATATCTGTCCGGCGCGCCTTCGGTATTGCTGGATGTCGCGCATAATCCGCAAGCAGCCGGTACCCTGGCCCGATATATCCAGAAAGATTTCAGTGGCCGGCGGATTGTCGCGGTATTTTCGATCATGGGGGATAAGGACATTCGCGGAGTCATCGAGAAGGTCCGCTCCTGGATATCGCATTGGATTTTCGCGCCCTTGTCCACCCCGCGCTGCGCTTCCGAAAAAGAAATCGCGCAGGTATTCTCGGCTTGCGGCATCCAGAGTGTTACATTGGGCTTCTCCTGCGCCGGGGCGGCATTTGAACACGCGGCACGGATAACGTCCGGCGACGACCTGGTCGTGGTTTTCGGTTCCTTCTTTCTGGTCGCGGAATTTTTGAAAAATGAAAACCGCTATCGACTTTCCGGCACGATTCCCGCCGCTTCTTAAAACTAGCGGCTTTCAATTGATTTTCCCCTGTTCGAGCCCGGAATGGATCAGAACCTGAAGCAGCGTTTGGTCGGCGCGACGGTTTTATCGGCATTGGCCGTGATTTTCGTGCCGATGCTGTTCGACGATTCGGGAAGCAGTCTGAATACCCGGGATTTCGAACTTCCCGACATTCCTGTTCAGATCGAAGCGAGCCACGTGGAAGTTCCGATGCAACGCAAGGATGCCAAGCCGCTTGCCGCCCCTGGTTCCGCTTCAGAGTCAGTCCAAAATTTACCGGCTCCGGAACCGAATTCCGGCGATCAGAAAAGAACGCCATTAACGGCCTGGGTCATTCAAGTCGGGAGCTTCGGCAAACCAGAAAATGCGGATCAATTGCGCGATCAACTACGCAAAGCGGGATTTCCTGCTTATGTGGAAAGCGCGAAGAAGAACGGCGCGGCAGCCTTTCGTGTTCGCGTCGGCCCGGAGCTCGATCAGGGACGGGCGCGGCACCAGCGCGACATCATCGCCCGGAAATTCAATGTGAAAGGCATCGTGCTGCCAATCCCTTGAGGTTTTGGGGTTCCCCCGCGAATGATTCTGCATCACGGCTCTGGTAGTGTATCGCAACCTGATTTGATAGAATCTGTCCCCCAGGTGAAGGTACGGCTGGCCAATTCGTATACGCACCGCATGAATAAGGTAACGTGAGTTGATTTGGATCGACTACGGGATTATCGGTTTAATCGGCATTTTTGCGGTCATCGGGATGATTCGGGGATTCGCAACCGAGGCAATGTCGTTGATCGCCTGGACGGTTGCATTCTGGGTCGGCCTGAGTTTCAGTCAGGAATTATCGATTCATTTCCGATCGATGATCGCCCATGCATCGGTCCGAATGGTCGTTTCCTTCGCATTGCTGTTCCTGTTGACTCTGATCGTGGGCCGTTTACTCCGGATTATATTCGGGCAATTGGTGGCTTCGAGCGGATTGAGTGGATCCGAGCGATTCGCGGGTCTCGTTTTCGGAACAGGGCGCGGGGCCTTGCTGGTAGCAATTTTTGTGATGCTCGCGGGTCTAAGCCCTTTGCCACGCGATTCCTGGTGGCGCGAATCGAATTTGATTGCTCCGTTTCAGTCGCTTGCGTTATGGCTGAAAACGCAGGCCCCGGCCGGGGTCGCGGGAACGATCGATTACCGGCCTTGATTCCAAAGGGAGTGCTGATCGGGATCTTCGAACACGGGCAACAACATCCGCGTTAATTGTATATTCTGAGGCCGGGAAGGCTTCTGGATTTGGGCTACTTAATTTTCACTACTTTTGTTCAACCATGTGTGGCATTGCAGGCATAGTTTCCAATCACCCCGTAAAGAACGAATTGTACGAAGCTTTGACGGTACTTCAGCATCGCGGGCAGGACGCCGCGGGAATCGTGACTTGTGAAGGCGGACGTCTTTATCTCAGGAAACGCAGCGGGCTGGTGCGGGACGTTTTTCAATCCAGGCACATGGCGCAATTGTTCGGGAACATGGGGATTGCGCATGTCCGGTATCCGACCGCGGGTTGCGAGAATACCGCCGAGGCGCAGCCCTTTTATGTGAATTCACCGTTCGGGATCACGCTGGCTCATAACGGTAATCTGACCAATGCCGAATCCCTGAAACACGAATTGTTTGTCGATGATCAGCGGCATATCAATACCGAATCTGATTCGGAGGTTCTGCTGAACATATTTGCCCATGAACTGCAACAGCTGCGCAAAGTGCGTCTGAACGTGGACGATGTATTCCGCGCGGTTTCCATGGTGCATCAACGCTGTCGCGGCGCCTATTCGGTCGTGGCCATGATCACGGGCTTCGGCATACTCGGGTTCCGGGATCCGCACGGAATCCGGCCCCTGGTGTTCGGTGAGCGGAAGTCTGCCCAGCGACATGACGAGTATATTATCGCTTCCGAAAGTGTTGCGCTCGACGTGCTCGACTTCAATCTGGTTCGCGATATTCGACCCGGAGAAGCCGTCTTTATCGAAAAAAACGGCACACTGCATCACCGCCAATGCGCGGAAAAAACCGACCATTGCCCGTGCATTTTCGAATATGTGTATTTCGCGCGCCCGGATTCGATCATCGATGGAGTTTCGGTATATAAAGCGCGCCTGCGCATGGGCGAAAAACTCGCGGCCAAAATTCTGCGCATTCGTCCCGATTACGACATCGATGTGGTGATTCCGATACCGGACACGAGCCGCACGGCGGCGCTGCAACTGGCCAATGTACTGGGGGTCAAGTATCGCGAGGGATTCATCAAGAATCGTTATATCGGCCGCACTTTCATCATGCCGGGCCAGCAGGTCCGAAAACATTCGGTGCGCCAGAAGCTGAATGCGATCGCCCTCGAATTCAGAGGGAAAAATGTGCTGCTGGTCGACGACTCCATCGTGCGTGGAACCACTTCCAGGCAAATCATTCAACTGGCACGCGACGCGGGCGCGCGCCGGGTTTATCTCGCTTCTGCCTCGCCGCCGGTTCGGTATCCGAATGTTTATGGCATCGACATGCCGGCGGCCAATGAATTGATCGCGCATGGCCGAAGCGAACAAGCGGTTCAGGAAGTGATTGGCGCCGATTGGATCATCTATCAGGATCTGGAAGACCTGATCGATACGGTCCGGCACAAACATTCGAACATCCGGCACTTCGATACCTCGTGTTTCAGTAACGAATACATCACGGGCGACGTGAGTCCGGAGTATCTTGAAAAACTCGAAAACAAGCGCAACGATAAGACCAGAAAATCCAGGCACAGAATTGATGACTATGCCATCGATCTTTATAACACGGTGTAAGCGATTCTCGACTGGTCACGCCTGAAGCTGCGGGCGCTTTCGAACCTTGCTATTTTCAATAAGAAGAAGGGAAAGCCATTGAGCCACTTCGATCGTGTGGACAAATCTGTCGAAACCCTGGCGATCCGCGCGGGGCAGGTGCGGACCGCGGAATCGGAGCATCGCGACCCGATTTTCATGACCTCCAGTTACGTATTTGAAAACGCCGCGGAAGCCGCCCTGCGTTTCTCCGGACAAAGCCCTGGGAATATCTACTCCAGATTCACCAATCCGACCGTCCGAACCTTCGAAACAAGGCTCGCGGCGATGGAAGGAGGCGAGCGATGCCTCGCGGTGTCTTCCGGGATGGCCGCGATTACTTCGCTTGGCATGGGCTTATTGAAGACGGGCGATCACGTGGTTTGTTCCCGCAGTGTGTTCGGGAATACGGTTTTATTGTTTCAGAATTTTTTTTCGAAGTTCGGGGTCGAAACGAGTTTTGTAAGACTGACCGATTTGAACGCGTGGGACAAAGCGATCAGGCCTGAAACCCGTTTTCTATATGTCGAAACGCCGTCGAATCCCTTGACCGAGATCGTCGATATTCGCGCGCTCGCGGACCTGGCTCACGATCGCGGATGTATACTGGTCGTTGACAACGTATTTTGCACACCGGTCCTGCAAAAGCCCCTGAATCTTGGAGCCGACCTCGTGATCCATTCGGCGACCAAATACCTGGATGGACAGGGCCGCTGCGTCGGCGGGGCAATCGTGGGTCCGGACCAGTTGATCGAACGGGATATTTATCCCTTCCTCAGAACCGGCGGCGCCTGCATGAGCCCGTTTAACGCCTGGGTTTTTCTGACCGGGCTGGAAACCCTCGCGATCCGAATGAGAGCCCACTGTGACAATGCGATGCATCTGGCTCACTGGCTTGAAGATCGGCCCGGGGTCCGGAAAGTCCATTACCCGGGTCTGCATTCCCACCCGCAATACGCTCTGGCCTGCGAACAGCAGACCGGCGCCGGAGGGGTACTCAGTTTCGAACTGAAAGGAGGGAGGGAGGCCGCGTGGAAGTTGATCGATTCGACTTCCATGCTTTCGATTACGGCGAATCTCGGCGATGTCAAAACGACCATCACCCACCCCGCGACGACGACCCATGGCCGATTGTCCGATCAGGAAAAACAGGCCGCGGGAATCACGGAGGGATTGGTGCGTATTGCGGTTGGTCTGGAATCGATTGACGATATCAAGAAGGATCTTGAACCTGGATTTGAATAATAAGCTTCAGAACTCTATATTCAAGATTTGAATAACACAATTCGGAACTCATTTTTATGAATATTTCGATATTCGGATCGGGTTATGTCGGCTTGGTGACGGCTGCCTGCTTCGCTGAAGTTGGAAACCACGTGGTCTGCGTCGATATCGACGCCGAAAAGATCGCTCGCTTGAACAACGGGGAAGTGCCGATTCACGAACCGGGTCTCGATGGATTGCTGGAACGCAATATCGCTTCCGGACGGCTGATTTTTACCACCGAAATCGACCCCGCGGTGCGGCATGGATTGTTTCAGTTCATCGCGGTCGGGACCCCCCCGGACGAAGACGGTTCCGCGGATCTCCAGCATGTGCTCGCGGTTGCCCGAAGCATCGGTCAGCGAATGACCGAAACCCGGATACTCATCAATAAATCCACGGTTCCGGTGGGGACCGCCGACCGGGTGCGCCAAGCCGTGCAGACGGAACAGGATAAACGCGCGGTCCAAATCGAATTCGATGTGGTTTCCAATCCGGAATTTCTTAAGGAAGGAGCCGCGGTCGAGGATTTCATGAAGCCGGACCGGATCGTTGTCGGGACCGACAGTCCTCGCGCGACGCAACTGTTACGCGCATTGTATGCGCCATTCAACCGCAACCGGGACCGGCTCGTGGAAATGGATATTCGATCCGCGGAACTCACCAAATATGCGGCGAATTCGATGCTCGCGACAAAAATCAGCTTCATGAATGAGCTCGCGGGGCTTGCCGAAGCGCTCGGGGCCGATATCGAAAAAGTTCGCATCGGCATCGGCTCGGATCCCCGCATCGGCTATCATTTTATCTACGCCGGCTGCGGCTATGGAGGATCGTGCTTTCCGAAGGACGTGACCGCGCTCGATCGGACCGCGAGTTCGGTCGGTTACCGGGCGGAATTACTGCAATCGGTGGAAGCGGTTAACAAGCGTCAGAAAACAAAGCTTTTCGACAAATGCCGGAGTTATTTTAACCATGACCTTTCGGGCAGGACTTTCGGCCTGTGGGGGCTGGCCTTCAAACCGAATACCGATGACATGCGGGAAGCACCGAGCCGCGTGCTTATGGAAGCACTCTGGGATGCCGGCGCCAGGGTTCGCGGCTATGACCCGGCCGCGATGAATGAAACCCGGCGGATTTATGGTGACGGCGAAAATCTCAGGCTGTGCGATTCGGCAGTAGAGGTGCTCTCCGGTTGCGATGCCTTGTTCGTGGTCACCGAGTGGAACGTTTTTCGCAGCCCCGATTTCGATCGGATTAAATCTGAGTTGAAGAATCCGGTGATTTTCGACGGCCGCAATCTTTATGACCCCGAATATATGGCTCAAATCGGGATCGACTATTTCGGAATCGGGCGCGGTCGAAGCGGATAGGACCGATTATCCCGGAACTCCCTGGAACCAGGCGCCTGCGATTGGCATCGATCGGTCGTGCGCGGTCAGGCCACACGAAGCGGCATCGCCGGCAATGCTCAGGAATGAAACGGAGTCGCTTCCAGCAGGTGGATGCTGAAGAGTTTTTGCTCATCCAGCCAGTGCATTCGGCAGGTCAACCCGGCTCGCCTGGCCAGGCCATGAACGCTTTCCAGCGTAAACTTGTGTGAATTTTCGGTATGAATCCGCTCGTGTTTTCTGAGTTTGAAACGATGGCCGTCGATTTTGATTTCCTGGTCGACCCGGCTTTCCAGGTGCATTTCGATCCGAGTGGCTTCCTCGTTAAAAAACGCTTTGTGTGAAAAACAGTCGGGATCGAAACTTCCACCCAATTCGTTATTGATGCGTACCAGCAGGTTTTTGTTGAAGGCTTCCGTTACACCTTCCCGGTCATCGTAGGCGGCTTCCAGCATGGCAATTGGTTTTATCAGATCCACCCCCAGTATCAGCGCACCCTTGCTTCCGATCAGCCCGCGCATGTTTTTTAGAAAGGACACCGCGTCATCCGGCGCGAAATTTCCGAGAGTCGAACCTGGAAAAAACACGACGCGGCGATTTGCGTTGTCAGGCTTCGGCCATCGGATGGCTTGGGTAAAATCACCGATCAGCGGTAGAATGGGTAATGAAGGAAAACGCTGCTGAACGGTCGCGGCACTTTCAAGCAAAAAGTCTTCGGATATGTCCAGCGGAGCAAAGAGCGAGGGTGATTCCAAGGTTTCCAACAGGATCTGAATCTTGATCCCCGCGCCGGCTCCGGGCTCGATGATCGCGGCATGCGGTCCGATCGCGGCGGCCAGTTCGTGGCGAATCGAGATCAGCAATTGCATTTCCACGCGGGTCAGGTAGTATTCGTCCAGCGCACAAATCCGCTCGAACAATTGCGAGCCCGCCTCATCGTAAAAATACTTGCTCGGCAGCGACTTGGGCATTTTCGATAAGCCTTCGATCACGTCCCGCAAAAATTCCTGCTGCATCGGATGACGGCTTTTCGCGCGATCGGCTCGAGATGCTTTCATGGTTCCGAATCCGCCAGGCGGATGCCGCTGAATTGCCAGCTCGCGCCTGGATAAAAAAAGTTACGGTAGGTGTTACGAATATGCCCCGGAGGGGTCGCGAGAGAACCTCCGCGCAACACGTACTGATTCACCATGAATTTAGCATTGTATTCACCGACCGTGCCGGGCAAGGGTCGATAGCCGGGATAGGGAGCGTAGCTGCTGCTGGTCCATTGCCACAGGCAATTGAACATTTGCCGCAGCAGGGGACCCGTTGCCGGCGGGGACCGCCGATCCGGCGGATTTTGGTCATCGGAAAGCATTTTCTCCGAAGCGGAGGCGGCTTCCCATTCCTGCTCGGTCGGCAGCCGCCCGCCGCACCAGCGCGCAAAGGCGTCGGCCTCGTAATAATTGACATGCATCACGGGAGACTCGGGATCGAGAGGCTCTAGACCCCATAACGTGAATTGAAACCATTGATTCTCCCGTTTCCGCCAATAGAGCGGCGCGACACGGGATTCCGTTTGCAGGATTCGCCAGGCCTCCGACAACCAGAATTCCGGGCGCCCATAACCCCCGCTTTCGACAAAGGACAAATATTCCGCGTTGCTGGTCAGGCGCGATGCAAGGCGGAAGGCTTCGAGAAAACCCCGATGCCGCGGCCTTTCATTGTCAAAAGAAAACCCGTCTCCGGCATGGCCCACCGGATAAATCCCTGCGTCGAAGCGAACCCATTCGAGACCGGAATCGATCTGAATCGACCGCGTTTCTTCCCCGATCATAACGGCCGGAAACCGAGGATTCTGGAAAAAGGCATGTTGGATATCGGTCAGCATCAATTCCTGATGTTGTTGTTCGTGGTGAATACCCAATTCCAATAGCGAGCGAATTTGCTCGGACGCAGTCCAATCGGGATGCACACCAAATTTTTGTATGGCTTCATCTACGTGATTGCGATAGGCAATGACCTTGTCGATTGAAGGTCTGGTCAGGAGCCCGCGGTTTGCGCGCTCGAATTGCGGCCCGATGCCATCGTAGTAAGAGTTGAATAAATACTCGAAATCCCCTTCGAACCCGGAATAGCCCGGCGCAAAGGCTTTGAGGATAAAGGTTTCAAAAAACCAGGTCGTGTGCGCGAGATGCCATTTCGCCGGACTCGCATCCTCCATAGACTGCACCTGCATATCTTCGGGCGTCAGGTGCCTGCAAAGGTCGAGAGACCTTAACCGGGTTTGTGCGAACCCTTCGATGATTCGCGGAGGCTGGCTATTTTGTGTAACCTTGGCCAGATTTTCGGTCATTGAATCATGGCTGCTTGAGTCATTGGAATATTGCCCAGCTCAGGCGATCATGCTGACCGCTTTCGAAAATAATTGCAAGTTCATAGAGCCGGATACAGGTAGGTTCGGTCCAGGAGTTCCAGTCGCCAGCCTTCTACTCGACCGATGTTTGTTTTGTTAGAGATCACTGCATGCAACATAACGTATTCGAAGACAATAATTTCATAAAGGGAGTTTTTACTCGGTTACGCGAACGATCCTGACCCACCATGAAGACGAGGATGCGGGGCCGGGGGGAAGTGGTCTCTTTTCAGCGCTAAAATTTTTTCGATTAAATGTTCTAACCCGGACATTGAGGTAAAATTGTGGTCCAAATTATTCATTGTCAGCGTTTTCTGATAACTGAACCGGCTTACCGGCCAGTTCGTCGACATCTTAAGCCAAACTTGCGAGCATGGGCACCTGGCGTTGAAAATTATTGTGTTCTTGCGCGATTGACGGAGTTTAGAAATGAAAGGTTTTTTTGCGAACTGCGGGATTGTCATGTTACTCGTTTCCGGCTGCGCGTCTTCACCGTCTTCGTCTACCGCAAAACCCGGACAGTCTCCGATAACCGAAGAAACCGTCACAAGGGTTCCCGGTACCGATCGGGACTTGTTAATCCTGCGCCAGCCCGGCGGCGCGAAGGACCGGACTGGCCTTAAACGGCCGGGAGATACTGGCGGCGGAAGACCGGATTCAGAGACGAGCGCGGAAGGTTGCCGGCCCGGACAATTAATGGCAATCCGAGTGGTTTCCGGGGAAACGGGGACCAGAACCACGCAAGAATGCGTTACACCGTTTGCATCGATGGGACAAAAGTATAAGCGCCAACGACCGTTCGGGATCAAGATCCGCAACGCAGGGGGCAGTCTGAAAGTCAAGGAAGTGACCCGGAAGCAATAGTGATTCCGGATCGACGGTTGTTTCTTCGCGATCATTGTCTCGATCCCGGCTCGTATTCGGTTGCACAATAACTGTAGGCCGCATCGCTTGGCAATCTTTTTGCTCGCTATTACAAAAAGGCCGGCTAACTTCACTGTGACGATGAATTCACGCAGCCCGAATCGGCTGGCCAGACATCGCGAGTAACCCATGTCTCGGGCGCGGAATCGTGGCGCCCGGCGCACCAGATTGATTCGGGAAACCGGAGCAGCGCACGAGTCGCCCCGAAGTACTGTGCGTTATTGGTGCATCGTAAAATTAGAAAGCGGTTCATGAATGCGATGATGACTCCGAGGATTCGATGTCGCACCTCTATAATACGGGAGACAATTAACCGACAATGACTCAATCATTCTTCCAGGGATTCGAATGGCTATTCGCGTCGCATTAAATCATAAGACCAGTTATCACTTTGATCGCCTGGTGCTCCTGTCACCGCATGTGATCCGGTTGCGCCCCGCCGTGCATACCCGAACCCCGATCGAGGCCTACTCGCTCACGATCACACCGAAACAGCACTTCATCAATTGGCAGCAGGACCCCTTCGGAAATTTCCTGGCCCGTGTTGTATTTCTGAATCCAGTGCGGGAGTTGATTATCGAGGTCGATCTGGTTGCCGAAATGACCGTCATCAATCCCTTCGACTTTTTTGTCGAAGAATCCGCCAAAGACTACCCCTTTCGTTACGAAAGGCAGTTACAAAAGGAACTCACACCCTATTTCGAAATCACCGACAACGGACCAAAGCTCAAAAGCTGGCTGTCAAAATTAGACAAGAGCCAAAAACCGATCAATGATTTTCTGGTTGATCTGAACCAGGCCGTACAACGTGAAATCGAATACACGGTGCGCATGGAGCCCGGAGTTCAGTCTTGCGAAACCACGCTCGATGAATCTCTGGGCTCCTGCCGCGATTCCGGATGGCTTTTGGTTCAGATTCTGAGGCATCTGGGACTCGCGGCCCGTTTCGTTTCGGGCTATCTGATACAGCTCAGCCCCGACGTCAAACCCCTGGACGGACCAGCCGGGACCGAGTACGATTTTACCGATCTGCATGCCTGGGCCGAAGCGTATATTCCGGGCGCGGGTTGGGTCGGGCTCGATCCGACATCCGGATTGTTTGCGGGTGAAGGCCATATTCCGCTTTCGTGTACGCCTCATCCGGTCAGCGCCGCGCCGATCACGGGCAGCACCGAAAAGTGCGAAGTCAAGTTCGAATTCAGTAATCGTATCCAACGCATCCATGAAGATCCTCGGGTCACCAAGCCCTACACGGATGCCGAGTGGGGCGCGATCAACGCGCTCGGAAAGAAAGTCGACGACGACCTGATCGCCGGCGATGTTCGACTGACCATGGGCGGGGAGCCGACCTTCGTATCGATTGACGACATGGAGTCGGCGCAATGGAATACCGAGGCCACTGGCGAGCACAAGCTGGAATTGGCCGAATCCCTGCTGAAAAGATTATGGAAGCGTTTCGCGCCGGGCGGTGTGCTGCATTTCGGACAAGGTAAATGGTATCCCGGCGAGCCCCTGCCGCGTTGGGCTTTGTGCTGCTTCTGGCGAAAAGACGGGGAAGCGGTCTGGCGTGATCCCGACTTGATCGCGGGGCCCGATCAAGATTCCGGCTTCGGTCTTGACCACGCCGAACGCTTTGCGCGCCAACTCGCGAGCCACCTTGAAGTGTCGGATCGACATATCATGCCGGCATTCGAGGATAGCCTTTATTATCTGTGGAAAGAAAGCAACGAACCGATCAACATCGATCCGGTCGATCCAAGACTGGCCGACTCCGGTGAACGACAGCGGCTCGCCAGATTGTTATCGGGTGACCTGCGTCAACCGAAAGGTTATGTTCTTCCGCTGCAATGGAATGACATCCATCAAGACTGGGAAAGTTGCGCGTGGAAATTCAGGCGTCAACACCTGTTTTTAATTCCGGGAGATTCGCCGATCGGTCTGCGCCTGCCCTTGGACTCGCTGGTTTGGGTCTCCGAAGGTGAACGTGAAGTTCGGCATGAACGAAGTTTGTTCGAAAACCTGCCGCCCTTGAGCGACTATAT
>JBOICY010000559.1:0-2084 GCA_050740335.1 Methylococcales bacterium | reverse complement strand
ACCTTGAATTGCATAGGTACCCGGAAGTAACGTTTTTAAATAGGCTGGAAAACTTTTTCCACGTTCCTGACCAGTTTCTTGTCCATGACGAACATGATCACGTGGTCTCCTTCCTCGAAGACTGTATCATGATGGATCATCATCATCTCGCTGTTGCGGACCAGTGCGCCGAGGATGATTCCATAGGGAAGGTTGATTTGGTCGACCTGCCGGCCGATTACGCTGGAGGATCCGGCCGGGCCGTGCGCGATCGCCTCGATAGCTTCGGCCCGCCCGCCGCACAGGGAGTTTACTTGCACCACATCGCCGCGCCGCACGTGTTTCAATATGCTGCCAATGGTGGTCTGCTCGGGTTCGACCCACACATCGATTCCGGTTCCTTCCAACAAGTCTACATAGCTTGCATGATTGATCAGGCAGATCGATTTGCGGGCACCCAGGCGCTTGGCCAGGGTGGCGGAAATGATATTGCTCCCGTCATGATTGGTGACGGCACAGAACAGATCGGTCTTGTCTATGGATTCGCTTATTAACAGCGTTTCGTCGGTGCAATCACCCTGGAGAACCAGCGTGTTATCGAGTTCGCTGGCAATTTTCTTGGTACGGTCAGGGTTTTGTTCGATAATCTTGACCTGGTGACCGTTTTCCAGCGCCAGTGCCAGGCGTTTACCGATATGGCCACCTCCCGCGATCAAGATCCGTTTCATGGGAGGTTCTAATTTTTTCAGATCGTTGAGTACCTTGCGCACTTCATCTTTGGGCGCCATAATGAAAATCTCGTCGCCTTCCTCGATAATGGCCGCGCCGTCCGGGACCACGGCCTTTCCGTCGCGAAATATCGCGGCAATGCGTATCTTGGAATTTGCCAGATGTTCCTTCAGCGTGCGTATTCTTTTCCTGGTCAGCATACTATTTCTTGATATGCGAACAGAAAACAGCCTCACCAAGCCGCCGGCAAACTCCGCCACATATAAGACGCCTGGAAATTCGATCAGATTCCGGATGTAATCCATCACGATCAGTTCCGGGCTGATCACGACATCGATCGGAATACCGCCTTCCTGAAACAGCCTCGGGTTGTTGAGGAACTCGGAAGCCCGTACCCGCGCAATCGTTTTAGGACGTCTGTAGAGTGTGTTGACGATTTGGCAGGCGAGCATATTGATCTCGTCTTTATCGGTGACAGCAATCACGATATCCGCACTTCCCGCGCTGGCCTGTTCCAGAATACGAGGGAAAGCAGCGTTGCCGGCCACCGTCGCGATGTCCAGGCGCTCTTTCAAGTCTCGCAAAAGTTGCGGGCTCATATCCACGACGACAATATCGTTATCCTCGTGGGCCAGTGCGCTGGCTACGGAGGAACCGGTTCGGCCAGCGCCTAGAATCAATATTTTCATAACCTGAAGTCCAGTGTTTACAGAAACTTTATCCGGTATTCGTTCAATATCCGGCTAGATCAAACGGCGGACCGAGGATTATAGGGCAACCGGTAGCGGCCGAAAACACTTCGATATTGCCTATTGACACCCCATCAAACCTCCCTATAATAGCAAGGCTCAGCGCGGAGCGATCTGCGGTTCTTTAATAAGGAGACCAAATAATCTGTGTGGGTACTTGTGTTGGATATCTGGCAGGAGCGGGTATTCGACGGAAGGCCTTGAGATTCATTGAATGGCAAGCTTGACGTCGAGTCAGGATTGGCTGTTTGGCGCGGCTTCGGGTGTTGAGTCCGGGCCTGTGTCCGGCAGCGGAAGGAATGTGCAGTAATAAACTGAAGAGTTTGATCATGGCTCAGATTGAACGCTGGCGGCATGCTTAACACATGCAAGTCGAACGGTAACAGGCCCAGCACCTTGTGTATTTGGAGTGGAAGAGACCTTTTGAGGGGTTATCTTGAGGGGTGCTTTGGAAGTGTGCAAGGTGCTGGGTGCTGACGAGTGGCGGACGGGTGAGTAACGCGTAGGAATCTGCCCGGTCGTGGGGGACAACTCGGGGAAACTCGAGCTAATACCGCATACGCCCTACGGGGGAAAGCGGGGGACCTTCGGGCCTCGCGCGATCGGATGAGCCTGCGTTGGATTAGC
>JBOICY010000558.1:0-15746 GCA_050740335.1 Methylococcales bacterium | reverse complement strand
GACCCATGAAACGGGTGATTCAGGAAAACATCAAAAAGCCGCTTGCCGACGAACTTTTATTTGGCAAACTCTCTCGCGGCGGATCGGTCAGGATCTCGGTGGGAAACGAAAAACTATTGTTCGCCATCGAAAGCAAAGAGTTGGCGTTACCGGGATGAAGAAGGAAATGGGGTGCTTCGTTGCACCATTGGTTTTTTCGGCGGGTCGGCAAGAAAGCGCTGGACGTTTGAGGCCTTAACGCATACGGAAGGTAATTCGACCTTTACTCAGGTCGTAAGGGGTCATTTCGACTTTGACCCGGTCGCCGGTCAAGATGCGAATATAATGCTTGCGCATTTTACCTGAAATGTGCGCGGTAACGGTGTGGCCATTATCCAGTTCGACGCGGAACATGGTATTCGGAAGGGTTTCGACCACCTTCCCTTCCATTTCGATTTGATCTTCTTTCGCCATTTTTTAGTCTCTGGATTGAATTTGTGAGCGCGCGGGCTATGCAATCCAACGATGATACCATACTCTATCGATCGTTGATCAGTCGCCAGCGGCGCTCGAACTGGCCTTCGATCGGCCGATAATCGGTCTTATAGGCCATCTTGACACAGGCTTCGATCCAGTAACCCAGATAGAGGAAGGGTAATCCGAGTTGCCGGGCTTCCTCGATTTCCCGGAGAATCGCGTAACTGCCGAGACTGCGTTTCGCCAGTTTCGGCTCGAAAAAGGTATAAACCGCGGACAGCGCATCATTCAGGTGATCCACGACTGCGACCGCGACCACTCGGCTGTCGAGCGTGAACTCATAAAAACTGGTTCGGGCCCACGCGCTGCTTAAAAAGCGGAGGTATTCTTCGGGACCCGATTCACCCATGGCCCCGCCCGGATGACGCGCGTTCAGATACCTTCGATACAGGTCAAAATGAACCGGATTGAATACCGGCGGCTTTCGATCGACTCGCAGGTCCGCGTTCTTTTTCCAGGTTCGCTGCTGTTTTCTGGACGGTTGAAATCGTTCCACCGGGATTCTGACCGGGACACAGGCCTTGCATTCCCGGCAGCAGGGGCGATAGATCAGGTCTCCGCTGCGACGAAAGCCCTGTTTGATCAGAGTTTGATAATCGTTTCCCGCGTGCTCCCGATCCGAAATCAGAAACGCGGTTCGGGCCGAACGTCCGGGCAGATAGTCGCAGTCCTGTTCGTTTCCGAGCACAAATTGTAGAGGCCTTGCATGCATTGTGGAATTCGCTTGAAAGAGAATTCTTGAATGGATTGTTGCGGCTACTTCAGTCCTGATCCGAAGGTTCGTTCGACCAGGCGTCCAATGTCACGGTTTCATCGCAATAACGGGCGATCGATTCAACGAACTGCGTGCGCGAAATTTGCCGCGCTCCGAACGATGCCAAGTGCTCGGTTCGAACCTGGCAATCGATGATCGCATAGTTCCATCGAGCTAATTTCTCCGCAAGTACCGCGAAAGCGGCTTTGGATGCATTGCTTTTGCGATAGAACATCGATTCGCCGAAAAATGCCCGGCCGATCGCAACCCCGTACAAGCCACCGGCGAGCCGGTCCTGTTGCCAGGCTTCCACCGAATGGGCAACTCCGAGTGTGTGCAATTGCAGGTAGGCTCGTATCATGGGCTCGGTAATCCACGTGCCGGGCGTTTCTATCCGAGGAGCCGCACAGGCCGTGATGACCTCGTGAAATGCCTGGTCGAAAGTTATACTGTACTCCTTTTTACGCAAGGTTTTTCGAAGGCTGCGGGAAACCCGGATTTCCGCAGGGATCAGCACCAGGCGAGGATCCGGACACCACCACAGGATCGGGTCTCCTTGATTGAACCAAGGGAATATGCCTTTTTGATAAGCATTGATCAAACGCTTCGTCGACAGACATCCACCGACAGCGAGCAAACCCTCCGGTTCGGTGAGCGCATTCTCCGGATCGGGAAATTCCTCGTTCGCGTCCTTGGCGTTGAGCAGGGTTAACATTAGGTCTCCAGCGGACAAGGCTCTGATTTTCTGACGACCATGGGAACAACAATTTGGATTCCAGTGTTTTGCAGGTTGAAAAAGTACTTTTTTATCGATTTCGGATCGCATTCATCGTACCGGGTCGAATCATCGGGATCCCGTTCCTTTTTCTGAATCCACTACACCTTCCCGGTACGGCGAATGTTGGTTTAGATCATCGATAGTTTGATTCATCCGAAGGCTTTCCTGATGTAGAAACTGTGCGATCGCGGCTCGAAATCGAGTGTCTTTGATCCAGTGGCCTGACCAGGTTCGGGTCGGGAGAAATCCCCGGCTGATCTTGTGCTCACCCTGGGCGCCGGGTTCGAAACGGACCAGCTTTTTCTCGATGCAATATTCTATGCCCTGATAATAACAGGCTTCAAAGTGCAATCCAGGAATCGCTTCGGAACATCCCCAATACCGGCCGTACAGCGCGCTTGGACCGACCAGGAAATAGGCGGACGCGATCATGCGATGGGCACGCCGCGCGACGACCAGTAACACCTGCTCGCCCATGGTCCGCGCGATTTGGAGGAAAAACTCCCGGGTTAATGCCGCGAAGTTCGCGTATTGATCAAAGGTTGACCGATAGTGTGTGTAAAATTCATCCCATTGTCGTGTTGAAACTTCATTTCCCGGTATTCGTTCCAGTTCGATTCCCGAATCCGCGATCAGGCGCCGTTCCCGTTTGATCAGTTTTCTTTTTTTGGCGGTCAGCGAATCGGTAAAGTCACCGAATTCAGAATAGCCACGATTGGTCCAGTGGAACTGGCATCCCGCCCGGCGCAGCAGATCGGGGTGTTCGAGATCTCCGGGATTATTGCTGAACAAAAGGTGCAGGCCGGAGACCTCGAAACGCCTGGCGGTGTCGATCGCGGTTGTCAGGACCTTTTGCCACATTTCGTCGGATCGGTATTGCTCCGCGATCAGGATCCTCGGCCCGGTTGCCGGAGTAAACGGAACGGCGACCACAAGCTTCGGATAATACTCGAGTCCAGTACGCTGGTAGGCATCCGCCCAGGCCCAGTCGAACACGAACTCGCCGAAGGAATTGGATTTCAGATACATCGGGAGCCCCGCGATCAGTTCACCCTGTGCGTTTTCGAAAATCAGATGCGCGGGTTTCCAGCCGGTCCTGCGACCGAGACAGCCCCGCCGCTCGAGGCCGGAAAGGAATTCATGGCGAAGGAAGGGATACTCGGATCGGGTCAGCAGGTTCCATGCTTTCGGATCGATTTCATCCAATTTCCAGAGGATTCGGGATCTGATGGCTTCGGGCATATACTTCGGGACGTAGTCCGTTGCACGCGCTCGATGCGGGATGTATTGGACAGCACCGAAAGCCGGTGTTCGATCATCGTCAATGAGATTCCAATCCTTCGAGATATTTCTCCGCATCGAGAGCCGCCATGCAACCGGAGCCCGCGGAAGTCACAGCCTGACGATAGATCGAATCGGCCACGTCACCGGCCGCGAACACGCCGGGAATGCTGGTCGCGGTCGCGTTTCCGGAGGAGCTGCCCTCGACCCGGATATAGCCGTTTCGCATCTCGATCTGACCGTCGAAGATGCCGGTATTCGGAATATGTCCTATCGCTATGAAGACCCCGTGCACGCCGATTTCTTTGGTTGAACGGTTCTTGACATTGCTGATCCGGATTCCGGTGACGCCCGCCTCGTCGCCGAGCACGTCATCGAGTACATGGTCCCATACGATCGAGACATTGCCGCCGCGGGTTTTTTCAAGTATTCTGTCGGCCAATATTTTTTCGGAGCGCAGTTTATCCCGCCGGTGGACCACCGTAACGCGGGATGCAATATTGCTTAAATACAAAGCCTCCTCGACGGCGGTACTGCCGCCTCCGATCACCGCGACATCCCGGCCTTTATAAAAGAATCCATCGCAGGTCGCGCACGCTGAAACTCCTCTGCCCTTATAAGCTTCTTCGGATTCGAGCCCGAGATATCGAGCGGATGCACCGGTCGCGATGATCAGCGCATCGCAGGTGTACTGGCCGGAATCGCCCGTCAGTTCAAAGGGGCGGCGGGATAAATGACACGTGTGGATATGATCGAACAGTATCTCGGTATTGAATCGTTGCGCATGGTGACGCATGCGCTCCATCAGTTCGGGACCCAGCACGCCGTTGAAATCACCGGGCCAGTTATCGACGTCGGTTGTGGTCGTCAACTGCCCGCCCTGCTCCAGGCCTGTGATCAGAACCGGGTTCAGATTGGCCCGCGCGCCGTAAATCGCGGCGGTATAACCGGCCGGTCCCGATCCCAGGATCAGGAGCCTGCAATGCTTGCTTTCATTCATGAAAAATCACTCTTTGTTATTTTTAAAACCGGGAAGTTCTTGTTGGTTGGGGCTAGTATGGCAACCTGGCCTGGATTCGTAAAGGCTCGGGAGGATGTACCGCGCGTACGAGGAATGAACGGGATGGTGGATTAGGCTGAAAGCCGTAATCCGCCATCCCGTCCGCGAAAGAATTGACATTTTTGATCAAATTATGGTATAGAGGCTTCGGAATCCTCATTTGTCGCCGCCAATATAACAAGAAGGAGGCTGAATGGTCTGGAGCGCGCAAAAGCGGTGGGTGTCCTTCATATTCTGGGCTGTGCTGTTCGGCACAAGCGCGACTGCGTCCTCAGATCCGATCCGCGTCGGCCCCTACATTCTACAGAGCATCACTCCGGCCGGAGAGGGTTATTTCGATTTGCCTACCGCGCCGTGGTCTTCAACCTCGGCCGCGATCTACCGTTTTTCCACCTCACGCTCACAGACCAGTCCCGCGATGCGTTTCGGGTGATCGATGGCGATCTGAGCTTCGGTCCGATTGTAAGACAGCAGCACGCCAGGAGCAGCGACACCTTCGTGCTGCGCAAAAAGGGTGGTCGGCCCTTTAGCAGGGAACTGCTGCGCGAGCAATTGAAGTGGCGCGCGGTGACCAACGCGCCGCCGGTGGCCGGCGCGGGCCCCGATCAAACTGTCGCGCCCGGCAGCACCGTGACCCTGGACGGCAGCCGCTCGAGCGATCCGAATGGCGATCCGCTGACCTATGGCTGGCGGATCGTAAAACGACCCGACCGCAGCAAAGCGAAGCTTCTGAATCGAAGCTCGGTCAATGCGAGTTTCGTCGCGGACCGGCCCGGCGAATATACGATCCAACTCATCGTCCGGGATGGCCGGGCCAGGAGCGAGCCGGATACCGTCGTCATCACCACCCAAAACTCCGTACCGAACACGGCGCCCGTCGCGAACCCGGGACCCGACCAGACCGTCCCGCTCGGAAGCACGGTCACGCTCGATGCGAGCGGCTCGACCGATGTCGACGGAGACCCGCTGACCTACCACTGGAGCATCCTTACACTGCCCAACGGCAGCACGGCCAAACTTTCCGATCCTCAAGCATTACAGCCGACTTTCACGGCCGACAAGCCCGGCATCTATGTCGTGCAACTCGTCGTCAACGACGGGACCACCGACAGCCCGCCCGCGAGCGTCACGATCACCACGGCGAACACAGTACCCGTGGCCGATGCGGGAGCCAGCCAGACCGTGTTCGTCGGAACCCTCGTGCGACTCGATGCGAGCGGCTCCACGGATGTCGATGGCGATCCGCTCACCTTTACCTGGAGTCTCGCCTCGGTGCCGGCCGGCAGCGCCGCGCAGCTCAGCGATCCGAAGATCTTCAATCCGACCTTTGCAGCGGACAAGCCCGGCATCTATGTCGTGCAACTCGTGGTCAATGACGGCAAACTCTCCAGCGCTCCGGCCACGGTTACGATCACCACGAAGAACTCGCCGCCCGTGGCCGATGCCGGTCCGGATCAGAGCGTGCCGCTCGCGAGCACCGTGATCCTCGACGGCCGGAACTCCTCGGATGTCGATCTGGATCTCCTGCTTTATGAGTGGTCGCTACTCAGCCAGCCAGCCGGCAGCACGGCCAGCCTCCAGAATCCGACCAGCGACCAGCCGAGTTTCGTCGCCGACAAGCCCGGCACCTATGTCGTGCAACTGATCGTCGACGACGGCCAGGTCAAGAGCGCGCCGGCCACGGTGGTGATCACGACCTTGAATTCGCGGCCGGTCGCAAACGCGGGTCCGCCGCAAAGCGTTACCGAAGGCGACACGGTCACGCTCGACGGCACGGCATCGTCGGATGCGGATGGCGATCCTTTGACCTATCTGTGGTCATTCACGACCTATCCCGGACCGATCGCGCCCGCGCTGTCCGATGCGACCGCCCCGCAACCAATCTTCATCGCGGACACGATCGGAGATTACATCGCGCAATTGATCGTCAATGACGGCCGTCTCGCGAGCAATCCGGATACGACGGTAATCACCGCCACGGCGGTTCCTCCGCAGAATCGCGCGCCGACCGCGAATGCCGGCTCCAACCGGACTGTCGCGGTTGGCGATGTCGTGAACCTCGATGGTTCGGCGTCCTCGGACCCGGATGGGGATCTGTTGCGTTTCACCTGGAGCCTCGTGAACAAACCCGCGGGCAGCCAGTCCACGCTGCAAAGACCCTCCTCGAACGCGCCGAATCTGGTTCCCGACCTGCCCGGAGACTACGACATCCAGTTGATCGTGAACGACGGCAAGGTCGACAGCGCGCCCGCGAACGTCACGATCACCGCGCAAGCCACCTTCTCGCTAAAGGCAACCCCGACCAGCGCCGAGGTCATGGTGGGTCAATCGGTGACCTATGCCTTGAGTTTCAATGCCGCGTCCAACTTCGGACAACTCGTCGCGTTCAGCGTCGGGAGTCTTCCGAACGGCGTCACCGCGACTTTCAAGCCCGCGCTGCTCGCACGCGGCGGCACCTCGTTGCTGACCTTGACCGTGCCGGACACTCAAGCGCCCGGTCCATTCAACTTCAATGTGGACGCCATCACATCGACCGTCGGCGGGCCGCAGGCGCAAGCCTCGCTCGCATTGAACGCGATCGTGCAACCGATCACGACCTCGTTCATCGGGCGCACTGTAGTGGACGATACATTGCAAAGCCCCCTGGCCGGCGTCACGATCACCTTTCTCGGGCGCGACGGAAACGGCGTCTTCACGGGCTGCGGCGGGCAGACCGTGTCTGATGGGGCCGGCAACTTCGCGTTCACGAACCTGCCGCCCGAATGCACTGGCGGCCAGCTGGTCCGCTACGATGGCCTGACCGTGACCAGCCCGCCCGGCCGATACGCAGGCGTCGATCTTTTTTATGACATCCTCGCGAATCAGGTGAACCAGCCGCGCGCGCTGATCCACCTGCCGCGCATCGACAACCAGGACACCGTGCAGGTCAGGCAGAACTGGCCGCAGGATCAGACCTTCAGCTTCGCGAGCCTCCCGAACCTCTCGGTGACCGTCTATGCCGGCACGACTTTTACGCTGGTCGATGGCACCCGGCCCGATCCGTTTCCGTTGACCGCGGTCCAGGTTCCGGTCGACCGCCTGCCCGATGCGAAGCCGCCCGTCCCCGGCATGCTGATGACCTTCATCGTCGCGTTCCAGCCGGCCAATGCCGCCGCGAGCCAGCCGGTCGCGGTGGTTTTTCCGAATACCATCAATACGCCGCCCGGAACCGCGAACATCCCGCTGATGACCCTCGATCCCACCAAAGGGGTCATGGTCAACTACGGCACCGCGCAGGTTTCGGCCGACGGCATGCAGATCGTCCCAGACCTCGATCCGGCGCATCCGGGGCATCGTTTTGGACTCGTTCATTTCGACTGGCACGGTGCCATGCCCGGGCCGCCGCGTCAGCCGAGCGCCTGCCCGACGGGGAACTGTTGCTTAACGAGAGGAAATTCGATCGACCTCACGACCGGCGTCGAGATAACGCGCGCGACCGATCTCGCGATCAACGGCAGCCGCGGCACGGTGGCCCTGACCCGGATCTATCGGGCCCTGTCGAATTTCGCGGGTCCCTTCGGCATCGGTAGCGGGCACAGCTACAGCCACCTGCTGGACACGAACAATGCCAGCGCCGCTCAGGTGATCAATCTGGTCATGCCCGAGGGCAATCAATTTCCGTTTGCAAGACAAGCCAACGGCACCTTTGTCAACAGCATGCTCCCGATCTTTCGCGGGGCCGTAATGCAGATTGTGAACCGAAACGAGGTCGATCTGCGCTGGAAAGACGGCACGGTCTGGCATTTCATCCCGCGGGCCATCGGGGATTTCGGTTTTACCACATCGAGCCTGGAACGCATCACCGACCCGAACGGTAATGTGACGACCCTGGTCCGCAACCCAAGCCGGGTGCGCCAGATTAGCCAAATCATCGATCCGGCCGGCCGGTCGCTGAACCTCCGTTACGACAGTTCCGACCGCATCACTGCGATGATCGACCCGATCGGCCGTAGCATGCGCTACACCTACAATTCCGCGGGATTCCTCGAAACCGTGACCGATCCCGCGGGCGGCGTGACGCGCTATGGTTACGACGCGCAAAACCGCTTGACCCGGACCATCGATCCGCGCGGCATCGTGATCGCCGACCGCATCTACGCTGCGACGGGCCGGGTCATGGAAGAAACGCAAGGAGACGGAGGCAAACTGCGCTTCAATTACACCCTCATGAATCCCCTGGAACCGACAAGCCCGGTGCTCCAGACCGTGGTCACCGATCCGCTCGGGCGCGAGACCACCTATCGCTTCAACCCCGAGGGTTTCCTGATCGACGTGACCGACGCCCTGGGTCAGACGCGCCTGTTCGAGCGCGAACCCGGCACGAATCTGCTGCTGAGCCTGAAGGGCCCTGGAAATTGCGATGTTTGCGGAGGTTCGGCGGGCGACCGGACTTTCAGTTACGCCGCGAACGGCAATCTTCAGATCGAAACGGATGCCCTGGGCAATCAAACCCGGTATAGCTACGACCCGGTCTTCAATCGGGTCACCTCCATCCAGGACCCCTTGGGCAATCTGAGCCAGTTTGTCTACGACACGAAGGGCAATCTGGTCCAGCGCATCGATGCGAACCGCGAAACGACGGCCTTTACCTACAACGGGCTCGGACTGCTCATCGAGACCGAGGACCCGCTCCAGAAGAAAACGCGCTTTGCCTATAATGCCTTCGACGATATCACGAGCATTACCGATCCTCTGAATAATTCAACCCGCTTCGTATACGACGTGATTTCCAGGCAGGTGGAGACCGTCGATGCGCTGGGCCGGCGCAGCCAAACCTTCTACGACCGGCAGAATCGCGTGCAGAAGACCCTCAGCGCGCTCGGACAGACGACGCAGTTTGGCTACGACGCAGTCGGGAACCTCCTGTCGGTCACCGATGCCAACAACCAGACGACCCAGTTCAGCTATGACGAACTGAACCGCGTGAAAACCCGCGGCGATGCGCTCGGCAATACCGAGACCCGGGTCTATGATCAGGCCGGCAACCTGATTGATTTCACCGACCGCCGCGGCCAGAAGAGTTCCTTTCACTACGACTACCTGGATCGATTGACCGATGAAAGCTATCCGGACGGGACCGTGGCACGCGTCTACGATGCCCAGCGCCGCCTGGTCCGGGTCAGCGATCAAACGTCGGGCGACTTTACGTTCGGCTATGACGCGGCCGGAAATCTGTTGAACTCGGCGAGCCCGCAGGGCAGCATCGACTACGCGCGCGATGAGCTGGGGCGGGTCAAGAGCCGCCAGGTGATCGGCCAGCCGGCGGTCGATTATCAATACGATCCGGCCGGCAACCTGAAGCAGACGGCCTTGGGCAGGGTCACGGTGGACTTCCAATACAGTCCGCGCGACGAGGTCCTGAAGGTCTTGCGCTCGAACGGCGTCGCCACCGATTACGCCTATGACGACGCGGGCCGCGTCACCTCGATCACCCACGCGCGGGGACCGGCGGTTTTGAATGCTCAGACCTATAGCTATGACGCAGTCGGGAATCGCGCGTCTTACTCGACCGATATCGCCCAGCCGCTGATTACCCAGGCGGTCCGGAACCAGTACAACGCGAACAACCAGTTGATTGCGAGCGGGAGCAAGGCCTTTACGTACGACGGAAACGGCAATCTGGAGTCCGAAAGCGGTGCGGGCGGCGCTATCCAATATGCGTGGGATGGGCGTAATCGGTTGAAGCGGATCGACCGGGGGTCAGGAAATGGCATCGATTTTAGCTACGACTACGAGCGGAATTTGATGGGCCGGACCGATGTGAATGGCGCGAGTTCGGTGTCCCGGAGCTATTTGGTGGATGAGGTGAGCAATGTCGTGCAGACCGTCGACAATCAGGGGAATGCGTTTTCGGTGCTGACAGGCACGGGCATCGATCAACATCTGGCGCAGGTGGATGCCGCGAATCAGCAGGAGTTTGCGTTGACCGATGCGTTGAACAGCACCGTGGCGACGGTGGATGATACGGGGGCGGTAAATGCGACGTTTCTGTATGAACCCTATGGTAAGACCACGGCGGCGGGTGCGAGTGGATTTCCGTTCCAGTATACGGGCAGGGTGCCGGTTACGGGAGATCTCTATTACTACCGGGCGAGGTTTTATGATACGGGGGTGGGGAGGTTTGTGAGTGAGGATTCGATTGGGTTGGATGGGGGGGACGTCAATATATATCGTTATGTCATGAGCGATCCAGGAAGGTTTACGGACCCTTCTGGTCTAGCCGCACGTCCCCAGAGAAAAGGTTGCGACGGCGTAAATAATCACTTTGAAACCCCATGCAGACTTAGATGTTGCAAAACACACGACCTCTGTTACGAAAAAAATTGCTGCAATGCTAGTTCTTGGAAACCAGGAAAGGGAAGTCCAGAGTGCAAACAATGCAACAGGGATGTTCTTTTCTGCTTTTCGTTATGCGCGGAAAGGGATCCCTGTCTTGTATTTCGCTTCTAGCCAGCCGAGCATACGGCGGACAAAGGTAGGGTGGATTAGGCTGAAAGCCGTAATCCGCCAAACAACAAACATGAAAACGACGGCCAACAAAACGGTTTGGTTCGGAGGAATGGCGGCATGGATGCGGGGATCGGGGGTTGGCGGATTACGGCTTCGCCTAATCCGCCCTACGCCCGGTCGGAGGTCGACGGTGTGAGGGTAAACGGGGAAGGTTCGGGGTATGCCTGATTATCGGCGGCTTCGGGTGGCGGGCGGGTGTTATTTTTTTACGGTGAATTTGTTGGATCGGCGGATGGACTATTTGACGCGACACATCGATCTTCTGCGGTACGCGGTCCGGGCGGTTCGGCTGCGCGATCCCTTTCACATCGACGCGTGGGGGCAGTGCTGCCGGATCATTTGCATTGCGTCTGGACCTTGCCCGAGGGTGAGGCCGATTTCTCGAAACGCTGGCGCCTGATCAAAACCGCGTTCGCAAAGGCTTTACCGGTCACGGAAAGGCGTTCGGCGGTGCGGGTCGGGCGTAAGGCGGAACCATGGACGGGTTCCGCCGGATCGGAAACATCCCACGATACCGGATGTTTAGGTTAAAACCAGCGGTCAACTTACCGGTTGCGTAGTAAGATTGGCCTGTGCGACTGCCCAATGCCGAAAAAGCCGTGGTTGATATCGTTAAGCTTCAGGATTACTGTTTAAGCACCGGGCATCCCGAGGGACGCCATAAGGCACGGGTATTTTATTCTGTCCTGGGCCTTGGCTCCCGGGACGCCAAGGAACTGCAAGCGGCACTACTGGCCGCAGCCGCAGGGAGAGCGAAGCGATTGCGACGGATCTGGACGCCTATGGCCAACGTTATGTGGTCGATTTCGAAATGCTCCGGGGAGGCCGGAAGGCGACTGTTCGTTCCTCCTGGATCATCCGGACACAGGAAAATTTCCCCCGCTTGACAAGCTGCTTTGTATTGTGAGGATTGCTATGAAACTACTTGACGTCGTTGCGCTAACAGAAGACATTCCGGAGAAACGTTTGCTGCGCGGGCAGGTCGGTACCCTTGTCGAGCAGCTAAGGCCCGAGGTTTTTGAGGTCGAATTCGCAGACATCAATGGTCGAACCTATGCGTTAATTGCGGTGCCGAAAACACGATTGATGGTGCTGCATCACCAACCTGCCGACCGGGCAGCTTGATGGGAACTAAACAGTTCACCGAACCATCGCGATCAGGAAAACCGCGTAAGCCAGGTAGGGTGCGCCGTGCGCGCACCGACGGGTTGGACACTCGAATCGAGTAGCGGGGAACCAGGGACGGGTTCTGCCGCAACGGGAAAACAGGCCACTGTGCCGGATGGTTTCGATGCTGGAGGAGAATGCGACACCGGTTGTTGGCTAATCATCCTGCGGGCATCCGCCCGACGTTGGACGGAACATGGAATTACAGGTAGGAACGGTAGACATCGCGGCGATGACGCACGCGGACGATTTCGATGATGAGTGAAGAGGCATGAACGCAATAGACGATACGGTAGTCACCGACGCGGAGGCGATAAGTCTTTCCGGCCCCGCTGAGTTTGCGGGCGTTCGGCGGAATGGGCTTACCGGCCAGTCCTTCAACGGCCCGAATCACGCGGGCGGTGATGTCTTTGGGGAGCTGGCGCAATTCCTTTTCGGCGGACTGCTTCCATTCAATCCGATAGAAAGCCATCGGTTTTCAATGAAAGTACCAGGGCTTCATGAGACCGGGTCGGTTCGCCGCGCCGATCGGCGGCGGTGGCGAGATCGTCGAGGTCCTCAAGCAACTCCTGGAACTCCTCAATCGACAGGATTACGGCGGTTTTCTCGCCGGCCTCATTGGTTATGTATTGGGGATCTAAGGTGTTCGCCATGCGTGCCAAGCCTGAAATTAACGGATGATGTGGATTTTACCCTGGCGCCAGCGCAGTGGACAAGGAGAAGCCGAGCGTACGGTGGCGGGCCAGCGCCCGGGAATGGGAAACCGGCGAGCGCAATGAACCGGGTTACCGGAAAAACGTAGGGCGGATTAGGCCGAAGGCCGTAATCCGCCAAACAAAAACATGAAAACGAAAAATCAAAACCGATGACAACGACAACAGACAATCCCGGTGATGGCCGCAACCGGCGGCGGTTGGGTCGGTTTGTCGTTCGGGTTGCGGGGTGGTGGATTACGGCCTTCGGCCTAATCCACCCTACATCGCCCATAGTTGCCGCGCAGAATTTTCAATATTTTTACGACGAGACGGGGCAGCTTTCGAAGGTCATCGATTCCACGGGCACGATGATCGAATATGTGTATGATCCGGTCGGGAATATGCTGGAAGTCAAGCGCTCCAAGGTGGCCGGGCTCGCGATATTCAATTTCACGCCGAGCCAGGGGCCGGTGGGTGCGGCCGTCACGATTCAGGGTCAGGGCTTCAGCGCGGTCGCGGGGGCCAACACGGTGAGCTTCAACGGCGTGCCCGCAGCGCTCTCGTCCGAAACCCGGACGACCCTGGTCGCCAGCGTCCCGCAGGGCGCCACCACCGGGCGCATTGCCGTCGCGGTGGGGACCGCGACCGCGACATCGAGTCAGGATTTTCTGGTCATCGAGCCGCCGACGATCACGTCCATCAGTCCCAGCGCGGCGGTGCAGGGCCAGGTCGTCCCGAATTTCATCGTGTCCGGCACGCATCTGAGCGGATCGAGTTTCAGCTTCCTGCCGATTCAGAACCCGATCGCGATCGGCACCACCGGCGCCTCGATCGATCCGACCGGCACCACGGCGAATCTGGGGCTGATCGTAAACCCGAATGCCACAGGCTCCTTCACCACGCTGGCAACCAATGCGGCGGGTGATTCCGGTGCTTCGTCTGGGGCGGCCAATAGCATCACCATTGTTTTGTCGACCGGCGACTCGGATCAGGATGGCCTTTCGAATCGCGACGAGGGCATTTTCGGGACCGATCCATTGAACCCCGACACCGATGGTGATGGGTTCAGCGATGGCGTGGAGATCGAAGGAAATTCAGATCCCAGGGACCCGGCAAGCCGCCCGTTCGATCCAAACAAGTATTTCGGGGTTGCCGACTCGGCTCAATTCAGCGCGCTAAACAATGCCGTTCCGCCCGCGAATATTGCGCGATACGAAGTTTCGACACCGCCATTCAGTGCGATAAACGATGCTATTCCACCCGGGAATATTCCCCAATATGAAATCTCAACACCACCATTTTCAGTCAACAACGTCGCTCCTTAACCGGAACAGGATGGCGGAAAGTGACGGGACCGATGATCGGGAACGAGAACCGAGTGGCTTGCCCCATACCAACGGTTGTTAGAACCACCTGTTATGAAAACAAACCCTAATCAGAGAAGAATACGATGAACCAGCTTGAACAACCTTGTTTCCGGTTACCGTTCGTTAAACGATCGGCAGGATTTCGGTGGATGCTGCTGTTTTTGGGTATCCTTTCCGGCATTCCCATCGAAGCCTCGGCATTCAACAGCGGCTCGAACGGCAGCGACGGGGCCCTTGGACCTGACAACGCCAGGGACCATCCTGTTCGACCCGAAAGCCTTGGGCTTGGACCCGGACGGTGACAACATTTACCATTTCACAACCATCAATATCGTTCGAGGCGTAACGGTCAAGCTCTCGGGGCGGAAAATAAATGGGCCGGTGTTCTGGCTGGCGCAGGGCGATGTCACTATCAGTGGCACCGTGGATCTGGACGGTGAAGATGGAATGTCGGTAAATGTAACTCCATATATTAACCCGGCGTCGCGGATACCCGCCTACCCGGGTGCCGGCGGTTATCCCGGCGGGGTCGGTGCTTACGACCCGAACAATCTCGCACAAGAAGGTGGTGGCCCCGGTGGAGGCCGGACACGAACAGCTTCCTGGGGCGGAGGAGGTTCATACGGCTCCTCGGCCGCGAGCAGTTGCTCTAATAGCTTGGCGGGTAACACCTATGGCAACAATTTTCTGGTTCCTTCGGGCGGCGGATCTGGCGGTGGTGGCGGAGAACGGAATACAGGTAACTCGAGGTGCCAAGGAGGTGGTGGCGGTGGCGGTGGCGGGGCTATCCTGATTGCCAGTTCAACGTCTATTAGTTTCGACACCCTTGGTGCCTCAACGAGTTATTCAATAAGGGCACTTGGAGCCTTTCCTGGAACTGGAAACTGTGGAGGTGGTGGGGGAGAGTGGCCAGGTGGTTGGGGAAGTGGAGGAGCCGTGCGGATTGTCGCCCCAACCGTCAAAATGAAAGGAGGTGTCGCCGCTATAGGGGTAGAGCGAACGTCGAGTGACTACTACAATTACAACGCATTCTGGAACTTCACTTCTTGTGGCCACGGATTAGATAATCTCGGAGGCGCGGGTCGGATCCGGATCGAAGCCCTAACGTTTCCCAACGGATTACCTTCTGTCTTCGGTCCGGTTACGTTCGGTGCACCCTCTAATCTATTCCTCCCCACCCAACAACCCTCACTCGCAGCAATCAGCGTCGATGGCTCACCGGTAGCCGTATCTCCGAACGGCAACTTCAATTTCCCCGACACCACCATCAACAACGCCTCCCCGGTCAAGGTCGACATCGCCGCGAAGTTCATTCCCTTAGGCACGATCGTGAAGTTGTACGTGTATTCCGAAAACGGCCCCGATCAGACCATCAACTCAAGCCCCCTGACCGGAACCCTGGCCGCCTCCACCGCAACCGCCACCGTAACCCTGCCGCCGGGATTTTCGCGCGGCTTCCTGCGCGCGGTGTGGACCCCGTAGAAACCATGAAGGACCGGCTATAGCTCGGGGGTCAAACGATCAGACACGATTGATTGACTTCTTCCGAGATAAGCCCTGGTAGTCAGTCATGTTAAAT
>JBOICY010000557.1:0-22332 GCA_050740335.1 Methylococcales bacterium | reverse complement strand
TTCTGGTTTGCGCGCAGCTTCGAGGCGAATGATCGCAAACCGGGTTTAATTGGAAATTTGCATTCTAGGACGAGACCGAGCCGGTGCACTCCGTCGCAAGCGCTTAAGGATAACAAAAATCTGATAGACTTGTGGCTTTTTCCCAGGCCGGCATTTGCTTTCCAATATTCGCATCGTGCTCGTGGGCACCACCCATCCGGGCAATATCGGCGCGGTCGCGCGCGCCATGAAGAACATGGGGCTCACACGGCTGGTCCTGGTGGAACCGAAAATTTTTCCGAGCGCCGATGCAACTTCCCGGGCTGCCGGCGCCGATGATATTCTGTGCCGCGCGGTTCTGTGCGATTCTTTAGAAGCAGCGGTCGCGGACTGCGGAATCGTGGTCGGGACCAGCGCCCGCCCGCGGACGATTTCCTGGCAGGTCATGAGTCCGCGCGAATGTGCCGGGCTGGTTGCATGTCAGCCTCCGAATGTCGAAACGGCCGTGGTGTTCGGCAGCGAACATTCCGGATTGACCAATGCCGAACTCGACCTGTGCGGATACTGGCTGACGATCCCTTGCAATCCCGATTTCAGTTCATTGAATCTGGCCGCGGCGGTTCAAGTGGTGGGTTACGAGTTTTTTACCACTTTCAATACGGAACCGGTTGGCGAGGAAATCGGCAAAGATCCGCCCGCATCCTCGGCCCGGGTGGAGTCCTTCTACAGGCATTTGTACGAGGTTATGGTTTCGGTCGGATTTATTCATCCGGATCAATCGCGCTCTGTGATGCGGCGCATCCGCCGTCTATTCAATCGCGCGCACCTCGAGGACCGCGAAATCGATATTCTGCGTGGTATTTTGAGCGCGGTGCAGGAAAGTAAAATTCGATCCGTTTAACTTGAATCGCTTTGTCCTTATTTAAATTGAAACCCGATCATGTTCGATAAAATCAAAGAAGATATCCAATGCGTTTTCGAACGCGATCCGGCTGCTCAAAGCGTAGCGGAAATTCTGGTTGCCTACCCCGGACTGCACGCGATTGTTTTCCACCGGATCAGCCACGCCTTATGGCAATCCGGCTTGAAATGGCTCGGCCGGGTTCTGTCGCACATCGCGCGTCTTCTGACTGGAATAGAAATCCATCCGGGTGCCAAGATCGGCGACCGTTTGTTCATCGACCACGGCATGGGAGTGGTAATCGGCGAGACCGCGGTGATCGGAAACGATTGCACCCTCTACCATGGAGTCACGCTGGGCGGTACAACCTGGCGCAAAGGTAAACGGCACCCGACTCTCGGCGATGGTGTTGTGATCGGCGCGGGCGCGAAAATTCTGGGCCCGATCGTGGTGGGAGACGGGGCCAGGGTGGGCTCGAACTCGGTGGTAGTAAAAAATGTACCCGCGGATGCGACCGTGGTCGGGATACCCGGACACATCGTTTCGCCGAATAAACGCAAGGTTTCTCCACACCGCGAGGCGATCGCGAATAAAATAGGCTTCGACGCCTATGGCGCGACCAAGGATATGCCAGACCCGGTCGCCGATGCGATCAATCATATGCTGGACCATCTGCATCTGATGGATCGGCAACTCGAATGCATTACCAAGGTCTTAAAGAAACACGGCATCGAATGCGAAAAAATGGAGATCCCGAAGCTCAACGATTTGGAGATCGAAACGGGCGGGGATAAGACTTTGGAGGATTAAACCACGCGCACATCGCGCCGATCCGGAGTCCATTACGCGTCCGAGAAGTTAATAAAATTAGGTGCTTAGATGATTGACTAATTCAGGGGTTAGGGTATAGTGGTTATTTGATATAGCGAATTGAAACGAGGTTAAAACGTGCGCTTAACCACCAAAGGTCGCTATGCCGTGACGGCTATGCTGGACCTTGCTTATCACAGTAAGCAGAAACCGGTGACATTGACCGAAATCGCGGAGCGCCAAACCATTTCGCCGTCCTATCTGGAACAGTTGTTTGCGCGTTTACGCAAAGCCGGAATGGTGACCGGGGTCAGAGGACCGGGCGGAGGACACCGGCTCGGCAAGGCGGTCCATTCGATCAGTATCGCGGATACCATTACCGCTGTCGATGAAGTGGTGGATTCGACCAAATGTGGCGGTACCGCGAACTGTCAGAACAATCAGCCCTGCATGACCCATTTTTTGTGGCTGGACCTGAGTCAGCAGATTTATCGGTTCCTGTCGGATAGTTCGCTCCAGTGATCTGCTCGAGCAGGAAACTGTCCGCAACGTCGCGGAAAGGCAAGCGCGGCAGGCCAGACAGCATGTGAATTTCCCGACCCGGATTGCCACCGGACCCTGATCGGCTCGAAACGCCGGCTTCCAAGCCTTATCTTTCCAGAACCGGTAGGGTTTGTCATTTTCACCCGCCCGGTGAATGAACCGGCCCATCGCGATCCGGACCTTGGCTCGAATCCGCTCGAAAACCTGATATAGAAGAACTTTCGCAGCAATGATTTATTTTGACTATAATGCGACCAGCCCTCTGAAACCGGGGGTGCTCGAGGCGATGCAGCCCTATTACCGTGATTTTTACGGAAATCCCTCGAGTCTTCACCGAATCGGCCGGATCACCCGGGATGCGGTCGAAAACGCACGGGAACAGGTCGCGGCGCTGAGCGGGGCGTCGTCCTCCCGGATCGTGTTCACTTCGGGCGGTACCGAAGCGAACAACCTCGCGATCCGCGGGCTGGCCGAAAGTCTTCCACCCGGCCGGATACTCGTGAGTCCGATCGAGCATCCCTCGGTGCTCGAGCCGATGAACGCGTTGTCGCGAAAAGGCTGGTCACTCACGACTCTCGAGGTGAATGATCAGGGTGTGATTCGTGAAGGATCGCTCGAGTCCGCGATCCGGAACAACGTCCGCTTTGCAAGCTGTATGCTCGCGAACAATGAAACCGGTGTAATTCAGAATATTCGCCGCATCGCTGGCCAATTGCGCGAGCGAAACATTCCGATCCATTGTGACGGCGTTCAGGCGCTCGGTAAGATTCCGCTGGATTATAGCGCCCTGGGAATCAGTTTTCTGTCTCTGTCCGCGCATAAGATCGGCGGTCCCAAAGGCGTCGGGGCATTGGTAATCGACAGATCGATACCGCTCGAACCCCTGCTTCGTGGCGGCGGGCAGGAAAAAGGCCTGCGCGGCGGAACCGAAAACGTGGCCGCGATCGTGGGTTTCGGCGCGGCGGCGGAAATCGCGCGGCAGGATCTGCAAAAAAATACCGAAGGCCTGATCGTGCTCAAACGAATGCTCGAACAGGGCTTGAAAAAATTGCGCTGTGTGACAATATTTTCCGAAACCGCCGAACGGCTGCCGAATACCCTGATGTTCGGGATTCTTGGCATCGAGGGTGAAATGATGGTGATGGAGTTGGATCGTGAAGGCATCGCGGTTTCCAGCGGATCCGCATGCTCGAGCCAGAGCACCCAACCAAGTCACGTACTGCTTGCGATGGGAATCACTGAAGAACTGGCTCGCAGCGCGGTCAGGGTCAGTCTCGGGCCGGAGAACACCCTTTCGGAAATCGACCAGGTTCTGAAAGCGTTGTACCAGATCGTTCCCGGAGAAGCGGTCAAGGCCGCCGGGTATTAAAGGATCCTGCCAATCGCCTTGGAAAAATGAGGCGGTGTGTCTTGCGGCATGAGTTATGAATTTCAGGCACAGCACAGCACAGCACGGTTGTTTCCAGGTTCGTTTTTTTAATTGGTTTTAGAGAGTTCGATATGTCATTACATCTAACCGAAAATGCGGCCGCCCAGGTTCGAAGACAACTCGATAAACGCGGCGGCGGGCTCGGGCTTCGGCTCGGAGTCAAGAAATCCGGCTGTTCCGGCTTCGCCTATGTAATCGATTTTGCCGACCGGCTCGAGGACGGCGATCAGGTTTATGAAGACTTCGGAGTCAAGCTGGTCGTGAACGATGAGCACCTGCCCTTTCTCGACGGGCTACGGGTCGATTATCAGATGCAGGGACTCAACGCGGCCTTTAAATTCGATAATCCGAAAGTCAAAGACAGCTGTGGCTGCGGGGAAAGTTTTTCTGTCTGACAGCACACTAGTCGCGGGCTTTCATACGGCGCGAGCCGAGTGCCTCAATTGCCTGGCCGGTGATCGCCCGGTAAACTACGCGCGAATTTTGCTTCGAAGTTGGCACCCAGGGCATTCTGAACGCATCGAATTTTCCGGCGTTGCGCGGTCTATCGCGAAATCATGGAAATTCGCATTCCAAAGAAAGCAAAGGTGTTACCCAATTACTTGGAGTTTTCTGGATGGCGATCGAACGCACCTTTTCAATAATCAAACCCGATGCGGTCGCAGCGAATCTGATCGGAGAAATTTATCGGCGCTTCGAGAAGACGGGACTCCAGATTGTCGCCGCGAAAATGCTGCATTTGACCCGACGACAGGCGGAAGGTTTTTATGCGGTACACAAGGATCGTCCTTTTTTCAATAACCTGGTCGAATTCATGATTTCCGGTCCGGTCATGATCCAGATTCTCGAGGGAGAAAATGCGATTACCCTGAACCGTGATCTCATGGGCGCGAGCAATCCGGCCGATGCCGGACTCGCAACCATTCGGGCCGATTTCGCGACCAGTGCCAATAAGAATGCCGTGCACGGTTCGGACGATCCGGATACCGCCAAAGAAGAAATCAGCTACTTTTTCTCTGAAAATGAAATCTGTGCTCGCACCCATTGAATCGGGCCGAAGCAATCTTCTGGATTTCGACCAGAAATCCATGGCGGCTTTTTTCGCCGAAATGGGCGAGAAGCGTTTTCGCGCGCCCCAGGTGCTGAAATGGATCCACCAGAAAGGCGTGACCGATTTTGGCGCAATGTCGAATTTGAGCAAAAACCTCCGGCACAAACTCGCCCTGCGTTGTGAAATCCGCGTGCCCAAAATCGTATTCGACCGGACAGCCCGGGACGGAACCCGGAAATGGCTGCTCGAGACCGATTGCGGAAACCGCTTCGAGACCGTATTTATTCCCGAGGAACACCGCGGAACCTTGTGTGTGTCCTCGCAAATCGGTTGCGTACTCGATTGCTCGTTTTGTGCCACCGCCAGACAGGGATTCAACCGAAATCTCAGGGTCGCCGAAATTATCGGACAAGTCTACCTGGCATCCGCGGTACTCGAAGAAAATCAACGGATCAGCAATGTTGTGCTGATGGGTATGGGAGAACCCTTGCTGAATTTCGACAATGTCGTGAGCGCGATGGACCTGATGATGGACGATGCGGCCTACGGACTGTCGAAACGCCGCGTGACCCTGAGCACCTCCGGGGTCGTGCCCGCCATTGTTCGCTTGCGCGACACCATCGACGTGGCCTTGGCCGTTTCCCTGCACGCGCCGGACGACGCGCTCAGAAACCAACTGGTCCCGATCAACCGCAAGTATCCCCTCGATGAGTTGCTACAGGCATCCAGGGACTATGCCGCGGGTGTGAAGCACCGTAAAATCACCTTCGAATACGTCATGCTCGCGGGAGTCAATGATTCACCCGAGCAGGCACGGGCCTTGGTGAGGCTGTTGAGCCAGGTGCCGTGCAAGATCAATCTGATTCCATTCAATCCCTTTCCAGGCAGCGGATACCGGTGCTCCGACCCCGAAGTGATCGTTCAGTTTCAGGAAATCCTGATGTCATCCGGCTATATCACGACGGTGCGGAAGACCCGCGGTGAAGATATCGACGCCGCGTGCGGCCAATTGGTCGGCCGGGTCGAGGATCGCACCCGGAGAACGAAAAAGTTTGGTTCGGAGACTACATGAAATTCAAATTCGCGCCTTGGCTGGTACTCTGTATCAGTCTTTCCGCGTGTACGACGATCACCAAGCAGGACGCCGAACTGGATATTCCGGAAGAAAGCCCGGCCAGCAGGCATACCAATCTCGGCCTGCAATATCTCGGAAGAGGGCAAGACGACGTGGCACTGGAAAATTTCAAACAAGCGTTGAAAGCCGATTCCGGAAACAGCGAAGCCCACCACGCGATCGCAATTCTGTACCAAAAATTAGGGCAGAAGAATCTCTGGGAATCCCATCTGAAACAAGCGGTCAGCCTTCGGCCTACCAATGCGAGCGCGCAAACCGATTACGGGAGTTTGCTGTGCGACCAGGGCAACTACGCCGAAGCCGACGAACACTTTAACAAAGCCATTGACACCCCTTTGTATAAACGTCCCTGGGTCGCGATGACGGATGCGGGGATCTGCGCGCAACGCGCGGGGCGGCTCGAGGAAGCCGAAAATTATCTGCGCGAAGCCTTGAAACGGCAGCCGGCCTTCCCTCCGGCGCTGCTCGCAATGGCCGGGCTCAGCCTGAAAACCGATAAAGCCCTGAACGGCAGAGGCTTCATTCAACGCTATCTGAGCAGCACCAGCCCGAGCGCGGAAGCACTTTTGCTGGGCGTTCAACTAGAACGGGCCTTGGGAGACACGGCGACTGCCGAAAGCTACCGGTCGCAACTGGAAAGTCAGTTTCCGGATTCCAGAGAGGCCGAATCCTTGCGCGAGTTACCGGAATAGCGGAGCGAAATTGCCGGGCCTGAATTGCCATTCGCTCTGTCGAGCAGCCGTAAGTTCTTGACCTGCCTGGTCGGAATCGATCGCGTCAACCCGGACTTCCCGCACCCTTAAACCCAAACCGATTTCAATGCTAGAAAATATTCAAGCGATCCGCGGAATGCATGATATCCTGCCGCATCAAACCGGGGTGTGGCAGCGCGTCGAAAGCCGGTTGCGCGACCTGCTATCCGCCTACGGTTATCGCGAAATTCGCCTGCCGATCGTGGAAAAGACCGATCTGTTCCGGCGCTCGATCGGTGAAGTTACCGATATCGTCGAGAAAGAAATGTATACCTTCGACGATCGCAACGGCGACTCCCTGACTCTGCGGCCCGAAGGAACGGCCGGCTGTCTCAGGGCCTCTATCGAGCATGGCCTGATGTATAATCAGGTACATCGCCTCTGGTATCTCGGTCCCATGTTCCGCCATGAACGGCCGCAGAAGGGCCGTTATCGCCAGTTTTACCAGCTCGGCGTCGAAACCTACGGGATGCCCGGCCCCGATATCGACGCGGAGATCATACTCTTGAGCCTAAGGCTTTGGAGAATTTTCGGAATCGAATCGAAACTCGAACTTCAGCTCAATTCGCTGGGGTCCGTCGAGGACCGGAATCGCTATCGCGAACAATTGCTGCGCTACTTCACAAGCCGTCGATCCACGCTTGACGAAGACAGCCTGCGCCGGCTCGACACCAATCCCTTAAGGATTCTCGACAGCAAGAATCCCGCGCTGCGGGATGTCATCTCGAACGCCCCCCTGCTGCAGGATTTCCTCGGCGAGGAAGCACGGCATCATTTTAATCAGTTAGTGGCCTTGCTCGACAATCTCGAAGTCCGTTACACGGTCAATCCGCGTCTTGTCCGAGGCCTCGATTATTACGGGAAGACCGTGTTTGAATGGGTGACCGGCGAATTGGGGGCGCAGGGAACGGTATGCGCGGGCGGCCGCTATGACCTGCTGGTCGAGCAATTGGGGGCCAAATCGAATTCCGCCGTGGGTTTTGCGATGGGAATGGAACGGCTGATTGAATTGCTGTCCGTGCCGGATTGGCTCGAAACAGACTCCGGGGCCGACGTCTACCTGATTCATTCTGGAAGCGAAACGAGCCTTGCGGCCTTCAGAATCGCCGAACAACTGCGCGACGCATTGCCGAAACTGCGGCTTTTGGTCCATTGCGGCGGCGGAGGATTTAAAAGTCAATTCAAACGGGCCGATCGATGCGGCGCAGCCTACGCTTTGATCCTTGGAGAGGATGAGGTTGCCCACAGGACCATTGCAATTAAATCGCTGCGCGGCGAGACGACGCAACTCAGTATGTCTCAGTCGGAAGTGGCCGGATTTTTCAGAAACAAGTTGGGTACGCCAGAAGGAGAAAGCAGTGGATTTTTTTGACACTGAAGATCAACAGCTAGAAACTATTAAAAAATGGGTTATTGAAAATGGCCGCGCGGTTGTTCTCGGCCTGGTGATCGGGATCGGATGTATTTTGAGCTGGAACGGATGGCAGAATTATAAAAGCACACAGGCACGCGAGGCATCGGATCTTTTTCAAGAATTGTTAAAGGCGGTCGAAAGCGCTAATCGCGATTCCCTCGTAAAACTTGGCGAGCGCATCAAGACCGAATACCCGGATTCACCCTATGCTATCTACGCCGGTTTTTTTCTAGCCAAACAGCAGGTCGAAAACGGCAATCTCGAAGCCGCCCGGAAAGAACTCGAAGCCGTGTTGGCTGGAACACCCGAACCCTCGATCAAGAATATCGCGCGCTTGCGATTGCTAAAAATTTTGCTTGCCGAGGGAAAGGCTCAGGAAGCGCTCGAATTGATCAACGGTCTCGGTGTCTCCGGCAGAGGCAAATTCGAGGCCGCCTACGAAGAATTGAAGGGAGACGCCTATGTCGTGCTCGGAAAGGAACCGGAAGCCCGCAGCGCATACAAGCGAGCTTCCGAACTGGGCCGGACATCGAGATTTCTCGATCTTAAAATGGAAGACCTGCCGGTGCCTCGCGCCCCCGAACCACCTCGGTGATTCTGCTACGAGTCTTTATCCTTGTGCTGCTTGCAAGCATCCTCTCCGGTTGCGAGACAATGGAAGCCGTGTCGGATTCCTTGGGCGGCATTATGGACCCCCTGCTGGAAAAGGATAATGCCGAACCGCCGAATGAACTGACCGAATACGTCGCGGAGATTGAACCCCAAGTCATCTGGCAGGAAACGATCGGAGCCGGCAATGACGGGATGAATCTGAAACTCGCGCCCGCGGTGACCAGCGACAAAATTATCGCCGCGGACCGCAGTGGTCTGGTTCAGGCGAGAAAGCTGGGCAACGGTGAACTGATCTGGGAAACCGATACCGAAAAACCGATCTCCGCGGGTCCCGGTATCGGGCAACGCGCGATATTGGTCGGAACCAGCGACGCCGAAGCGGTGGCGCTGAATCTCGAGGATGGGTCCATGCTTTGGACCCAGCAAGTATCCAGCGAGGTCTTGGCGACCCCGCGCGCGCAACACAATGTCGCCGTGATCCACAGCGTCGACGGCAGACTCACCGGACTCGACGAAACCACGGGTAGCAGTTTGTGGACCTATGAACGCAGCGTTCCACCCTTGAGTCTCCGCGGAACCGCGAACCCGGTGATCGAAGGTGACCACGTCATCGAAGGGTATGCGAGCGGAAAACTGGTTTCCTTGCGCCTCACCGACGGCAAAGTCGAATGGGAAAGCAATGTCGTAATGGCCGAGGGACGCTCCGAACTCGAACGGCTGGTGGACCTCGATGCGGACCCCTTGATCTTCGACGGAATTATTTATCTGGCCAGCTTTCAGGGCGGAGTGTTCGCGATTTCGGTGAGCGATGGGCAGATGATCTGGTGGCGCCGGGATCTATCCGCCTATGCCGGTCTCGCCGGGGATTGGAGCTATCTGTACCTGAGTGACGATTCCAGTGATGTCTGGGCGCTGGAGCAGCGCAATGGCGCCACGCTTTGGAAACAGACCGACCTTCATCAGCGGCGTCTTTCCTCTCCCGCGCTGTATAAGAACTCGATCATCGTGGGTGATTTCGAAGGTTACCTGCACTGGCTGTCGCAACTCGACGGCCACCAGCTCGGCAGAATTCAAATCTCAGACAGCCCGATCGTCGCGAAGCCTTTGGTCGTGGATGACGTACTCTATGTCTACGCCATGGATGGTACCCTGGCCGCGCTGGTTTCAGACTGAGTCATCGTCAATCATGTTACCCGTCATCGCATTGGTCGGCCGCCCGAATGTCGGCAAATCGACTCTTTTCAACTGTTTGACGCGCAGTCGGGACGCGCTGGTCGCCGACTATCCGGGTTTGACCCGGGACCGCCAATACGGCCGGGTCAAACAGGCCAGCCGCGACTGTCTCGTGGTAGACACCGGAGGGTTCAACGATTCCCGGGAAGAACTCGGCCATCTCGCGCTGCGCCAGATCAGGTACGCGATCGACGAAGCCGACCTGATTCTGTTTCTGGTGGATACCCGGGCCGGCCTGAACCCGAATGATCAAAGCATCGCCGACGACCTGCGCATGACCAACAAGCCGGTTATTCTGACCGCGAATAAAGTGGACGGGCTGGATCCCCTGACCGCCGGAACCGAATTCCATGCCTTGGGTCTAGGTCCACCCGTACTGATCGCGGCTTCCCATGGCAGGGGGATTCCCGCCTTGCTCGAGCGGATCAACGAACTGCTGCCGGAAGGCCCGGAAGAGGATGCCGAAAATGAAGAAACCATCGCCATCGCCGTGGTCGGCCGTCCAAACGTCGGGAAATCGACCTTGATCAACCGCCTGCTCGGTGAAGAACGCGTGGTAGTCTTCGATCAGCCCGGGACTACGCGCGACAGTGTCTATATCCCCTTCGAGCGTAACGGGATCGCCTACACATTGATCGATACGGCCGGAATGAGGCGGCGCTCGAAAATTTCCGAGGCGGTCGAAAAGTTCAGTGTCGTCAAGGCGATGCAGGCAATTAACCGAGCCAACGTAGTGATTTATCTGATCGATGCGAGTGAAGGCGTAACCGATCAGGACGCCGGATTGCTCGGGATGGTCCTGGAAGCCGGCCGGGCCTTGATCATCGGTTTGAACAAGTGGGACGGACTGTCCACGGACCAGCGCGAAATAGTGAAGCGCCAACTGGACCTCAAATTGCCCTTTCTCGACTATGCGGAAAAACTTTTCCTGTCCGCGCTGCATGGAACCGGCGCCGGCAATTTGTTCGACCGGATCCCGGATCTGTACCGGGCTTCGATGCTCGACCTGTCCACATCCCGTCTATCCCGGATTTTGTCCGAGGCGATCACGGCACATCAGCCTCCGCTGGTTCAGGGGCGGCGGATCAAACTCAAATACGCCCATCAACGCGGGCACAATCCCCCGACTGTCGTCATTCATGGCAACCAGACCTGCTCGGTACCGGGATCTTACCGGCGCTATCTGGCCAATACTTTCCGCGAAAAACTGCGGCTCGCAGGGGTGCCGATCCGGATTGAATTCAAGTCCGCCGATAATCCTTTCCAAGGCCAACGCAATAACCTGAGCGACAGGCAGCTCAGAAAACGCAAGCGATTGATCCGTCACGTCAAAAAACGCGGATAGGAACCGATGCCCCGGTGTACCGGCGATCGGCCCGTTGAATAGAGGGTTCGCGCAGTGCGGTTATGCCGCGGTCGCTATTTTTTAAGGCGTTGATATTCGGAAAGTAAATACAAAACGATCGAGGTGCCGAATAAACCGATGATAATAAAAACAACTGGACTCAGGATGTCCGGTAATTCCCAGACCAGGACGGAAGGTGGTTGCGATTTTTCGACCGGATTGACATAAACCTTGACTTCTTTTCCCACCGGGAAAGACTTCGCTACCCGTTCCGCTTTTTCCCGCGAGGAGTAGGCAGGCTCGGCGGGCGCCATCCGATTGCCTTCTACGAGCGAATCCCCGCGCTTGTATCGGTACAGAATATCGACCTTGAATTGCTGCCCGTCTTCGGTTTCAACCGGTTGAATCTGATTGGACAGCACCGTGCCGCTTGCGGTCGGCCAGGGCTCCGGTTTCGAGATGTAAAATTTTCCCAAGTACCAGATATAGGCCAGAATAGCAACCGCGGTCACCATCAACCAGAACGCCGCATAGCGCATCGCTTGACTCCTCGGGGTTATTATTTTACCAGGTAGTGTATACTTTTTTGGCTCACTAATGGGAGTACCGTATCAACCGCATGCGCGCGACCGGATTCAAAGTCCGACGGTGCTGGTCTCTTTCCGATCCGGGTTTCTGTAAAATGGCGAAGGGACTCTACGAAGCCGATTTGGGCGGCGGGCTCCTGAAACAACGAATTGCCCGACCTCGGTAAGGCAAGCGTGGCGGCTTTCGCACGCTGGTAGCCACCAACAAAAGCAGCCGAAGGATCTTCGTATTCGGCTTTCCGAAAAACGCCCACAGCAACATCGCCAATGATGAAGAAAAAGCCTTGAAGGAAATTGCCGCGCAGCTGTTGTCTCTGTGGTCTGAGGGCCTGTCCAACAATAGCCTGTAAAACTCTTAAGTTCTCGACAGAATGGTGTAGTGCCATTCGCCATGAAAGTCTGTCTTCTGGATTAGGACTTTTTCTAGTTCCTCACCAAATGCAAGCCGAAGTGCTCGACAATCTGTCGGTAGGTTTAAGCGCCGGTGCAAAGATAGATCCGAGCCGCGATTCTAAGTGCTTCAAAAATCGACCTGACCCCGTAAGCCTGAGCCGTAGCCTGACCCCGTGGCGCGTAGGGTGTGTTCTCTACACGGTGACACCTATTCGGTTGACTGCAAAGGACAAAGAAGGTATCAAGTGAAGCGCGATTTATACACAACTGGGAGCATAGTAATTCGATGTCCCATGTGACGGACGGGATGGAGTTTCTGGTCCCGCACTCGGCGGCGTGGCACGCATAGTTGGCGGGGGTATTCCGGCCTGACCTATGCCTAAAACGATGATCAATATAAATAAGGAGTGAATCATGAAGCTATCCATTCTGCTATTTAGTTCCGGTCTCCTGTTGTCAGGGTTGCTGATAGGAGGATGTAAAAACAGCGGCGAAAATAACCTGCCGAAACCGCCGCCTGTCGTAGCCTGTCCTCCCGCCAGGACGACGGTACCGACTGACGCCCAGGACTCCATGGAAGAGGATCTGAAGTATCCAGTTTTCGCGGCCCTAAGCGCCTTCAAAATAGGTGATGACTTGTTTGGAACTTCATTTACCGCGGCCCAAGGCGGCGGCGCGAATGTTGATGGGCATGAGCGTTATACCCGCGTTCCTCGCGCGGACCGGACCTGTCCCGGGGAATGGGCTACCCATACCCCCAAACGGCCTACCGGTCCCAACTCCCAATCCTGTGTCGATTGCCATAGCCGCCCCAACGATGGCGCAGGTCCCATCGCCGCTAATGCGCAACGCGACCCGCTGCATAGCGGCGACATCAAAAAATTCATCCAGCGCAATACACCGCATCTGTTCGGCATCGGCACCTTGCAATTGTTGGGCGAGGAAATGACCGCGGAACTCAAGGACATCCGCAAAAAAGCCGAGCAAGACGCTTGCGGGAATAAAAAATTGGTCGAGCGGCCACTGAAGGCTAAGGGTGTCGACTTTGGCGTGTTGAAGGTGAGTTGCCAGAATGGCAAGCCGTATTCGGATCCTTCACGAATCAAGGGCGTGTCGCCGGATCTGATTGTCCGTCCCCTGCAATGGAAGAAGACCGTCAAAACCGTGCGTGATTTCGTCCTGGATGCCGCACGCAATGAGCTTGGCATGCAGGGCGTCGAAGACGTGCATGGCCCCGACAAGGATGGTGACGGTGACGGGGTTGTGAACGAACTCACGGAAAGTCAGGTCACTGCGCTCACGGTCTACATGGCCCTGCAACCACGCCCTGTGACGCGCGTGGAATTGACGGACGCAGAATTCAAAGACGAAGAATCAAGGGAACGCTTGAATATCGACTCTGTGTCGGATGAGGATCGTCAGGAAATCGATCACGGAGCCGAGGTGTTCGCTGAAAAAATCGGTTGCGATGAATGTCATAAACCGCAGTTGACCCTGTCCAGCACGAAGATCTCAGAACCCAGCGGCAGTTCCGTAGCGATCCATTTCGATCTGGCCACAGACGGACCGGATAATCCCGAAACGCTAAATGGTAATGCACTGGGGCACTTCACCGAGACGGATGCCAATGGTCAGACCGTCGTCCGGCTGTATGGAGATCTCAAGCGTCACAACATGGGGCCGGAACTGGCCGAAGCCATCGACGAACCGAGTGGTGATGCGCCCAAAGGCATTGGCCGTTCAACTTTCGGTACCAAGGAATTGTGGGGAGTGGGCTGCACAGGTCCTTGGCTCCACGACGGCCGGGCTACCACGCTGACCGAAGCGATCCTTTATCATGGCGGCGAAGCCGACAATTCGCGGAAAGCCTTCAAAGCCTTGGAAAAATCGGACAAGCACGCGCTGTTCACGTTCCTCTACAATCAGGTTCTCTACCTGCACGAAACGACTGACCCGGACGAGGATGAAGTCTCCGATCGGGCCGTTTGCGGCAAAGCCGACGACGAATTTAAAACCTCTGAAGATCCAGCATAAAGGCAGGGATGCTCCCTCAGCCGGAGTAGATCGGGCAACGGCTCTATCGTTGCCCGATATCCCGCTGGAGAGAATGAGCATGATGATGTCCCATGGCAGGATGGATTTTTTTCCAGTCTGAAAGAATCTATTATGGCGCTGCGTGTACGCAACGGATTGACGATCCAAAATCCGAATGCTGCCGGTATTGATGTGGGCAGTCGAAGTCACTTTGTCGCAGAAGATTTGGTGGATCGCCTGACGGCATCCGCCCCACATTGACGACACTGCTCTGTCCGGCTGCGGCTTACTGTGAACGTTCGCTGCTGATGCACGACATCAGGCGAGAACAGAGCGACCTGTGACGCCGGAAGCAAGCCGGTTTCTCCGGGATGCTCGGAAGTATCTTAAGCGCGGCGGGTTTGCCGAAGGTCGATAAAGTCCTTCGTTCGGTTCTCGGGATAACATTCCTCGAGTTTAAAATCCACCACCCTAATCAGCACTCATTGAATCGAGCATTCAGGCCTCGCTCATCGGTCCGCTTCGCCGAATCCATGGCCGTTACTTTTGTCGCCGAGCAGCCTGCGCACGACGACGAAAAACACCGGCACGAACAGCACACCGAGCAGTGTGGCGCCGACCATGCCGCCCATCACGCCGGTCCCGATCGCATGCCGGCTGTTGGCGCCCGCGCCGGTGGAAACGGCCAAAGGCAGCACGCCGAGCATGAACGCAATCGAGGTCATCAGGATCGGCCGCAGGCGCAGCCGGCAGGCCTCGAGGGTGGCGTCCAGCAGGCCGCGACCCTGTTGCCGCATGGTATTCGCGAATTCGATGATCAGAATCGCGTTCTTGGCGGACAATCCGATCACCGCGATCAGCCCCACCTTGAAGTACACATCGTCCTCCAGACCGCGCAGCCAGGTGAAACCGAGCGCGCCGAGCATGCCGAGCGGGACGACGAGCATGACCGCAACCGGAATCGACCAGCTCTCATAGAGCGCCGCGAGCGCGAGGAACACCACGAGCAGCGACAGCGCAAAAAGTATGGGTGCCTGCTGGCCGGAGAGTATTTCCTGGAACGACTGGCCCGACCACTCGTAGCCAATGCCCGCGGGCAGATGCTGCCTGACAATCTGATGCATTTCCCGCATGGCCTGACCGGAGCTGAAGCCTGGCGCGGCCGCGCCATTGATCTGAATCGCGGCGTGGCCATTGTAATGATCGATCGCCGGTGGCGCGAGCGTCCAGTTCGATGACACGATACTCGTGAGCGGGACCATATTGTCAATCCCGCCCCCCCTGCCGGCAGGAATATAGAAATGGCCGAGGTCCTCCACCCGGCCGCGGTATTCCGCATCCGCCTGCAGCATCACTTTGAGTACGCGCCCCTGGTAGTTGAAATCGTTTACATAGACCGGCGACAACATCAGACGGATGGACTCATAGATATCCGGCAACGACAGGCCCATGGAGCGTGCTTGTACGCGATCCACATCGAGCTTCAACTGAGGCGCTTCTTCGAGCTGGTTGGCTCGCACGCCTTCGAGCGTGAGATTCTCCGATGCCCTCGCGAGCAGCGTGTCGCGCGCCTTAAGCAAGGGGTCCTGCCCGAGTCCCGCGCGGTCCTCGAGCCGGAAATCGAAACCGCTGAAACGCCCCAGTCCGCGAATCGTGGGCAGGTTGATGACGAACATGCTCGCGCCCTTCACGGCTTGAAGCGCGCCATTCGCCCACTGAATGAAGCCGTTGATCTGTTCATCCGCGCCGCGGCGCTGCTTCCAGTCCTTGAGGCGTACAAAGCCGAGGCCGACGTTTTCGCCCTGGCCGATGAAGCTGAAACCAGCGACATCGAGAACCGTTTCGACGACCGTATTCCGCTTAATGATGCTTTCCATCTGCCGCAGGACTTCGCCGGTGCGTTCCATGCTCGCGCCCGGCGGAAGCTGTATCAACACCAGCGCATATCCCTGGTCCTCCTCGGGCAGGAAACTGGTGGGCAGGCGGGTAAACAGAACCAGCGCCACGCATACGAGCGCGGCGAAGGCCGCCATCCAGCGCGGTGTCTGGCGAATCGAGCGGTTCACTTGCGCGAGATAGGCACGGGTCAATCCAGCATAGATTCGGTTGAAGCGGCGCTGGAAAGGCTTCGCTTGATGATCCGCGGGTTTGAGCAGGGTCGCGCACAGCGCCGGAGTGAAACTCAGGGCCATCAGCGCCGAGATGGCCATCGAGATCGCGATAGTCAGAGAAAACTGGCGATAAATCACGCCGACACTGCCGCCGACCAGCGCCATCGGAATGAACACCGCCGCGAGCACCGTGGTCATCGCGATCACCGCGCCGCTAATCTGGCCCATGGCCTTGCGCGTCGCCTCCTTGGGGGGCAGACCCTCCTCGGTCATAATGCGCTCCACGTTTTCCACCACGACAATCGCATCATCCACCACCAAGCCGATCGCGAGTACCAGCCCGAACAGGGTCAGCACATTGATGGAAAAACCTGCGATGTACATGCCCGCGAAGGCGCTGGTCAGCGCCACTGGCACCACGAGCGTGGGAATCAGAGTCGCGCGTAGATTCTGCAGGAACAGCAGTATCACCAGGAACACAAGGATGACGGCCTCGATCAGGGTGTAAAGCACTTCCTCGATGGAGACCCGCACGAACTGGGTACTGTCGTAAGGTTCGAGCCAGTTCACGCCAGACGGAAAGTAATCGTCGAGTTCCTTCAATTTGGCGCGTACCGCGGCGGTTACTTTCAGGGCATTGGCGCCCGGCGCTAGCAGCACCGCGAAGCCCGCGATCGGATCACCGTCGAGATGCACGTTACGGCCATAGGATTCGGCGCCGAGCAAGACCCGCGCGACGTCCCTGAGACGCACACTGCTTCCATCCGGATTGGCGCGTAGAATAATGTCTCCGAACTGCGCCGGAGAAGTGAAACGGCTCGCGGCGCTGACCGAGACGCTGAATCCTTGACCCGGCGGCGCGGGCTCCTCGCCGAGATGACCGGCGGCAATTTGTACATTCTGGTCACGCACCGCGTCGAGCACCTGGGAAGCGCTCAAGCCATAACCGTGCAGCTTGTCCGGGTTGAGCCAGATCCGCATGGCATAGGCATCGCCGAACAGATTGGCATCTCCGACACCCGGTAACCGCCGGACCGGATCGAGCACCTGGGCCGCGATCAGATTGTTGAGCGCGTAAGTATCGAGGCTGTGATCCTTCGATTGCAGTGCTACGACCATGAGAAAGTCGTTGTTGGTTTTAGAAACCGAAACTCCGTTTTCCACGACTTCCCTGGGCAGGCGCGGCATCGCGATGCTGAGCCGGTTCTGGACCTGCACCTGGGCGATATCGGGATCGGTGCCGGTTACGAAGGTCAGAGTGATCTGAGCCTGGCCGTTGGAACGCGAAGTCGAATCGAAATAAAGCAGGTTATCGACGCCGGTGAGACGCTGTTCGATGACCGAGGTTACGGTCTTCTCGATTACTTCCGCGCTCGCGCCGGGATAGGAGGCGTTGATGCTGACCTGGGGCGGCGCGATCGGCGGATAAGCCGATACCGGCAAGTTGAAAATCGCGATCCCGCCCGCCAGCGTGATCAGGATCGCGATGACCCAGGCAAAGATCGGCCGGTCGATGAAAAAACCTGGCATCGGGGCGGGGCCTTATTTCGCGGCGGTATCGGCGACCGGAGTCGCCGCGGGTACCGGGGTGGCGGTACCTCCCGGCTGGACCTTCTGCAAGCCCTCGACAATCATCCGCTCACCCTGACCCAGATCGCCGCGCACGATCCATCCACCGCGAGTCATGCCGTGGATCTGCAGGCGGCGCTGGACGACCCTGGATTCGGCATCCACCACGAGCACATAAGCACCTCCGGCGTCACGCGCCACGGCGGATTGAGGCAGCACGTAAGCGTCATCGACGACGCCGGTGTTGAGCTTCAGATTTAGGAACATGCCGGGCAGCAGCGAGCGTTCCGGATTGGGCAGCACGGCGCGCAGCGACACCGCGCCGGTGCCCGGATCGACGGCGAGATCGGAAAAATCGAGAGTCCCGGAATGCGGGTAAACTTCCCCTTCCGACAGCAACACCTCCACCTGCGCCGCTTCTTGATCCTTCGAACCACCGCGCAGTTCCCGCATCTCGGCCACCGACAGGCTGAAATTCACGAAAACCGGATCGATTTGCTCGATTCTGGTCAGCTGAGTCGCTTCGCCCTGACCGACCAGCGCGCCTTCGGTCACCAGGGCACGGCCCGCGCGACCTTCGATGGGGGCGGTGACGGTCGCGTAGCCCAGATCGAGACGAGCGCTTTCCACGTTGGCCAAGGCCTGCTTGACGGCGGCCGCCGTGCTTCGCTCGGTGGCCAGGCCGCTATCGAGGTCCTGAGTCGAGATCAGTCCTTTTTTTGCGAGTTCACGATAGCGCCTGGCGATCGCCGCGGCATTTGCGGCATCGGCTTGCGCCTGAGCAAGCGCGGCCTCTCGCGCATGCAATACCGCCCCGAGCGGCGCGGGATCGATCTGGAACAGGACCTCGCCCGGCGCGACGTCGGTACCTTCCCGGTAGACACGCTTCAGGATGATCCCCGCGACCCGTGCCCGCACCTCGGCAATCCGTGTCGGAGCGAGGCGGCCGACAAATTCTCGGGAGAGCGGTACCGTTCCGGAACGAACCGTGATAACGGCGACCTGCGGTGGTGGAGGTGCTACCCGGGATTCCGATGGCGTAGTCTTCTCACAGGACGCAAGCAAAAGACTTGCCCCGACCAGGATCGGGTATAAAAAGAATCGTTTCATAGTAATCCTTACAGTTCTAACCGAAACCAAGGGCCAGACACGACAAAGTTGCCTGTCGTCGGTAACCAGGGATGTCGCGGTAGGCCTAAAAACCGGGTCTGGTCGTTTTTCTTACGCCCGGGTTTACACACAAACCGGAATCAGTGTTGATCGGGAAACGGCCGGTGCAATCTGTCATCAAATCAGTTGACCACGATTCCGGGGCGCGGTTCCTGGGTTAGCCATCGAGACCATGGGCTGACATTCTATCCCGATCCTTAAGGTGTTCCGCTAACGGGAAACTGCGGGAATCGGTTAAGTAAAGCGCCCTGAATAAAAAGTCCGGTTAATTATGAACGACGTTATGGTATATGAAAATGGTAACCACTGCATCAGGCGTTTCCCGATGTGCCGGAATACACCATAGCCACCAAAAGGCTCGAACACCTTCTCGAAGAATTAAGCCAGCGCTAGCCCAGGGACTCGGTGCCTTTTATTTCGTCTATTTCAAGACCACCGAATTCCGACGAAGCTGCGCAGCGGGTACTCGGAGGGTTCCTTCTCAGGCTGCCATTTTCCGGCTCTGTAGGTACCGAAAATGCGGTCCCAGAAGTCCACCGAAATTCCGAAGTTATGCTTCGCCATGTTATGCTTGTGGTGCAAATGATGGACCGGCCGGGAAAGCCAGAACACCAATTCGGGATTTTCATGCTGGAGTTGATGCGCATAGGCACCCCAGACGGATGCCAAGGTACCGCCGAGCGCAAAGCCGATACCGGCCACGGTCGAGCACAGAAATCCGAACCATAAAATCGTGAGGCTCGGAATAAAATAATTGCCGAACTCCTCGAACCAGCCTTTCCCGGTATCCTCTTGATGGTGTTTCGCGTGCTGGTCGCCGTATACGATTCCGGCATGCATCAAACGGTGCATCGTGTATTCGACAAAAGTCGCGTAAAGGACCGCGATCAAGAACGCAAGCAGAAATTCAATCGCCCAATTGATCTGCATTCGATTACCCTCCGGCCCGCTCCATCCCCATGTACGCCGATTCGACGTTGACGCGGGAAACTCTATATATTGTATTGCTCAGTACCCGACCCGACCGGGTTAGGATCGATCGCACCGGCGTTTCGACAACTACCGCCAGGAGTCTAGCTTGTAAACGCAGGCAGTCTATTATCAATCGGTTTATAAATCAACAGGCCGAATGCCTATAATGCTTTAGAATAGCGCATATGCAGTGATCGGAAAACCATGTTGACAGATACCAATCAAATCCTTTTGTCCGTCGTGTGTGGTGGAACTGATTAATGTGTGTTGGATCGAGCGGATTTTCGGGTCCAGGCCGGCCAACTCCAGTAGGAGAAGGTTGCCACTGCCCCGCTAGCCGGTATCGCCCACAACCACCACAACCTGGCAGAATCAATCAATGCCACGAAATCACACAGGACCCCAACGCCGCAACCAAAGGCTGCGGCAAACTTTGATCCATTCCCAGCGCGAAGCAGTCAGCTCGTCTTTCATGACCGGGCTTTGCGACAACTTCATCAACGCCTTCGCGATCCATCTTAAGGCCACAAATTCCCAGATCGCCTGGTTGACCGCGATGCCGCAATTCGTCGGTGCCGGGTCGCAACTTTTTGCGGTGTGGATGGGATCCTTCCTGCCGAGGCGCAAGTTGATAGCCGGTGGGGCGCTGCTTCAAGCGATCACCGTCCTCAGCCTGACCGCGCTCGCGTGGTCGACTCCGCCGTCCGCGGTGACTCTCTTGATCCTGCTCGCAACCTTGTACCATTGCGCGGGGAACCTGGTGCAACCGCACTGGCGTGCACTGATGGGAAGTCTGGTTCCAGATCGGCGCCGTGGCCGGTATTTTGCTACCCGTACCCGGAATTCGATGATCACGGCATTCCTGGTGTTTATCGCGGGCGGTCTTTATCTCGATGCGACCGATGCCGGGCAGGCGGCACGCTATGGTTTCGGCGTGCTTTTTCTGATCGCCGCCGGCGGCCGCCTGGTCTCCGCGTGGCAACTCCACCAGATGCATGATCCGGCGCCGGCCAACGATGCGGTGGAAGAGCGCGCGACCCGGCGAACGCTCGGTTCGATCCGACACGCATTCACCAACGCAACCTTTCGGCACTTTACCCTGTTCACCGCCGGGCTCCAGGGAACCGTCGCGATCGCCGCACCGTTCTTCTCGGTCTACATGCTCCGGGATCTCGATTACAGCTATATCGAGTTTACCGCCAACCAGGCGTCGTCCATATCCGCCCAATTTCTGACCTTGAGCGCGTGGGGAAGGATCAGCGACCGCCTCGGCAATCGCCTGATCATGGTCGTCACTAGCCTGATCATTCCGGTATTGCCCGCGTTATGGCTGGTTTCGGATAGCTTCTGGTACCTGTTGGGCGTGCAGGCATTGGCCGGAACTGCATGGGGAGGTTTCAGTCTGAGCACCGGCAACTATCTCTATGACCTGCGCCCCCACCACACTCATCTCGCGACCTATTCCGCCATGCAGTCGATCATGAGCGCCGCGGCCGTGTTCACCGGGGCGATCGCGGGCGGTTATCTGGCCGAGGTCCTGCCGGCCTCGCTCACCTGGTTTGGCGGTGAACTGACCTGGAGTCGAAGCCTGTTCGGAGTGTTTGCGATTTCTTCGATTGCAAGGTTGTCCGTCACCCTGTGGTTCATTCCCCATATGCACGAGCTGCGCCTGCGCCGGAAGACCACCATCAAGTCGCTGATCTTCCGCGTGGCCCGTTTTACTCCGATCACCGGGGTGGTCATGGATTGGGTCGGCGTCGCGCGGAGTATCCCCCGGCACAAAGGGCCGATAGACGATTCCGCCGCAATTTCCGCGATCGATTCTGACGAGAAAACGCATTAAGCATTGGAGAACTCCGGCAAGTTACAGTCCGATGTTTTAGAAAAAAACCGTTTGACCGACATAAAATTCCCTTAGTCTTGATTTCTAAACAGCCAGGAAGCGAATGCGAAGGGCTATTGAATACGAGATCTTTTTACTATGACAAACAAACCTGTCCGATAATTTTACAGTAAACCCTTGTTATCAAACGACGACGCCCGCCAGCGGGAGTTTCAGCATCGATCCATCTTTCCGGACCTCCTTCAACCTCGGCGCGATCGGCTTCAAGTTCGGCACCGGCAATCAGCCTGATAAAATATAGGGTCAGACCCGAATGGCACAAGTTTTTCGAAAATACCCAGTGTCGTTTCACCGAGGCGCTGAAAAATTCCATTCATATTATTTGCTAACGAGCGTGCACCCGGGTATCCCGATCCGTGTCAGGACAAAAGATCCTGCGTGTAATCAAT
>JBOICY010000556.1:0-4535 GCA_050740335.1 Methylococcales bacterium | reverse complement strand
GTCAAGGCCCCGCCGCCGCCCTTGATGAGCTGCAGTTGGCCGTTGATTTCGTCGGCTCCATCGACATAAAGGTCAATCGGCCCGGCGCTGTTTAAATCGATGACCGGGATACCGATTTTTCTGAGTCTCGCGGTACTGGCTTCGGAACTGGAAACGGCGCCATCCAGTCTCGATTTGAAGTCATTCAGAAAATCAATAAAATAGTTGACCGTCGAGCCTGTGCCTATTCCGATAATTTTCTGGTCGTCCAAATAATCGAGGGCTGCCGCGGCGGCACGAAATTTCAGGTCATCTTGAGACATTGTGCGGTATTCGTGCGGTCAGTATCCAAGAATGATAAAGTGGAATTTTGCTGAAGTCACCGAATTTCGTTCCCGATTCGAATGGTTGCTCGTCGATTGAGGAAACCATACGCCCGGCCGGATTCCGGTCGGAAAAGAATAACAGGTTCTATGTCCGATCACTATATCGAAAAAATACTGCGCGCTCGCGTTTATGACGTCGCGGTCGAAACGCCGTTGGATTACGCTGCCTTGCTGTCCCGTCGTCTCGAAAATCGAGTGTATCTGAAACGGGAGGATCTGCAGCCGGTCTTCTCATTTAAATTGCGCGGGGCCTACAACAAAATGGCTTTGCTCGGTGAAAAGGAGCGCGAGAAAGGCGTCATCGCGGCCTCGGCCGGGAATCATGCCCAGGGTGTCGCGCTTTCGGCTGAAAAACTCGGGATCAGTGCGCTCATCGTGATGCCGAAAACGACTCCGGAGATTAAAGTCAAGTCCGTTCGAAGTCGCGGTGCCCGGATAGTCCTGTATGGCGATTCCTACGACGATGCTTATCAGCATGCTATTGGTCTGGCGGCGGAGAAAAAATTGACCTTCATTCATCCCTATGACGATCCGGACGTGATCGCGGGTCAAGGTACCATCGCCGATGAGATTTTGCGTCAGATCCGCACCGATATCCATGCTATTTTTGTCCCGGTCGGCGGGGGTGGTCTAATCGCGGGAATCGCTTCCTACGTCAAATTCGTGCGTCCTGAAATCAAAATAATCGGCGTCGAGTCGGAAGATTCCGACTGTCTGAACCGGGCTTTGAAAGCAAATAAGCGGGTTATTATCAAAAAGGTCGGTATTTTCGCCGACGGCGTGGCGGTCAAGCAGATCGGCAAGGAGCCCTTCCGAATCGCGCATCGCTGTGTGGATGGCGTGATCACCGTCAATACCGACGAAATATGCGCCGCGATCAAGGATATCTTTGATGATACGCGCACCATCGCGGAACCCGCCGGGGCGCTCGCGGTGGCCGGGATCAAAAAATATGTCGCGGAGCATCCATCGGTCAGGGACCAGAATCTGATCGCCATCGAAAGCGGAGCGAATATCAATTTCGACCGGCTGCGTTATGTGGCGGAGCGGGCCGAGGTCGGTGAGCACCGTGAGGTTCTGCTCGCGGTCACGATTCCCGAAGAATCGGGAAGTTTTCTGAAATTCTGCCGGGCATTGGGTAAACGCAATATCACCGAATTTAACTATCGTTTTTTCAACGAGAAAGAAGCGCAGATTTTTGTCGGTCTAGGGACCAGCGGCGAACCCGACGAACGGGAACAAGTGATCGAAGCCATCGTGGCTAAAGGCTTTCCGGTGATCGACATGACCGATAACGAACTTGCCAAGGAGCATATGCGCTATATGGTCGGCGGTCATGCGCCCTGCCTTCTGAACGAAATCATTTATCGCTTTCAATTTCCGGAACGGCCGGGCGCGTTGCTGCAATTTCTTGCGGCGCTCGGAGGCCGCTGGAATATCAGTTTGTTTCACTACCGCAATCATGGAGCCGCATTTGGAAAGGTGCTGATGGGTATCCAGGTTCCGGCCGGGGAACGCAAAATCTTTACCCAATGCCTGGACGCCCTGGGCTTCGAATATGTAAACGAGACCCAGAACCCGGTCTATAAATTGTATGCGGGTGGTCATGAATGCCCGCAATGAAGCACCGATCGATTCCTGCCCGGATCGCGGAAATTCCGGTTGAAACGTTTATTCCAGAGACAAAACAAAATGCCACTGCTCTGCCGTAACCGGCATAACGGAAAGACGATTTCCGAGTTTGACCAGGGCTAAGTCTTTCAGCTCTGGCGATTCTTTCAGCTCCTTAAGAGAAAGGACCCGTTTCAATTTACGGATAAAGCGAACGTCAACCATGAACCAGCGCGGATTATCCCGCCTGCTTTTCGGGTCGAAGTGCTGGTCGTCCGGATCGAAAGCGGTGAAGTCCGGATAGGCTTCGCGGCACACTTCCATGATTCCGACAATGCCGGGTTCCACGCAGTTCGAGTGATAAAAAAACACCCGGTCACCAATTTTCATGTCATCGCGCATCAGGTTTCGCGCTTGATAGCTTCTTACGCCATCCCAGTGGTGGCTTTGATCCGGCATCCCTTCGAGGTCATCGATGCCGAATTCGCGAGGCTCGGATTTCATCAACCAATAACGCATATCCATTCCTCGCTGTTCCGGTTATTACTGCCTGAAGAGCTTAGCCTGTGTATTTCGACACCAGACCGGTAAAGAGCGGCATAGCCTTGCGTCTGGCAGGCTCGCGTTGGTTCGATGGACGACATCGCTCTCCACCCGTACGGACCAGAAGTTTTTCCCCTGGCCCTGTCAAGTTTGTGGAACCTCATGCCCGGATTCAATTGCAGATCGAGGGCCGTGGTTTTGACGGCTTTGTGTTCTTCGCCGATGAGTCTGGCGAGGCTGCCGGTGAAGGTGGCGGCGACCCGGAAGTCCATTTTCAGTTTAGGAGGATCAACGAAGAAATGGCGGCCCGGCAACAACTGCGATTCGTACCGCGAGTTCCTTCTGCTTTGCTTTCTGTAGTTCCGGATCTGATTCGACCCAAGGCCAGCCTCGTATCGCGGCATGGAATATGGGTGGTTCATTGACAAACACATCGAGCTGCGTGCCTCTGACGGCTCGAGCCTTAAAAATAGCTGCGCCATAGAGACTACGCGAGCCTGCGGCTATCAATCCAATCTCCCAAAGTCGCTCGACTGGGTTCTTCCCATGGCGCGACACCGACGTTTCCCTGTCTTTAGGATTCGGTAAAAATGCCGCTGGTTTTACCATAGTGGAATTAAAATAGTTGCGTTGTGTTAGAAAACGGGCAAGGTCTTCCTGATCAGCGACGTGTTCCGGCAGCCCTGATGTCAGGATCGTCATACGCTAAAAATCGCTCGAATTCCATCGAGAATTCGGACTGGAATAGTCGTTCCATCGAAGCGAGCAACTCCATGCCCGGTATCGGAACCGTCGAGCCAGGCATACACCAAACGATTACTAACTCCGATACTAATCGAAAAAAGGCGATGACGGGATACAATCCAATCCAAAGAAATTGACCCATCCGGCTCTGGAGAGAGTTCAGGTAACGGTAGCCCGTCAGGGAATGCGCGGATAAATCTCACAGCGTTTTGGATCGCGGCGGGCTCCAGCGCACTAGCGCCATCCGCGTCCCAATCCTTCTCCCTGCAGTTATCTGCTAGTTTCCATAATTCGGAAAAAACGGCAGTCTTTTTGCCGAATAGACTCTGGGACCGCTCAACCGTGTGGATAATGTCAAAAGCAGCGTGTTCAATAACCTGTGCTTCGGCAGATATGGCACTACCAGTCTGAGCATAGAGATTCAATGCCGCGTATCCCATACGATAGTCGCTACCCGTTAGCGAAATAGCTTCAAGCATTTATCGGTCAATGTATTTCTGAAAATCCGGTTCTTCAAGTTTCTCAATTCCAAAATCTTTTCACGAATCAATAACCAGTCATTTGTTTCTCCACCCATTGAAGACGCGACCGTTGTATCGAAAATTATCGGAAGTTTTTGCTCACTTAATGGCTGGGCGGTCAAAACGATATTCACAAGATTTCCGGTTTCATTTTCTACCGCCGCGTGTTGATTGAAAAATCCCACGAGTGAAAGCCTTTCCTCTTCGGGTAGATGGGGGGTGACTTTGAAGTAATCATCCAGTTGGACCAGTCCCGTGCTCATCGGCAATTCGATTCGGTTGATATAACGCAAACGAACCAATCGAATCTGGACGGGGTTCGCGAGTTCCACATAAATTTGCCAAGTACGTTCAATTTCCGGCAAATAGTCATCCAGGTTGGTATAGGGAGCAAGTCGATTGAAAGAAAACCCCTGTGTTCTGACTTGGACAAGCTGCTTCTCGTTCGATTGCAGAAATTGAAACGATTGGACGGTGTGTCGAATGGATACCGACGGATGTTCATTCGGCTTCAATCCAATCTGGTGTTCCTGAACAAATTGCGATCGTGCGACCGGGTAATAATCCGAGAATCGATCACGAGCTGGCTTCTCAAGCGTCGAAAACACGAGGTCCGGCGGCAGATCACATTCGATGTCTAAAACCGCCTCAACTATCGGCGGAGATTTAAGATTGAGATTTTCCAGATTCATCATTCAAAATAATAGCGAAATCTTAAACCCGAAACACCTTCATCACCTCATCCCCCAGA
>JBOICY010000555.1:0-3792 GCA_050740335.1 Methylococcales bacterium | reverse complement strand
ATCCTGTTCCGCCCGTCTGCTACACTTTGCTTAGGATTTTTGCATGATTTTGATCATTCATCGCGATAAACTAGTACTATTCAGGTCTATCAGTAACGGGTTCGGCATGATTAATAAGGGGAGGGCGCTTGACGTGGTAAATACCCAGCTATCGATTGCCATTGCATTGATTCTCACGCTTCAGTTGAACGGGTGCACGACCTATCCGGCAATGGAGGTCAATGCTCAGTTACCCTCCGATTACACCTACGTGATCGGTCCCGGTGATATAGTCGAGATGTTCGTCTGGGGTAATCCCGAAGTATCGCGTACGGTCCCTGTCCGTCCGGATGGCAAGATCACGGCGCCCCTGGTCGAAGAATTGGTGGCCAGCGGCAAAACGCCTTATCGATTGGCTAGAGACATCGAGAAGGAGCTTGCCCGGTATATCCGCAATCCTCTGGTCACGGTGATCGTAAGCGGCTTTAATGCTCCCTACAATCAACAAATCAGAATTATCGGCGCATTTGGTGGGGGCGGATTCGGTGGGGGCGGATTTGTTGGGGGCGGAATCGGCGGGGGCGGAATCGGCGGGGGCGGAATCGGCGCGGGTGGAATCGGCGCAGGCGGATTCGGAGGCGGAGGTTTTGGCGGAGGTGGCGGTGGCGGTGGCGGTATCTATCGGGCATTGGCCTATCCCTATACGGAAAATATGACACTCCTTGATTTAACCATTGCGGTTGGTAATCTGGGTTCGGGCTACGGGGACGGCAATCGAGCCAGTATCGTACGAGTCATCAATGGAGAACCGAGGCAATTCGGGATTCGGCTCGATGATCTGATTGAAGATGGCGACATGAGCGCCAATGTCGAGTTGTTGCCCGGGGATATTTTATTCATTCCCGAGGCTTATTTCTGATCCGAACCGGATCTTTCCAAAAATAGAGTCCTTATGCACGAACTATACGCCGAAATTCTCAGTTATATTCAGGGTGCCACGCGCTTTAAGTGGGTTGCAATGGCCGTGGCATGGTCTTTTTGCATCCTTGTGTGGGCCGGCGTGTCGAGGCTTCCGGACCGATACGAAGCGACCGCGCGGGTCCATGTCGACACGCAGTCCAAGTTGCAACCCTTATTGAGCGGCCTTGCTATCGCGTCACAGGTGAATCAACAACTTCAATTATTGGAAAAAGAAATCTTCAGCCGGCCGAACCTGATGAAAATCGCAAGGTCGACCGATCTGGATCTTAAAGCCAAGGATAACAAAAAGATGGATGAAATAATTGAAGATCTGAAAGATTCCATCAGCTTGAGCGCCACCCCTAAGGATTTCCTGTTCACCATTACCGCAAAGAACAGTGATCCCAAGCTGGCAAAAGCAATTGTGGAGGCGCTTCTCGCCTTGTTCGTGGAACAGGCGAGAGGAAAAAACCGGGAAGACTCCAATAGCGCCCAGCGTTTTCTGGACGATCAGATCAGGGAATATGAAGTCAGGCTGCAAAAGGCGGAATTGGCAAAAGAAGAATTTAAACGAAAGAACTACAATTTATTGCCCGGCCAGAACACCAGCCCCTATTCGCAACTTCAAGGCCTGACTGCACAATTGGCTGGAGCCAAACTCGCACTGGATGAAGCCCAAAACCGGCGGGATGCCTTGACAAGCCAGATCAATGGTGAGGAACCCACGTTTTTAGGTTTGGGTTCCGAGGACTCTCGGTCCAGTCCATTGGACGCCAGAATCCAGGTGTTGGAACAACAGGTGGATCAGTTGACGTTGAAATATACTGACGGGCATCCGGAAATCCTCGCGGCGAAGCGTTCCATCGAAGAATTAAAAAAGGAAAAGGCCAAGGAAGCCGATGACGAGAATTTTGTGATCGATAATATCCAATCGAACCCGGTGTTTCAGCAAATGAAAATTTCCGAGTCCACCGCCTCGGCGGAGGTCGCTTCGCTGCAGGCGCGGGTGAAGTCCTATCAGGAACAGGTCGATTTGCTCCGTACGCAGATGGACCGGATGCTCAAAGTTGAAACGGAAATGCAAAATCTCAACCGGGATTACGAGTTGATTAATAAGAATTATCAAGCTTTACTCGCGAGTCGGGAATCCGCCAGATTGACCGAAAAGGTGGATAAAACGACCGATTCGATCAATTTTCGAATCGTCGATCCGCCCAGGGTCCCGAGTACTCCATCGTTTCCAAACCGCATTCTGTTTTCGACTCTGGCGCTGTTCGTCGGTTTGGTTCTGGGAATCGGGGTCGCGCTGGGGATGACCTTTCTGAGGCCTACCTTTCCCAATTTGCAAAACTTACGGGAGGTTACCGGCCTGCCGATTCTGGGGCAGGTCTCCATGAACTGGATCCCGGACATCAAGCAGCAAAAGTGGATGGGCTTTCTGAGATTCTGCGGTGCGGGTATGCTGTTGTTTCTGGTGTTTGTCGGTGTACTGCTGTTGGAAATTAACGGTTTGAATCTTAGCAAGGTCTAGCAGGTAATGACCGGGGAGGCGCTGTAAGTGAGTATTATCGAAAAAGCCTTGGAAAAACGTGTCGCTTTAAAACCCGATAGCCGGCCCGGTACGACAGACTTTTACGACAATGATCCGATTTCGCAGTACGAGTCCGGGTATAAGCCCGGACCGGAAACCTATGCCACCGCTTCGCAGGATACGATTGAAAAAGTCATTCACAAGACCGATTCGCTGGAGGAACTTTCCGGCTTCCGCGAAAATGTATCGAAAACCTGTACGATCGAACTGGAATTACTGCGGAGCAAAGGAATGCTGTTACCCGAAGGCGGGCCGAAACAACTAGCCGAGGAGTACCGTCAGATCAAGCGGCCATTGTTGATGAACGCATTTCCGGACGGAGAGAATGGCATTAAACGATCGAATCTGATTCTGGTGACCAGTAGTTTGCCCGGAGAGGGGAAAACCTTTACCGCGATCAATCTCGCAATCAGTATCGCAAGCGAAAGGGAGAAAACCGTTTTGCTGGTCGACGCGGATCTTGCGAAACCCTCGATTTCGAAACTCCTCGGAATCCAGGCGGGAAAAGGCTTGACCGATATGCTCGTGGACCCATCGATTCGCTTCTCGGATGTGCTGATTCGGACCGACATCCCGAAATTCACCCTGCTTCCCGCCGGGCGGCAGCACGAACATTCGACCGAATTGCTTGCCAGCGATGCGATGCGCCGTCTTACCGATGAAATGTCCCAGCGTTATGCAGACCGTGTCGTGATTTTCGACTCGCCGCCCTTGATGGCTGCGACACAAGGCGGCGTCTTAGCCGATCTGGTAGGTCAGGTGGTCATGGTAATCGAAAGCGAAGTGACGCCTCAGTATATTGTCAAGGAAGCGATCGGTAAACTCAGCAATTGCGACGTCGTGGGTTGTATTTTGAATAAATCCAAAAAGGGCATTGGACTGAATTATTACGCCTACGGCAACTATGGCCGATAACGCGATTGATGATCGATCCTACCAGAATGATTTGCCGGGAATCGCAACACTGATTTGGCCTTTTGTCTTGGTCATTTGGGGCTTCTCGGCAGGTCCGGCGTGTGCCGGGAAGTGGTTTGCGACACCTCGAGTGACAGTCCGGGAAACGTTTTCGGACAATATCAATCTCAGTTCGAGCGGTTCCCGGCAAAGTGCTTTTGTAACCGATATCGTCCCGGGATTCAATCTTCAGCGCATCGGCGGAAGAACCCAGGTCAATTTCAATTATCAAATGCAGAATGTAATCAATGCCGCAGGGAGCGGATCTACGCGTGTCAACCATCAGCTTCAGGCGCAAGCGGCAACCG
>JBOICY010000554.1:0-5884 GCA_050740335.1 Methylococcales bacterium | reverse complement strand
TGGATTGGAAGAGTCAACCTGATCCATTCCGGCGTTACGATCAATCATTAACTCTTCCACTTGACCATCCGCAGATTACATAAACACCAACCTATGACTCATTATTCGATACCTGTCAGGAACCTGCCGCTCCAATAAATCGGGATTCTATAAGCCGTCTTTTTTATGAGAGCCTCGCAATCTCTGCCTGGAAACAGGCAGGCGAAAATCGCTGGTCATTGCGGGGTAATCCCTCAAGTGGCAATCTCCACCCCGGCGAGGCGTATTTGATCGCTGGGCCAATTAAAGATTTAAGTGAAGTAACAGCTGTCTATCATTACTCTGTCTGCGGACATGCATTGGAGAGCCGAGTCATCCTGACGTAGGAGGAATGGAATGCCATCAGGCAGTACCTGCCGTCAGATTTTCTATTGATTTCACTGACCTCGATTTATTGGCGTGAATCATGGAATTATGGTGAACGCACCTTTCGTTACTGTCATCACGATGTTGGACATGCGATTGGTACAGTCACTTTCGCCGCGGCGACTCTCGGTTGGAAGACCAGGTTAATTCATTCCGTAACCGATAACGAACTGGCAACACTGTTAGGACTGCGCCAACAGAAAGACATCGAGGCGGGACATCCAGACTGCCTTCTCGCAATATTCCCGTTTGATGAAGACATAATACTAACAGATCCCCTCATTGCCATTCAACTCGCCCTTGCTGGAAATACGGCTTCGGTTGGGGGGTGAGTAGTTACGTATAAACTAGGTCAAGGATCAAACCACCATGCGCAGCAGGGTGGCGACGAAAGAGTTTTGCTCGGATTTGGGTGGGGTGGGCCAAAGGTTAAGAAAATCCTCGGTCAAAGCGGCATTGGCGATGAGCCTTCGAACATCGGAAAAGGCGAAACTGGTGCGTCCCTTGACGACAGGCAGCGACGCTCCGGATCGGCTTGGATGCGATCGGCGTAAATCTGCCCGTGACCGTGGTGGCCATCATACAGAAATTGAGGTGATTGGTCACGACATGGGCGTTTCGGGTTTGACTGCGGGCGCTGCCGATTTCCTGCTTGCTTTCCTTGAATCCGGATTCTATGATCCAATGACCTACAATGATCGTTTGTTATTGGGATTAAAAGGCACCATGTCCGAAGCGGAACTGCATATTTTGAAACAACGGATGCTCGAAGGTAAGCAGGCAAAGACGCGACGGGGAGAATTAGGCATACCAGTTCAGATGGGTTACGTGCGTCAGCGGTCGGGAGAAGTGACTAAAGATCCGGATGAGCAGGCACAACGTGTGATCCAGCGAGTGTTTGAACTGTTTGAACGGAAACGAACGATCCAGGGTGTTTTAGCTGAATGGGTGGCTCAGCAGATACCGATGCCCTATCGGGTAGTCAGTGACGCTAACCAAGGGGATCTGGTGTGGCGCCGGCCAGAAGCTCCAGATTGCGCTCATTTTCCGAAAAATTTTCGGCGATCATGCTGCCGGTGTTGAGATGGACCGTGTTGCCATCGGACAAATGGAGGGATTTGACTTCACCCACCGCGGTGCTGTAATCGGCGATGAAATACGGGACAAGCGGATGGCTCACGAGCAGGCAGACTGTTAGCAAGCTTGGGCTGCGACCGCATGGGCCGAGCGCGCTCTGCTTTTTGATGCTCCATTCCCGGAACGGCTGTCTGAATCGGCTAGGGCTGCGGTTTCGGCCTGTACGGATTCCGGCTGGTTGGTGTAGGATGAATACGTGAAGCTGGCCAAGGCCAAGGACAGTAAGGTCCGGCTGATGGGCTTCGGTCACCGGGTCTACAAGCATTTCGATCCGCGCGCGATGGTGGTGAAACGCATGGCCGATCGGCTGTTCAGCGAACTGGGCCTGTCGGACCCGCTCTTGGACATTGCCCGGCGACTCTAGGAAATCGCGCTGAAAGACAGCTATTTTATCGACCGCAAGCTCTATCCCAATATCGATTTTTACAGCGGGATCATTTTGCGCGCGATCGGCATCCCCACCAATATGTTCACCGTGATGTTCGCGATCGGACGGCTTCCGGGTTGGATCGCCCATTGGTGCGAACAATGCCAGGACCCCGACGCGCGAATTGCGAGGCCCCGCCAAATTTACAGCGGCAACAACGAGAAGCCTTACGTCCCGATCGATCAGCGCGACTAACCCCCTGGTGTATTTAAAGTTATCAGATCGCCTGCTGCTGATCCATCGATTCGCGGTCTCCGAGGTAGGCCTTGATATTTTTCAGGACTCCATTCGCGTCGAGCCCGGCCTCGCTGAGGCACTCCTCACGGGAGCCGTGATCGATGAAGCGATCGGACAGGCCGAGATTCAAAGTCGGGATCATGACCTGTCTGGATTGCAGGAATTCATTTACCGCGCTGCCTGCGCCGCCCGCGGTCGCGTTGTCCTCCAGGGTCACGAAAATTAAGTGGCTGTCGGCCATGCGTATCAGCAGGGATTCATCCAATGGTTTGACAAAGCGCATGTTGACTACAGTGGCGTCGAGCGATTCAGCGATCTCGAGGGCTACCTGGACCATGCTCCCAAAGCCGAGCAGCGCGATCCTCCTGCCTTCCCGCCTGATTTGAGCCTTGCCGATCGGCACGGCCTGCATGCTTTTTTCGACGGGCACACCGGGACCCTTGCCTCTGGGATAACGTACCGATGCCGGTCCTTCGTGCAAAAAACCGGTATAAAGCATCTGGCGGCATTCATTTTCATCGGCCGGGGCCATGATCAGCAGATTCGGGATGCAGCGCATATAAGTGAAGTCGAAACTTCCCGCGTGGGTCGGCCCATCGGGTCCCACGAGTCCCGCGCGGTCGAGCGCGAATAATACCGGCAGATTCTGGATCGCGACGTCATGGATCAACTGATCGTAACCGCGCTGCAAAAATGTCGAATAAATCGCGACGACCGGCTTGTAGCCTTCACAGGCCATGCCCGCGGCCAGGGTCACGCAATGCTGTTCGGCGATCGCGACATCGAAATAGCGATCCGGAAATTGCTCAGAAAACCGCACCAGCCCCGAGCCTTCACGCATCGCCGGAGTCAGGGCCAGAAGGCGCGGGTCTTTTTTCGCCATGTCGCAGAGCCATTCGCCGAATACCTCGGTATAAGTCGGCTGCGATGAACTCGTTTTCGGCAAGTGATCCATTTCCGGATCGAAGGACGACACTCCGTGATAAGCGACCGGATCTTTCTCGGCCGGCAGATAACCCTTTCCCTTGCGGGTGACCACATGCAGAAAGCGTGGACCTGGCAGGTTGCGGAGATTGCTCAGGGTGTCGATCAGAGCCAAAAGATCATGGCCATCGATCGGGCCGATATAGTTGAAACCCAATTCCTCGAACAGGGTGCCCGGCGCGACCATGCCCTTCACATGTTCTTCGGTCCGGCGCGCGAGTTCCCAGATACTCGGCATCAGGCTCAAAGCCTTTTTGCTCTCTTCGCGGACCGTTGAATAAAATTTGCTCGAAAGAATCTTGGCCAGATATTTGTTCAGCGCTCCGACATTCGGAGAAATCGACATTTCGTTATCGTTCAGAATCACCAAGAGGTTCGCGCCGAGGTCACCCGCGTGATTCAGGGCTTCGAAGGCCATTCCGCCGGTAATTCCGCCGTCACCGATGATCGCGACCATTCGCTCGTCGCGTTGATCCCGGGCCGCGGCGATCGCCATACCCAGCGCCGCGCTGATCGAGGTGCTCGAATGCCCCACGCCGAAGCTGTCATAACAGCTCTCTTTACGCTTGGTAAAGGGTGACAGGCCGCCTTTTTTCCGGATGCTATGAATGGAATCGCGACGACCGGTCAGAATTTTATGCGGATAGGCCTGATGCCCGACATCCCACACCAGTTGATCCTTGGGGGTATTGAAAACATAATGCAACGCAATAGTCAGCTCCACGGTTCCAAGTCCTGCGGCAAGATGACCACCCGATTTGCTCACGCTGTTCAGCAGGAAACGGCGCAACTCGTCGTTGATGTCCAAAAGTTTGTCTTCGGGAAGGCGACGCAGGTCTTCCGGTGAATTGATTTGACTGAGGAGCGGATAATCTGTCGATAATTCCATGGGTCGTCGGTTATTCGGCTACGATGTTGCGCCATTGCAACATTAACAGAATTATTGAATCGAAGAAAGCCCTATTTAAATCATTTCCGAGTGTTTGTGTAGTGGTTTGGTGTCGCTTTTTTGCAAATTTTAAGTATTCCCTAAACCCGGTTCCGTCTGATCGGAGCGGCGAACGAGGATTACCGGAATTACGGGGAGCCGACACGCGGAACGATCAACTACGCCTTTGAATGATATAAGACGAAATCACCCGGAGAATTTCCGCGTCGCGGCCGAAAACCGAAAGACTGTCCAGCGCTTCCTCATGCAGGTCCATGGCCTTACGTTTCGCGCCCGGCATTCCGAGCAAACCGGGATAGGTGGGTTTATGATGATCGCGGTCTTTACCCGGAGTCTTGCCGAGCGTTTGGCTATCGCTTTCCTCGTCCAGAATATCGTCTTGAATCTGGAAGGACAGGCCGATACATTTCGCATAGCGATCCAGCCGGATGACCTTGTCCTCGTCGACCTCTCTGGCGACGCGAGTCGCCAGACGAACGCTCGCGCGAATCAGCGCGCCGGTCTTGTGAATATGCATATTCTCGAGACTCGGCAAGTCGAGCCGTGTTCCGACCGAATCCAGATCGATCGCCTGTCCGCCAACCATTCCGTGCGAACCGATGGCCTCTACGAGGATCTTGATCATTTCGATTCTTGTGATGTCGGATACCGGCACGGAAGGGTCGCTCGCGAGAACCTGAAACGCGAGGGCTTGCAAGCCATCGCCCACCAGGATTGCGGTGGCTTCATCATAGGCCACGTGGCAGGTGGGCTTGCCGCGTCTGAGATCGTCGTCGTCCATCGCGGGAAGATCATCGTGTACCAGAGAGTAGGCATGAATCAACTCGACCGCGCAGGCCGGCCCGTTCAGAAAGTCGAGTTCAATCGCCAAGGCCCGGCCGGTGCCATAAGTCAGGATCGGCCGCATTCTTTTGCCGCCGTTAAAGACCGAATAACGCATCGCCTCATGCAATCGACAGGGAATACGATTGGTCGGTGGAAGCCATCCATCCAATGCCTGGTCGACCCGTCGTTGACCGGCTTGCATGAAGCTTTTGAGTTGTTCGTCAGGATTCATCATTGTTATAGGGTTTCAGTGTATCGTCGCCGTTATCCTGCAAGAGAATTTCCACTTTTTGTTCAGCTTCCTTGAGCGCCTTTTGGCAGGCGCGGGTCAATTGGATGCCGCGCTCGAAGAATTTCAACGAGTCTTCGAGCGGGATATCGCCTTTCTCCAGGCGCTCGACCAGTTCTTCGAGCTCTTTGAGCGAATTTTCGAATGGAACCGGCGTATTTTTTTTGGCCATGATCTCAAGGGTCGATTTTGAATTATAGACGAAGATTCCGCCCGCCCGGATCCTTCTCATCCGGCGGCTTGAGTAGCGGAGGATTCGGTGCCGATATTTTATGGGTGTTGCGGTCAGGATTCCCCTGATTATAAATGGTACGATAAATGGTTATGCATGAAGATGTCAAAGGGGGAGAACATTCGCAACATGATGAGTCAAAATTACGATGCATCCTCGATTGAGGTACTAACCGGCCTCGACCCGGTACGCAAGCGGCCCGGTATGTATACCGACACCAGCCGGCCCAACCATCTGGTTCAGGAGGTCATCGATAACAGCGTGGACGAAGCGCTCGCGGGCTATGCCAATCGCATCCAGGTTACACTCGCAAAGGACGGCGGAATCTCAGTCATCGATAACGGCCGCGGCATGCCCGTGGACATCCATCCCGAACAAGGGGTTCCCGGAATCGAGGTG
>JBOICY010000553.1:0-17066 GCA_050740335.1 Methylococcales bacterium | reverse complement strand
GATCAAATATAAACTCAAGGTCAACACCGGCGCGGAAATCGCGAAAATAGCCTACGATCTGGACCTGCTGCCGCGCTGATTGCCGATTTCAGGAATTTTTCCTATAGGCCTTCGGGTCCCGTTTCATTAACATCCCGGGCCTTGGTTGTCAGCGTCCGGTCCGGAAAATGAAAAGAACAATTAACCTTTGGCTAAGCATAGCCCTGGTCACCGGCTTATCGCTTTCGAATCTGTCGACCGCGGAGCCGAATGAACCGCTTCCCGATTCGCATCCGAGAGCCCGCGGCGAAAGCTCTCCGCTTACGCTCGAGCGTATTGAAGTCGTGGGTACTACGCCGATTTCAGGAAGCGGGATTCCGGTCGAAAAGATTCCGTCCAACCTGCAGTCGGTGGATGCAGACGATCTGGAGCGCTATCAAAGCCTGAACCTGCCGGATTATCTGGACCGGAATCTGCAAAGCGTGACCATCAATAATGCCCAGTCCAATCCCTTTCAGCCGGATGTCCGCTTCCGGGGATTTACCGCATCCCCGCTGCTCGGTCTGCCCCAGGGCCTGTCGGTCTACTTGAACGGCGTGCGCTTCAATGAACCCTTCGGGGATACGGTGAACTGGGACCTGATCCCGAACGGCGCGATCGACCGCATCGACTTGCATCCGGGTTCGAATCCGGTGTATGGACTCAACACCCTCGGAGGAGCGATCGCAATCCGGACTAAAACCGGTTTCAGTTCTCCAAGCCATCACCTTAGAGGTTTGTACGGAGCCTGGGAGAGGCACGACGTGGAAATTTCCAGCGGGATGAATAACGGTACCCTGGGTTATTTCGTTGATGTTCGGAATTTTGGTGAAAAGGGTTGTCGCGATTTCTCCAACAGTAAAGTGAATCAGGGATTCGGAAGCTTCAGTTTGCATACGGACGATGCGAAACTCGATCTGACTCTGGCGGGCAACGAAGGAGACTTGAACGGCAATGGCGCGGCACCGCTTCAACTGCTGGATATCAACCGCTACGCGGTGTTTACCCATCCGGACAATACCCGAACCGCCTTGTTCCTGTCGTCTCTGGATGGTCAATGGAATATTGCCGAAGAGATCGAACTCTCCGGAAACGTGTTTTACCGGCGCAATCGGATCAAGACATTCAACGGTGACAACAGTGATTTCGAGGAATGCGAGGATCCGGCCAATGCCGGACTGGTGTGCGAGCAAGCGGGTGGCCAGGAAGCAGTCATCGAAGACATCAACGGTAATCCGGTCCTGATGTCTCCCGCGGTGCTCGGTGCAACGAACAACTTCAGTCGGACCCACCAGGAAAGTTACGGGGGGAGCCTGCAATCCGGCTTTCAGCATGATTGGTTCGGACGCGACAACCAACTGATCGTCGGTGGAACCCTGACACAGGGCGTCGTCAACTTCGACTTCGATACCGAATTGGCTTCCCTGACCGCGGACCGCGGGTCCATCGGCGGCGGAATCATACTCGAGGAACCGCGGGTACGCTTGTATTCGACGGTCCGAAACTGGGGGCTTTTCTTTAGCGATACTTTTTCGCTAACCGAGCAACTCGCACTGACGGCTTCCGGGCGTTACAACCGGACCAGAATTATCCTCGAAGACCGTTTCGGAAGCGAGCTCAATGGCCGTCACGAATTCAGCCGCTTCAATCCCGCCGGAGGATTCACTTATTCTCCGATGCCCGAGTTCTCGGTTTACGGTCGCTACAGCGAATCTTCGCGCGCACCGACGCCGGTCGAACTGAGTTGCGCCGATCCGAATGCGCCCTGCAAGTTACCGAACGCCCTTGTTTCCGATCCCCCGTTGGAGCAGGTCGTGGCCAAGACCTTTGAAGGTGGTTTCCGGGGGCAGTTTGATAATCTCCTGGGTGCAACCCTCGACTGGAACGCCGGCTTTTATTACACGACCAATGATCACGATATCCTGTTTATCAGTGCCGGAAACCTGAGCAGTGAAGGTTTCTTTGACAACGTCGGAACGACGCGCAGACAGGGTGTGGAAGCCGGTGTCACGGCGTTCTTCGATGGATTGATCGGAAACTTCGATCAATGGCGCTTCGGGTTGAATTATTCCTGGATCGACGCGACCTTCAGGAACCCTTTCGTCGCGAGCAGCCCGAACAACCCTTCGGCCGATGCGAACGGGGAAATTTTTGTACAGGCCGGAAACCGCTTACCCGGTATTCCGGAACATACGCTCAAGTTCTCGGCGGACGTCGATTGTTGGAATCACCTTTCGCTGGGGATCGACATGCTCTATAACAGTTCCCAGTATTTCCGCGGGGATGAAGCGAATCTCAACGATCCGGTGGCGGGTTATGTGATTTTCAATCTGCGTGGCGAACTGCGTTACAACGATTGGATCGCGTTGTTCGGCAGGGTCGACAATCTGTTCGATCGGCGTTATTCGACATTCGGAGTCTATGGTGAAGCGGACCAGGTTCTGGGTCCCGCCTTTGACGACACGCGCTTCGTGAGTCCGGGTTCGCCGCGCGCGGGCTGGATCGGTATCAAGTTATCGTTGCTTTAATCGAGCCGCAAGTTGACTTCCCACGCCGGCCTGGCGCTGATCGGGCAATGCGAAGTGGATACCCCTTTCTTAATTTAGAGGTTCGTACAACCCGACATCGATCCAATGGAATTTTTGATATTCCGACTCCCTGTGACTCTTAACCACTATCTGCAAGGTGGCCTCGTTTCTTATTTTAACAAAACCAGCCACGCGACTGTAGTACAGAACCCATACCCGTTTACACGATGGAACCAAATCGTCTAGTTCTCTCAGAGGAATAATATTTAGCGATGGTTGCTGAAGGTAATACCGGTAGACTGACCATTCATCTGGTAAAGTGCTAAACGGAGAAAATACCGTGCAATCGCCGGTGCGATAGTTCTTTGCCAGAACTGCCAGTGAATCCCGCCAATTCTCCTTATAAGGGGAAAAATAATTCGCCCGAAGGGCAATGACCGAATAACCAAGACTCAAACCAACTAGAATTAAGCGCCATTTCGTGATATTTATAAGGGAGAGTCCACGAGCAACTAAAAGGTAATAAGCAGAAAGACCCGCAAGGCTATAACGAGTGTCATATTGTAATCCCATAGAACCCAATAGAATCGGTACTAATGTGGGCACAATCGATACCAATGCCAATAGGTACGTAAATTGATCTTCTCTTTCGATTCGATGCTTTTTAGCATGTTTAGAAATCGGTGAACGAACCAGGATTCCATAAACTGCATGACCGAATAGGAGTCCCAGCACAAAAAATATATACGGCGGTGAACTTACCAACTGTGCCGCAACGACCGCGCTGACAAGTACGATTAACCAAGCTGTGCGGCTGGTGCTCATTCCAGCCCAATGGGGCATGTCACTTCTCAGCAAAATTTGCAACGCGCGAAAAAAAGGAATCAAGGATAGAGCAAGCCCGGATTTACCTGAATTGGTTCCGAGACACCAAAGATAAAGAATGACCGCCAGGGTAGTCCAGATCATCGCATTTTGACGAGGTGTAGTCTGTACGTATCGATATTGCCTGCCTAATCCAAATAATGCAGGCGTGGTAAATAGAAATGCTCCAAAAAAATAGGCTATTGGTACACCCTCTTCGAGTACGTTTTCAAGATTCCCGTTATTGAATTGATTCAGGGTTTTAAACGGTGTAGTCCAACTTACAGCAAAATACGATGGGACTTTTGTTATCTTAGGATTATTTACTGCGGCATCGACAACACCATTGGCCAGCCAGGGTATAAAGACTAATGCAACAACCGCAGCGCCACCAAGTACATGGATAGGCGACAACCGCTTCTCGAAGAATAGAGCCCAGGAAAATAATAACGCTACCAGGAAAACGCTATAATAATGCGTGTATAAAACCAGTAAAGCACTTATGACAAAAGCCCACCAATATTTTAGAAAATATGTCCGGATTGCCAATCCAAAAAAGAGAAGAGTGCTGCAACTAAATAACATTTCCTGTGCATAGGGTCGAACCTCCTGGGAATACATAACAGCTAATTGAGAAACGCCAAGAATCGATGCACTTATCGAGGCTGTCCTATTATCAAAAAACACCTTTCCTGCCAGATACAGGACAGGAACTGATGCAGTTCCAGAAATGGCAGAAATCAGACGGGCTCCCGATGGACCAAAGTCTGGTATAAGAAAACAAATGTGTAACAATAAATAATGAAGCGGTGGGTGAACATAATCAGATATCAACCGTTCAAAGACAAGCCCAATTGGTTGATCGCTTACAATGATAGAGAACGATTCGTCATGCCATAAGCTCTGGTAATTAAGCCGGTATAATCGGAGTATCAGACCGAAGACACAAATCGCAACAAAGACTATCCACCGGGACGTAAAAATAAATTCGATATTGCGTCTCATAAATAGTCTCATTCGGTACAATATGAAATGTTTCGGTAATACGAGTTCAAGAGATCATGGACAGGACGTGCCAGCGAAATGCACAATACCAAATTGAAAGCTACCCATTCAATTATTTCAGCGGCCGGGCAATCTGTATGAAAAGGGCTTGCGAATCGAGATCGTCCTCGCTCGCAAGCTTCATGGACAGTTTACTCTGGCGATTCAATCGGTTCAAATACAGGATAGCTATTCAAGCCATTAGAAATGATAGGGCAAATCGAGAATTTTGAGTAAAGGCGCGAGCGGATCGCAAAGATGAATGGACTCGGACCCGCTTTGGTCGATCTGGAGTACCATCAACAGGCGGATTTCCGGGCTGCGCAGACAGGCCGCATTGACAATTTGGCCGATGCTTTGAGCGTTCCCGGAAACGTAAACCGGCTCGCCCGGGCCTGGCAGCCGATCGGAACGGGTTGCGGCCAGAAACATACGCCGCTTGAGTTTTCCGAGATAATGCATGCGCGCGACGATTTCCTGGCCGGTATAGCAGCCTTTCTTAAAACTAATTCCGCCAAGCGCATCCAGATTGATCATTTGCGGCACGAATTCCTCGCTGGTTTCGTTGGTAAGTGTCGGTATGCCATTTAGAACGCACAACAGATTCCAGTATTCATTACCGGTTTCAGCGCAGCCGTTCAGGCTTACGAATTCGTTCCATTGGCGTTCCGCGGCTTCCGGAGTGCCGATAAACAGCCATTGATTCGGACCGGCATTGACCAATTGCGAGTGTTCGGCTTGGATGACGGGGTATCGTAGATCGCCGGAGGGCCGCTGCGATTGCGCGAAGCGTTCCGGAAGAATGCCGCAGGACAGGCCGAATATCGCCAAGCGATCGGTCACGGTTTCGATCGTGACCTTGGACCGCAATAGATACATGCGCAGTTTTTTCTCGATCGGCCCGGCCAGTATCTTCGGCAGGACGAGCCAGTAGCCGTCTTGGTGGATGAACAATAGAAAGGTGGTCAGAACCCGGCCTTTCGGATTGCAGATCGCACCCCAGGTTGCGAGGTTGTTTTGCAATCCGAGTACGTCGCAGGTAGTCTGTCCCTGCAGGAAGGTCGCCGCATCGCTGCCGGTCACCGCGAGGATTGCAGATTCGCTGGTTTGACTGACCGAAGGCCTCGAGGCCAATGAATTCGGGTCCTGGTCCGAACCGTCAGGGTTTGGTTTCAGGTCCCGTGTTGCTAGAAAGCTCTGCCAATACTGATTCATTTCGCTCCCGGACTCTATGATTATTGGAAAAATTTGGTATAAAATGCGCCCTTTAAAAAGCTCGCAGCCCGAAAGGACGATGTGTGTAGAAAAGAATAATACCGCTGATTCCCGGCATAATGATAACAAAACCCCGCGCACCGCCGGGACCGATCGGGTCAAGGAACTCGGAGGACCCAAGGGTCCCGAGCCAACGCGTTACGGGGACTGGGAAAAGAAAGGGCGCTGTATCGATTTCTGAATCCGCGGGCCTGGCCGCGGATCAGTCTGTTCGAAACTTTTTATTCGGGGATACCGTGAAAAAACCGATAAGCCGGCCCTTGTCGCCGCATTTACAAATCTATCGTCTTCCGTTAACGGCGATCCTGTCGATTACCCATCGTGCGACCGGGGTCGTGATCACTTTGGGCATGATTTATCTGGTGGTTTGGCTGATGGGAATCGCGGAGGGCGCCTCGGCCTTTCAGAACACCCAGGCTTTCCTGGATTCCGGATTCGGGCTGCTGCTCCTTTTCCTCTGGACATTTGCGTTGTTTTTTCATTTTGTCCACGGAATCCGGCATCTGATCTGGGATACCGGAATGACCTTTGGTCGTGACGAAATGGACCGGAACGCGGTGATCGAACTCGTCGCGGCGGCCGGGTTGACGCTGGTGGTCTGGGTCGTCCGCTTATTTGTCTGAGCCGGAGGAGGCTATGAATTTCAAAACCCCGCTCTCAAAAGCACGCGGTTTAGGCTCGGCTAAGGCAGGTCTCCATCACTGGTGGGTTCAACGGGTCACGGCGGTCGCGCTGATCCCGCTCACCCTATGGTTCGGGATTGCGATTGTTCTGATACCGGGCGCGGACTACCGGACGATTGTCGAGTGGATCGCCTCGCCTTGGAATACCGTGCTCTTGATTTCCAGCATAATCGCCGTGTTTTACCATGCGCTGCTGGGTGTTCAGGTCATCATCGAAGATTACGTCCATGGCGAATGGATCAAAATTGCGGGAATCCTCGCGACCAAGTTGATTTTGATCTTCTATGCCCTCGCGGCGCTGTACGCGACGTTCCGCATTGTGATGCTCGGATAAACACGCTAAGCTCATGGCCAACCGTTACGAAATCATCGAACACACTTACGATACGGTTGTTGTCGGAGCCGGCGGGGCTGGGTTGCGGGCGACCCTCGGAATGGCGCAGAAGGGCTTGAAGACGGCCTGCATCACCAAGGTCTTCCCGACCCGGAGCCATACCGCGGCCGCACAGGGCGGGATCAGCGCGGCGCTCGGCAACATGGGCGAGGACGACTGGCGCTGGCATATGTACGACACGATCAAAGGATCGGACTGGCTCGGCGACCAGGATGCGATCGAATATATGTGCCGGGAGGCGATCCCCGCGATTATCGAACTCGAACATTACGGGGTACCATTTTCGAGAACTCCGGCAGGCAAAATCTATCAGCGTCCTTTCGGCGGGATGACAACACATTTTGGCGAAGGTACGGCTCACCGGACCTGTGCCGCGGCCGATATTACCGGTCACGCGATTCTGTCGACGCTGTACCAGCAGTCGCTGAAGCACGAGGCCGAGTTTTTCATCGAGTACATTGCGCTCGACCTGATCATGGCCGATGAAGAATGCCGGGGCGTTTTGGCCTGGTGCCTCGAAGACGGGAGCATCCATCTGTTTCGATCGCATATGACGGTGCTGGCCACGGGCGGTTATGGCCGTTGTTATTTATCCTGTACGTCGGCCCATACCTGCACCGGCGATGGCAATGCGATGGGTTTGCGGGCCGGCCTGCCTTTGCAGGATATGGAATTCGTCCAGTTTCATCCGACCGGAATCTACGGTTCGGGTTGTCTGATCACGGAAGGAGTTCGCGGCGAAGGCGGTTACCTGACCAACTCCGAAGACGAGCGCTTCATGGAACGCTATGCCCCGAGCGCCAAGGATCTGGCTTCGCGCGACGTGGTCAGCCGGTCGATTACCATCGAGGTTCGCGAGGGCCGCGGCGTGGGGCCGGAAAAAGATCATGCCTACCTGCATCTGGAACACCTGGGTAAAGATGTGATCCTGGAGCGGCTGCCCGGCATCGCCGAAACGGCCAGAATTTTTGCCGGAGTCGACGTGACCAGGGAGCCGATACCCGTCATTCCGACTGTTCACTACAACATGGGTGGAATACCGACCAATTATAGAGCCGAGGTGGTGACGCTGAAGGAGGGTGATCCGGACCATGTCGTACCCGGCTTGATGGCGATCGGAGAGGCGGCCTGCGTATCGGTTCACGGAGCCAATCGTCTCGGTTCGAATTCATTGCTCGATCTGGTCGTGTTCGGCCGGTCCGCCGCAAGCCGTTGTTCCGAACTGATCAAATCGGGTGCTGCGCATAAGCCGATCTCAAAAAATGCTTATGAACAGGCGCTCGACCGGTTTGACCGGGCACGTAACGCGAAGGGCAGCCGAAAAACCGCCGAACTTCGTCTCGACATGCAACGGGCCATGCAGGACCATGCCGCAGTGTTCCGAACCGGCGAGGTTCTGGCCGAAGGGGTCGAAAAAATCAAGCAGGTCGAAAGGTCGTTTAAGGATGTCTCGGTGTCGGACCGTTCGCTGATCTGGAACACCGATCTGGTGGAAACCCTGGAACTCGATAACCTGATCGCTCAGGCGAGCGCGACGATTCGATCCGCCGCGAATCGCACCGAGAGCCGCGGCGGTCATGCCCGGGAGGATTATCCGGACCGGAACGACCAGGAATGGCTCAAACACACGGTGATCTGGCGCGATGACGATGGAGCAACCCGGATCGATTACCGTCCGGTCCATCTTTATACCTTGACTGACGAAGTGGAAGCGGTTGCGCCGAAAAAGCGCGTCTATTGACGCTTGCGTTCGTTTGATTTTATCGAATCTGGAAGAGCCATGCTTGAATTTACGCTGCCCAAAAATTCGGTCGTCCGGGCCGGAAAAGAATATCTTGCCGAAAACCGGGACGCCAACCTCAAACGCGTCGAAGTCTATCGCTTCGATCCGGATCGCGGCGAGAATCCGAGATTGGATGTCTACGAAATCGATCTGGACCGCTGCGGGCCGATGGTGCTCGATGCGGTCATCAAGATCAAAAACGAGATCGATTCGACCCTGACCTTCCGGCGCTCCTGCCGGGAAGGCGTGTGCGGCTCGTGTGCGATGAACATCAACGGCAAGAACACCCTGGCCTGTACCAAGGCGATCGAGGATCTCGATGACCCGATCCGGATCTATCCACTGCCGCATTTGCCGGTGATCAAGGATCTGGTCCCGGATCTGAGCCATTTCTACGCGCAGTACGCCTCGATCAAACCCTGGATCGAAACCCAGACCCCGGCACCCGCCGATCGCGAAAGGCTCCAGAGTGTCGAGGATCGGGCCAGGCTCGACGGGCTTTATGAATGCATCCTGTGCGCGTGTTGTTCGACGAGCTGCCCGAGTTACTGGTGGAACGGCGAGCGCTATCTCGGACCCGCGATCTTGCTCCAGGCCTACCGCTGGATCGCCGACAGCCGCGACGAAACTACCGGCGAACGGCTCGACGCGCTCGAGGACCCCTTCAAACTGTATCGTTGTCACACAATCATGGCCTGTACCGATACCTGTCCCAAGGGTTTGAACCCGGCCAGGGCGATCGCGGAGATCAAGAAATTGCTCGTGGAAAGGCAATAGCCTATCGGTTTGGGTGCTCGATCGAAATTGCGCTGGTTGTGCCGTCGCGGCAGTCTCGAATTGGATCTGATTCTGTCACGCTATCTGGACCGCCGTTATGACCTCGCGCCTTGCGAAGAACAGCAGCTCTTCGAGACCCTGCTCAGTCTTCCGGATCCGGAGTTGCAGCGGTTTTTCATCGCTCAGGAAGATCCGGCGGATCCTGAGTTTTTGAATCTTGTCAGAATCATCCGGACTGTGGCTTCGAATCTCCGCTGATCCGTCGCGGAGAGTTCTCGGATTCCTGATTGCCGCGCATCTGCTTGGCTTGATTGGCAGCCTTGCCGCCGGCCTGCCGACCCCGGTCCGGGCCGCGCTGGCTCTTGCGGTTGTCTGCTCCGGGTTTTTCCATTTCCGGAAATACCGCCTGAATCGGAGCGAAGCACGTCCTTTGATCGTCTACGGAGAGCAGGATGGCTGGAGCTTCCAAATCGGCGCAGGCCCGCGAGTGCATGCCGAATTATTGGCCTCGAGCGTCGCAACCCGGTGGATCACGATCCTGCATTTTCGGACAATGGAAAAGGGATTTCAGACTTTCTTGATTGTGCCGGACAGTTTGGATTCGGAGGATTATCGGCGATTGCGAATGATTTTAAAGATCAGCGAAAAGGGTAATTGAACAGCGCTTCGTTCACCGATTGATTGCGCTTCCAATCGGTTCGGCCAACATGATCAGTCTCGTGATTGACAACTATTCCGACCGATAGTACCTTCGATTATACACAAAAGGGATCGGAGTCGATGGATCAAATCGCCGGCGCCGAGTGTGAGGAACTCAGACAGGATAGTAAAATAACAACTTTCCATCTGCGGATTTCTCATGACTTGAGGTTGAAACAACTCGCCGATTGATAATGGGCTGTCTAATTATGGCCAAAGATGACTATTACAAAGTACTCGGGGTATCACGCAATGCCAGGGACGCGGATCTGAAAGAAAGTTATCGTCGCCTGGCGATGAAATATCATCCGGATAGAAACCAGGACAATCCCGAGACTGGAGAAAAATTCAAATTGGCCAAGGAGGCTTACGAGGTCTTATCCGACCCGAAAAAACGATCCACCTATGACCAGATCGGTCATGCCGGTTTAGAGACTTCAAAGTCAGACGGAAAGTATGCGGGGCCGAACCGCGGTTCGGATATTCTCCATGACCTCGAGTTGGGTCTTGAGGAAGCGGCCGCGGGTACCGAAATCAAAATCCGGCTTGCTGCCATGGTACCCTGTGCCTCTTGCGGAGGCAGTGGCGCGAGGAAAGGCTCCGGTCCGGTTACCTGTACGACCTGTAACGGTATCGGCAATGTCCTCATGCAACAGGGATTTTTCTCGGCTCGGCAGATCTGTCCAACCTGCCGGGGGAAGGGGAAGCAGATCCAGTATCCGTGCCGGGTATGTTACGGGGCCGGTCGGGTCCAGGACGCGAAGACCCTCGCGGTCAACGTACCGCCCGGCGTCGATACCGGCGACCGGATTCGGCTCGCGGGTGCGGGAGTGGCCGGTGAAAACGGCGGAACTGCCGGCGATCTGTATGTGCAGATCCAGGTCCGGGCCCACCCGATTTTTACCCGGGACGGAGCAAATCTGTATTGTGAGGTCCCGCTCGGTTTTGCAACGGCAACCTTGGGGGGAGAGTTGGAAGTACCCGCCCTGGACGGCAAGGTTAAGCTTAAAATCCCGCCCGAGACCCGGTCCGGGACATTATTCAGGATGCGGGGCAAGGGCGTTAAGCCGGCTGGCGATGGCGAGCGTGGCGATCTTTTATGCCGTATCCAGATCGAATCTCAGGTACCAACGACCGAAGAACCGGGTCAAAACAATTTTGCGGACGAGGCATCGAAACGCGAACCGATGAGTCCGACCAAAAATAGTAAGCCGATAAACCCGGAGCAATATTCATGGATGTTGCGAAAATTGGTGCCCTTGGCCGATCTACCGGATCGTCAGTTCGAGGAATTAATTGAAAAACTCAGTGAAGAACGCGGAGCCGCCGATACGGTACTGTTCAGGCAAGGAGACAACAAGAATGAATTCGTTTACCTTCTGGAGGGTCGAATCGAGTTGCGAATCGATGACAGCCCCTTGCAAAGCATAACGGCAGGTACCCCGGATGCACTTTTTGCGCTTGCCCATCAATTCCCGCGTCGGGCATCGGCTGTCGCCGTCACTTCAGTATCGTATGTGCGTATCGCCAGCGACCTCTTGGCGAGCGACCCCGATGCGCGGCACAAGAACAGCAATATTCATTCAGATCCTGGTCAGACACCACGCTGCCGATCAATTTCGGAGAATGGCAACATCGAATCGATTCTAAACCGAAGCCGAGTGGGTGCAAATTCCGCGACCCGATCGGATGATCCGACACCACCGGACGCCATGTCCGTGATGAAACAGGCCGGCTCGCGCATCAATGAGGTTCCTGATTCAGGGAAACACCGATCGACAACGGAAAAGTCGAGTAATTCCAGGTCTGGAATCTTTTTCTCGAATATTGCTAAAGGCTTCAGTCGACTCAAGTCGGTCATCACGCGGCGTCAGAAACATTTACGGCAGACCCCGGCCGCCGGTTCCGGCTCTGATCAAAAATTGTCCGTGGAACCCGTAACTATAACGAAACAAAATCCCGAGAATTCGGTTACTCTGCCGAACAATTCAGAGAATAATTCGAAATCCTCCGCGACTAAAAACTTCTCGCTCGGGGCGATCCGTTTGAAATCGCGTAAACAACCCGGATCGGCCGGCAAATCTGCGGACCACGTTCAAGGGATGGTCTTAATTCCCGGATTTGCACTGGTCTCTTTATACGACTCCGAAACGGTACTCGTATCGGCCTTTCTTTTGGATAAAACACCGGCTACGAATCAGGCCTATCTCGCGTTTATTGAAGATACCGGCGCGCGGACACCGGATTTCTGGGGAAGCAAAGGCCCCAGAAAAAATGAATTCGATCATCCGGTCATCGGGATTTCGCTTGATGAAGCGCGGAAATTCGCGGAATGGTGCGGCAAGCGGCTTCCCACTGGTCGCGAATGGGAGGCGGCAGCGCGTCCGATGGGCCGATTTCGATTTCCATGGGGGAACAATTGGGACCCCGGCCGCTGTAATGGCCCGGATCTCGGATTCAATAAAACCACTCCGGTTGCCCAATTCCCGGCGGGGGCCACCCCGGAAGGGTGTTTGGATATGGTCGGTAATGTTTGGGAATGGTGTGAAAGATTAGAGGTTGACCCTGATCTTGATCCAAGCTACAGCTGGGTTTATGGTGGCTCCTACCGCCACGCCTGCGTGAATGGCAATGTGATCTCAAGAACCATGGTGCTGGATGAAAATCGCTATGGCTATCTGGGGTTTCGCTGCGCGAAAAACCTCGACTGATTTTCGCGTGTTTCCGAACGAAAACTATTTGGCTTTAGTTCGCGTACTTTCTGGATTGACCCCGGGAGATCCTGACCGGATTGGTTCTAGCCGACCGGATCATCCCGTAAAACCTGTGATAGCACGGTTTCAACTGGACAGACGATACCAACCGTGATTTCACCCATGGCGATCAAAGCCAATTTAGCTTGATCTCCGACAATGGAGACTTGCCGCAAGGCACCCAGCTCCAAGGGGGATGTGCTCTTGGCCGCGGTGCTGATGCATTCCTGGGCTATAGCCGCGACCGCCTCAAAATCCGACAAATTCCCGGCCTGCGCAACCAACAAGCCGTCATGGCAAGCGATACACCCGGATATTCCGTGGATATCGGATACGGTCTGCACTAATTGTTTGATATCGTCGAGAAACGAAGAACGAAATTCACGCTCCTTGCTCCGTTCAGCGATGCCTTTATTAGCCGTTTGTGACCGGCGTATGGCCGAATATTTCTGTTCTGATTGATAAAGCTGTTGGATCCGGTCTTCTAGCCAATGCATAACGCAATTGCCGTGCGAATGGGCTCGATTAAACCTGCCTTTCTGATCATCATGGTCATTTGACATCCGAAAACAATACGTTCAATTCCGGTATGGTTTCCTTTAGTTCGAAACGGATGGTGCCTAAGAGTGCATTTCTGTCGCCAACCAGGGCTATGATAAAGTCCGATTTAAGTGGCGCCAACAGGATATAGCCGTTGTCGTTTTCACAAATCACGATCTTCGAAACATTCTGCTCAACATGCTTCGCCGCCTTAGACGCGGCGCCAAAGACGATTTGCACTGAAGCCCCCAATGCGTCGGTCTCTATTTCAAAATCTTTGCGGATATGGGTCACCAGCCCGTCTCGATCCACAACCGCCGCCGCCGTAACGCCTCTCAATGTCGTCAAGTGGCGAAGAATTGCGTCGATTTCAGCGTTCTGCGCCGAACGCTGTTCGATTCGTGTTACGCTGCTCATTATTGAACTCCCGAAACCATTATAGTTATCAATTAGCGTTCCATACTCAAGCCGGGCTTCGAATTCCTCTGGAGCCTCGGTGCGAAACGTCAGTACCATCCAATCCGCTCTAAGTCCGAAACCGTTTCATAATCTCAGCCGGTACTTTAAAGCTTTTATCGGCTATAAATCAAGGTTTCGTTAATTATCTGGAGAGGAGTCCGCCGGCCTTGTGGCGTTTAAATCATAATTGCAGAACAGTGTAATACAACCCGGCGATTTAACCCGCGATTCTGTGCTGAAGAATTCGGAAAAGCGGGATTCTCCGCACCCACCGACAACACGGTAAATGAGCCGCGAAATTGCGTTCGAGTCGTAATAAAACGTGTTACCGCATCTGCGCGGGTCAATCCCAGCCTTCGGTTGTAGCTATCTGAACCGATATCGCAAGTGTGCCCGACAACCTGAATTTCCTTTCCACAACCTGCCAAGAAGTCGTTAATCGACGCCAGATCTTGTTTGGAAATCTTTGGCAGACGCTTCGAACCGAAAGCAAATTTGGTCGGAAACACATATTCAAGGATCGTTGTCATTTGAAATTTCGATGCCGGGCTTTGTTCGCCAGCACGAGAATCGCGTTCCAATTCACGATTACCGGCAGTGCCAGCGGTTTTCAATGGTTTTTCCTCTATTTCGATCGGTTGCACAACCGACGAATCGGGTTGATCGGATGGTTTCGGTTGGTCACGATTCGAGGCCGCCAGTAAATTACTTTGACGCGGCTCCGTCACCAAATCGCCTCCGGCGTCGCTAGTCCGGGTCTCGGGTAAACGGTTGATTTCCTCGGTCCGGATGAACTCTTCCCTCATTGCGATCTGATTAGGTTTGGAACCCGGTAAATCAACCGGTTTATCCGGAATTTCCGTGCGGTCCTCAAGTTCATGCAGGGGAGACTGAGGTGGCGCGGTTCGGTCCGCGGTTTCAACCGGCGGTGCGGGTATCGAGGCAACGGAAACCTGCGAGCGCAATATTTCAGCTTGGCCAAAATCGTCAATTGGCTTTGGATCACGTTTCTCGATCGAGAGTAAGACAACGGATAAAATGACCAAAGCTACGAGAAAGCCGCTTTTAATCCATGGAATTTTGTGTCGCTCCGAAACCACGGTTTTATGCGGCGGACTCTTTATTGCGCGCTCCACGCAGGCAAGCGCAAAAACTCCGTCCAATCCGTCTGGATCAAGCAGCTTCATGGATTCACCGGAAACGTGAGGGAAGGCCAATGATTTAACCGGTTTAAAAAAAATTTGAAAACTACGCGCATTGACATCTTTCTGTCAATAGCTAATCTCGTTTTGTTGGTCTTCCTGCTGCACATCGTGCTCGACAGGATGGATCGCGAGCCGCGCACCCGGCACGCGGCGGGACGCGGAAATCCTGATCCGCGCATCGAGCGCGATCGCCCCTTCCGCGTCGACGAGCAGCGGATTGATGTCGCATTCGATCACATCGTCGAGTTCGATTACCATCTGAGACAAGCTGATCAGACTTCGATACAAGGCCAAGCAGTCCGCGGGTGGCCGGTCGCGGTAGCCGCGCAAAGGCTTCTCGGTATTCGCAAACACCGGAGCGAGTTCCTGCGCCACCAGTTCGCTCGGGGCGACCGCGGTCGGCGCATGCATGAACAGGATCCTATCCGGCGAATCGTTCGCGAGCAGAATATCCGTCACTTTACGGTATCTTTCCAGGTCGGCGTCGCCGATCACGTCGATCGGATTGGCCCTGGACCAATACGCCGGCAATCCCTTATCGAGCGCAGAGATCAGGGGTTCCGGAAGCTCGGCGAGTTGCCCTCCGGCCGCTTCGAGCGCATCCGCCGCCAATACTCCGGGTCCACCGCCATTCGTCACGATCAGCACGCGGTCGCCGGTTGGTATCCGCCCCCGGCTCAATGACTCCGCAGCGTTGAACAGATCCTCGAGCGAATAAACCCTGAGCATTCCGGCGCGCCGGATCGCCGCATCATAGACCGCGTCTTCGCCGGCCAAGGCACCGGTGTGGGAGCGGGCCGCGAGCCCCCCCGGATGCCACCTGCCGGATATCACGACGATCAAGGGTTTATTGCGCGCGGCGGCGCGCGCCGCGGACATGAACTTGCGCGCGTGCTGGATCGATTCGATGTAGAGTAAAATTGCGTGGGTGATCGGGTCGCTGCTCAGGTAGTCGATCACGTCGGCGAAATCGACATCGGCGCTGTCGTCGAGCGATACGAATGCCGAAAAGCCGATTTGCCGGCCGTTGGCCCAGTCGAGCCCGGCCGTATCGAGCGCGCCCGACTGGGTAATGAACGCGACCCGGCCGGGTTTCACCGATGCGGGCGAAAAGGTCGCGTTCAGCTTCGCGGAAGGCCGGATCAGACCCAGGCAATTCGGCCCGAGCAAACGCATCAGGCGCGGTTCCGCGGCTTTCAGCGCGGCGTCCCGCAAGGACACCCCATTGCCGGAACGCGCGTCGAGGCCAGCGCTTAAAATGATCGCGGCACGCGTGCCCTTAGCGGCGAGCTGTCCGTTCAGGTCGGGAACGACGGACGCGGGCGCGCAGATAATTTCTCAATCGTTCAAACTGCTCGGCATGGCGAAGACCGGAGAGCACTTCCTGTCTGACCGAACCGAGCAGGGCCACGCGACCGTCTGCAATGAGATCCCGAAACAGAGCAATCAGTCGGTTACTCGAACTCTCTTTGCGCCGCAATGCCAGCGACCAGGCTGACGTATCGACGACCACCTTCATGGCCGTTGACGTTGCTTTTTGTAGTCGTAGCCATGGTCATAGTCAATCGTGCCGAACAACTCGGTGATTTTAAGCTGTTGCCTGCGCTGTACATATTCACGCAAGGCCTCGTCAACGACCGCACGCTTGGTACGAAGCCCGCCAAGCCGGAGCGCCTCTTGGATAAACTCATCATCAATCTGTAAATTCGTGGCCATGTGCAAATAACTGCACAATGGAGAGCATAGTTCAAGCTATCCGTCGAGCGCATATTTCTGGAGAGCGGTCATAATCGGTTTTTGCGCCGGCCGCTCTACTTCAACGCAGCGACCAGATAGACGCCGCCGGCTACGGAAATGAGCAGCGAGCCGATCCGCATCACGGATAAAGACAACCGATCCCGGCTGGTTTCGTCAGTATGGATCAAACGCATCAGTTTCAATCCCGCAAACACTGGCAACACGACCAACTGGTGACCCAATTCCACACCCAGACTGAACGCAACGATGGCCACGCCGATCGCGATACCCGGCATGCCTTCCATCG
>JBOICY010000552.1:0-5232 GCA_050740335.1 Methylococcales bacterium | reverse complement strand
GTGACATGCGGGGTGCGCTGGCGAGCCTCGAAGAGATGCTGCGAGTGGCAAGCGCAGCAAACGATCGGTCTACGGAGGTCGTGGCGCTCATCGATCTCAGCCGTGTCCTGGTGTGGTTGGATCGCCGTCGTTGCCTTGACGTCGCGCAGGAGGCCTTAGCGAACAGTCGCCGCCTGGGTGACCCGCTCCTCGAATCCGTCGCGCTGGGCAACTGGGGTGGGTGGAATACCGTTTTTGGTCGATGGCGGGAAGACTATGCCTGCGCCTCCGATGAGTCGTTGAAAATAGCCCGCGCCAGCGCGAACCCGATGCTGCTGCACACCCGCCTGACGTTGCACATCAATGTCGAAGTATTTGCATCGCATTACCGAAGCGCCTGGGAGACCGCGCAAGAAGCAATGGAAATCGCGAGCCAGCTTGGCGATGGCTACATGTATATGGTGGGTCATTACTTTGGCGCGCTGGCCCTGCTGCATCTCGGCGAGTGGGGAGCATTACAGGATCTCCTGGAGCGGGCGATGGTTGTGGCGGAGCGGAACGGCGCAGGACCCGCGCTCTGTTGGTATCGAGTCGTGATCGGCTGGCTGCACTGCGAAGCCTTGGATTTCGAGACGGCGAAAGCCCTGTGCGAGGTTCCCCCCGGGACGATACCAGAAGAACATGCGGCATTGAATGCGATCAACACCTCCGCGATCCTCGGCCAAGCCTGCCTTGGTCTCGGGGATGCGGCACGGGCGATTGAATGTTTCGAAGCGGTGGTTCGCACCGAGCAGGACGAGAGCCTGCCGGTTCAACGGAACTTCTTCTTCCCGGCCTATGCAGGGCTTAGCGAAGCGTGGCTAGCGCAGGGCGAGCTCGCCAAGGCTCGCGGTTACGCTCAACAGCTCCATGACTTCTCAGCGGGCGCGCCGGAGCGGAGCTATCTGGCCCTGAGTCATCGGCTGTTCGCGGAGATCGCCCTGCGCGAACACGCCTTGGCCGAGGCGGAGACGCACCTCATCACGGCGCTTGGCCTCGTCGAGGCCGCCGAGGTGCCCCTCGCGGCCTGGCGCGTGTATGGGTCGGCAGCGAAGCTGTACGAGCGATCACAGCGACCGGCCGAGGCCGCAATCTACCAGCACCGAAGCGCCGATGTGCGGCTCAAACTGGCGGCATCGCTGGACGAAATCGATCCGTTGCGGCCTTCGATCACCACGCAACCCTCGGCGGAATGCTTCAACCCGGACTGGAGGTGGCGATGATCGCTATAAAGTTGCGCCGCGCGTATCTCCTGCCGCCCGGCGCCACTCCCGAAGCGATCACCCGGAAACAGGATCTCTGGACTCATGCCGTATTTTCCGCTGCAGCGTGTCACGACATCACTAAACCAGCGGTCGATCGAAGGATGACCGTGTAAGATGCTGATGGGAACGCCGGTCAATGGGTACCCTGGGCCGGGCCGATGGCGGATTCCGTCACATGGTTTCGAGCAAAATTCAGACGGGACCGAGTGCACCGATGAATGCTAAAGAAAGGGTCCTGGGCTTAGGGAGTGTTATCGCTAAAATAACCGTAGAAAACACGGGTCTGTTTTGGCATTTCGACGGCTCTCTGCGGCAATTCTAATACCCGCAAGGCATTATTTAAACCGGTGAATTTCTGGTTACCCATTTTCAGCGTTCTTTACGGTCAGCCATCCGAATCGCCGCCAGCTTGGAACGCCAGACATTAACGATTCTAACGATGCGACCCTTCTTTTCCAAGGCCGGTTTCTCGACGAAAACCCACGACAACCGGGCCAATATCAAAGTCAGCGATATCACAACGGCCGCGATCAGAAGAGGTCTTCCAGCCCCGAGGTATTTGACGGAAATCTGTGTAATGGGAAATGCATAGAGATAAGTCCCATAGGACAAATCACCGATGCGATCGATGGGTCGAACCTGCAACCGTGGATGGTAGGCAATCAACAGGATGAGGTAAGTTAGAAACACCGAAAATGCATAATCGTAGCACCCCGTTCGATAAAGGATCGCGGCGGCGATGCCAACAATACAAAGTAGACTGAATCGCATCGGGATCAGCCTAGCGTTGGTATAGGAAACCGCGCCAAGAAGGAAAAACAATGCCAGACGTAACGGTACGAGGCTGGTCAGAGTTGAGGAGATATGAGTCCCTAGTAGATATCCTGCAATCAAAATCAGCATTGCGAAATTGAATCGTTCGCGTGTAGCGACAAAACCCAGCATACCGACAGTCGCGACTATGATGTACATACGAGCTTCGACCGGTAATGTCCATAGTGAACCGTTGGTGCCGTTTGGCCACGGGTTATCGACGAAGACTTGCGGAAGGAATGGCCAAAATTCGATCAGAGAACCGTTGCTCCAGAGAAACCGGATCGTCGCGGGATGCGTTAAGTAGGCCCAAAGCGGTAATTCGGAAACAAACGCACCGATGCCGATGCAAAATAACACCGCAACGAACAAAGCCGGATAGATTCGCAATATTCTGGACTCCAGATAACCGGGGAGACTCCTCCAATGCGCATAGCTGCCAGTAATCAGAAACCCGCTCAGGGTGAAGAATGTGGCAACTCCCAAGCCGGGGAGACCCATGTGAAAACCGGTAAACGATCGAATGAGTTCGCTGATCGGGTCTTGCGTGCCGCCTTTCCCGTTCGAGAGTGAATAACAGTGTCCAAACAGCACGAACAGTGCCGCAACCAAGCGCATCAGGGTAATGTTATTGATTCGGGATCCGGTAAAATCGGCTAAATAATATGTTCCATACATCACTTGTCGAGGCTAGCTTTAAAATGTCAAGAGCGGAGATTGTAAATACGTTTCGAATCTGCTGGATTCTTGCACTCCCCAGCTTCGGCTTCTCTTCCTGCTGTTGAATAGATCGCGCAGGATGTAAACAATACCGGAAGGGGCAAATTGCTGGATGTTTCCCGAAATATCCGGCGTATATCGAAATTAACCGGCCTTTTATCGTGCACGGAACTCAGGCGGCACTGAAGACGCATGTACCTGATCTTTGGAATACAACGATTAATCGGGGCCTTGTCTACAGGATTCTTCATGCCGTCGAGCCGGCCCCGTCGCGAAGGATATATTGCTCCAATACAGTCGCTGTCACATCCGCCTGTTTGATGTTCCCGTTCTCGATCCATACCAGCCTATCGCATAGATCTCGAACAGTCGGTATGCTATGAGACACAAGCGCAATGGTCTTATCGGACTTGATCAGTCGCTTCATTTCCAAAGTCGATTTCGCACGGAACTCTTCATCCCCGACACCCAACACTTCATCAATCAATAAGACATCCGGATCGACTTGGATTGCCACTGAAAAACCAAGACGCGCCCGCATCCCGGATGAGTAGGTATGCAAGGGCTGCTCGATGAAATTCCCCAATCCGGAAAATTCGATGATCCCCTCCATTTTTCGGGCGATCTCCTTGCTACGAAGTCCGAGTAGCATCCCACTCAACATTGCGTTTTGCCTGCCGCTGAGATGCGGAACGAAGCCTACACCCAGGGACAGCAATGATACGCGGGCACCATGGTTAACGATGCGTCCACCGTCGGGTTCGAGGATACCCGCGATTAGTCTAAGCAAAGTGCTTTTACCTGCGCCATTTCGACCGATGATGCCGACAGACTCACCCCGATGGAGGTCAAATGAAATATTCTTAAGAGGAGTATGGATCGATGTTTTAAAAAATCCGGTTTTTATTCCATAGGAGAGCGTAACATTCTGAATCTCTATCAGTATATCTTTATCGCTCATCGGAAGCGTAATTTGCCATATCTGTGATCCATCTGTTTAAGAAGAAAAATCGCCAGAGATCCAAAAATATACGATATCATTATGATTACGCCAAGTGGCAGCAGGTTCGGCCACCCTTTAAATATCAATATATTCCTATATTCATTTATCAGTAAAGCCATAGGATTTAAAAACAGATAAGTTTTGACGGGTTCTCGAACGTGGTTGATATCAAAAAAAACCCCCGATATAAAAAAAAGAAACATCAGTACATTGTCTATCGCAACCTTCAGGTCAGGCAAAAACGGGGTAATCGCGCCTGCCAGCAGCCCTAAAGCCATGATTAAAAAGAATTGCGTAAAAACCACCACGGGCAGGGCGAACCATCCAGAGTGTATCGGCATTCCGTATACCAACAGAAATACAGTAAATAACAGGAAAACAGGCAAAAAGCGCACAGTACTTCCGAACACTGCGATCACCGGAAAAACAAATTTTGGCACATATACTTGTTGTAACAGTCCTCTATTAGCAACGATTGAATGGCTCGCGCCATTCAATCCGCTGGCGAACCACTTCCAAACGACCGCGCCACATAAGAAGAAAGGCACATAGTCTTGGCTGCCACGACTTAGAACCAGTACGAAAAGAATATAGAAAACGCAAAGATAAAGTACAGGTTCGATAAGCCACCATAATAAGCCAAGGTACGAGCGCGCAGACTCCGCTTTGATATCGGCATAGGTTTTATAAAAAATCAACTCTATAGTATTTTGTAACTTCATTTTAAAAAAAAATTGTGTTCCATGCGGGTATCGTGGATCGTGCCAAGCGCGAGATGAAGTCCCAACCACTCCTCCAGAAATTCCCTGATGCACTCGCGGGAAAGCCGCAGGCACGATATACCAGACAGACAATCAGGGCGGCAAGTCCCCCTGGACCCGACCAGGCGCCATTGACTCCAGGAGATCGACGGCAAGCTGTCCTGCGTGACCGTTCGAGAAGTGCCTTCTCGATACCTCGGTCTTCAATGTTTTGACAGGAAGTGACGCAATCGGATTAGGAATATCCATATTGTGTCATGAAAAGACCGCAGTGTTGTCGAATATACTCCACATCCTGCTTTCCAATATGTGTAAGATATTTATTCTGTTCCAAGTGCACCATGTCCGGCGCGAGTTCAATTCGCGAAGGATCTTCGTCAAGGAATGACAATGCTTTCTGGATATTCGTTTCGAGGTTCGACGTGAGTGCCTCGTATGAAAGCTCGAACACCTGCTCCGGCCAGGCTTCCTTGAATTTGTTGATTATCTGCATTGCCTCATTCCAATAGTTCACGCTACCTTTTAGTGTATGGGGGCGCATGACTTTACCGTCTAGCAGACTCGCGACGACATTCAGCGGATTCCGGTGAATATGAATAAATTTCACACCAGGATACATGGCGCTGATCAATAACATGCCGTAGACGTTCTG
>JBOICY010000551.1:0-1564 GCA_050740335.1 Methylococcales bacterium | reverse complement strand
TCAAGACCATTGCGGTGATAGGCATCCGCCCAGGACCAGTCGAACACGAACTCTCCGAAGGAATTGGATTTCAGATACATCGGCAGGCCCGCGATCAATTCGCCTCGATTGTTTTCGAAAATCAGATAGGAGGCTTTCCACCCGGTGCGAAGCCCGAGACAATGGTGGTGTTCGAGACCCGATAGAAATTCGTGGCGCAGGAACGGGTATTCACAGCGCGTGAGCGCATTCCACGCTTGGGCCTCGACTTCATCCAGGCTTCCGAGCAGACGGGCTTTCAGCGTTTGGGGCATGATATTGCGCGAGCTATGCTGGACACAGGCTTCGTACTACTGACTGGAGGGAGCACTGCCATTCCGGCACAGATTGCCTGGACAGGAATCGGCGAACTCGATTTAGCGACAACACCCCAAGCGCCAATGCCTGCCCCGGAACGCATGGGGAGGATTGCAAGACTCGGATGTATCCGCGTATAGCGGATCTCGGTAATCTGCCTGACCAGGCGACCACTTAATTCAACACGACGCATGCACGGGCTCAACGCACATACACCAGGTTTCGCGCGAGCCTGCACGGATTCACAACGAACCCGGTTTCAGCAAACCTATCAAGCGATTCCAAAATAGGCCACTTGATCCGAATCAGGCGAATTCCATTTCTTCAAGAAATTTCTCCGCGTCGAGCGCTGCCATGCATCCGGAACCCGCCGACGTGATCGCTTGACGATAGACCGAATCGGCCACGTCACCGGCCGCGAATACTCCAGGCACGCTGGTCGCGGTGGCATTCCCGGAGGAGCTTCCTTCGACGCGGATATAGCCGCTGTCCATTTCGAGTTGTCCTGCGAAGATCCCGGTATTCGGTGTGTGGCCGATCGCGATGAATACGCCGTGCAATTCGATCTCTTTGGCAGACTGATCCAGGATATTGCGGATGCGCATGCCGGTGACGCCGGTGTCGTCTCCGAGAACCTCGTCGAGCACGTATCCCCGTTCGATGACCACATTTCCGTTGCGGGCCTTTTCAAAAAGCCGGTCGGCAAGAATTTTTTCCGCGCGGAACTTGTCGCGCCGGTGTACAACCGTAACCCGCGATGCGATATTGCTCAAATACAAGGCTTCTTCGACCGCCGTGTTGCCGCCCCCGATCACCGCGACATCGCGGCCTTTGTAAAAAAATCCGTCGCAGGTCGCGCAGGCGGAAACGCCCCTGCCCTGAAAGGCTTCTTCGGACGCGAGTCCCAGGTATTTCGCGGAGGCACCCGTGGCGATGATCAGCGCATCGCAGTGGTAGCGGCCTGAATCACCGATCAGCGTGAAGGGGCGATGCGATAGATCGCTTGTATGGATATGATCGAAGATTATCTCGGTTTGAAAGCGTTCGGCATGTCGTCGCATGCGCTCCATGAGATCCGGGCCAAGTACGCCATTCGAATCACCGGGCCAGTTATCGACATCCGTAGTCGTGGTCAATTGTCCGCCCTGTTCGATCCCGGTGATCAAAACCGGCTTCAAATTGGCGCGCGCCCCGTATACCGCGGCGGTATATCCGGCCGGACCGGAAC
>JBOICY010000550.1:0-11483 GCA_050740335.1 Methylococcales bacterium | reverse complement strand
CCTCAAAGCCAATGGCAAAAACGGCAAGGCCATCGTCTGCGCCGCGATGCGTAAGTTGATCTGCCTATCGCCTTCGGAGTCATCCAATCCGGCAAGCCTTTCGACCCCCTTTACGCATGCTCAAAATAATTGTTGACACCTCGATTTTAAGACGGTATCTGCCGGGGTGACGGGGCATTGCGATTTAACATGACTGACTACTAGATTGATTCGGATCATCCTCATTCTCGGCCTGATCTTTTTAGTCAGTGTTGCCCTGCGGTGGTTCGGTCGTGCGAGCTCCGCGGCAGTCAAAAAAGCTCTGAAGCGGTTACTTTTAGCCTTCGCAGTCATCGGCCTGCTTTATCTGACAGCGACGGGTCGTTTGGGCTGGTTGCTTCCTTTAATCGGGGCCGTGGCCGCGATGTTGGCCAGGTCGCTCCCGTATTTTTTGAGACTGGCGCCGCTTCTTCAGAGATTATGGATGCAGTACCGGGCGAAGAGACCACGATCCGGGGAGGATAACATATCAACCGTGGAAACCGAATTCGTGCGAATGAAACTCGACCACGATCTTGGAGAAATCAGCGGCGAAATTCTCAAAGGACGCTTTGCCGGGCGCGCCTTGAATGAACTGGACCTGAGAAATTTGCTTCAATTGCGCGAAGAAGTCATGGGCCACGACCAGGACTCGCTTCTATTGATCGAATCCTATCTGGATCGCATTTATCCGGACGAGTGGCGAAAGGGCCACTCCTCGCGGGAGCAACAAAAGCGCTCCTTCGACCCTGACGATATGACGCGTGAGGAAGCGCTGGAAATATTGGGCTTAGCGGCGAATTCATTACCCGGTGACATCATCGCGGCCCATCGCAGGCTGATTCAAAAGATCCATCCGGATCGGGGAGGATCGGATTACCTGGCCGCAAAAATCAACCGGGCCCGGGAAGTCCTGTTGGGTTGAGATGGGACGGGCCACGCATCCGGGGCCGTGCGAAGGTCCCGATAAATTCAAGAACGCTTACCCGGTCATCCGGGCTTTCGGATCCCTGCTGATCTTCGCCTGTCTATTTTCAGGATGCGCGACGACCGACGACCCGTACCACGGCCTGGACAGCAAGAGCCTTTATTATCGGGTCAGAAAAGGCGATACGCTGCGTGGGATCAGCAAACACGCCGATCGCGAATCCCGCTTGATCGCGGATTGGAACGGACTTTCCGCGCCGTTCCAGATTGTTGAAGGACAGATGATACGGCTATTTCCTGCGCCTGAATCATTTCCGAAAAAGACCGCAGCGGCACAACCCAAGGAAAAGGCTGCCCCGAAAGCTGTAACAAAGACGAATACAACCGACTCTCCTTCGATCAAAAAAAAATCCGGACCCGTCAAAAAGAAACAGACAATAAAGAAGACCGAAACACGTGTCGTCGCTCCGATCAAAAAAAAATCCGAACCAGTTAAAAAAAGTTTCGAAAGTAAACTAAAGGTTTTCTGGCAATGGCCGTTAAAGGGCGTAATTGCGAAAAACTATTCGCAAACGGGCAGGAAGGGTTTGGATATCGCCGGTAAATACGGGGAACCTGTACAGGCAGCGGCAGATGGCAGGATTGTGTACTGCGGTCAAGGGCTGATTGGATACGGAAACCTTGTGATCGTAAAGCACGACGCGCATTTTTTAAGCGCCTACGGAAATAATAGCCGGGTACTCGTTCGAGAAGGCGAAACTGTAAAAACGGGACAACGAATTGCCGAAGTGGGGATGGGAAAGGACAAACAACCCGTGCTTCACTTCGAAATCCGAAAGGACGGCAACGCGGTCGACCCGATTCAGCATTTACCGAAACCCTGAACTGAAACTTGCAACATTAGGTGGAGCGGAGAATTGGGATGTCGGAAAATATCGTTGAAATAACCGGAATTGCAGCCAGTCAACTCGATCACGATGCATTGGGTCACTTCGATTCTGATACAGATTGTGTAGAACTTCTCGATCAGGACTTCGATGCAGATGACGATGCATCGGAGAGTGGCGGCACGGACGCAAGCTTGGATCCGACCCGGTTGTATCTGAATGAATTGGGCGCTTCCCAGTTACTTTCGGCCGAGGATGAGAAATACTGGGGCCGGCTTGCCCGTAAGGGAGTCGAGGCGGCGCGCCAAAAAATGATCGAAAGTAATCTACGGCTGGTCGTCAAAATTTCGAGACGATATTTGAATCGAGGGTTGCCCTTGCTGGATCTGATCGAAGAAGGCAACCTCGGGCTGATTCGCGCGGTCGAAAAGTTTGATCCCGAACGCGGATTCCGCTTTTCCACCTATGCGACCTGGTGGATCAGACAGACCATCGAACGGGCGATTATGAACCAGACACGGACCATCCGTTTACCGATTCATATTGTCAAAGAAATGAACGGTTATCTGAAGGTTCGCCGGCAGTTGGCTCAGAGACTCGACCATGATCCAAGTGCCGAGGATGTCGCCTTGCATATGGATAAACCGGTCAAAACGGTCGAGAAGATGTTCAAACTGAACGAACGCGTGACTTCTGTCGACACTCCCTATGGCAAGGACTCTGAAAAACCGCTGCTCGAAGCGCTTTCCGATGATTCGGAATCCGGGCCGACCGAGATTCTGCAGAACGACAGTATTCACGGGAACATGGAAGGATGGCTGGACCAGCTTAGCGAGAAGCAAAAGGAAGTGATCTGCCGTCGCTACGGATTGGGTGGCTACGATAATTCGACGCTCGAACAAGTCGCGATGGAATTGGGGGTAACCCGCGAACGCGTGAGACAGATCCAGATGGATGCCCTAAAGCGCTTACGCGAAATACTTGAGCACGGTGGATTTTCGGTGGATACCATCTTTCACTAGGAAGCAACCCAAAAGCCCTGTATATTTAATCGCATCGGAGCATGATTCGGTCCAGGACGGACCCTTTACGCCACCGGTCGATCCGTTTCCCCCCTCCGCCTTTGAAAAGCCCATCCCGAGATGGGCTTTTTCATTGATATGAAGCAGCCAGTCCATTTAAACTATTACGTTTGACGCCGACTCTTTAATTGTTCGCCGGCCACGGTAGGGTGCGCCGGGCCAACCATTTGGCGCTTCTGGGTGCGCTCGGCGCACCCTGCGGAATCAATGGGTTTGGATGTGTTTTTTGAGTGAGCATGGCGAAGGATCTACGATTTACGCCGGAACGCGGGGTGAGCGGGATTTTCTCGATACAATCCCGATTCCGGAATATTTTTTATAGCACTGAGTGATGGATGGAAGAATTTCAACGAATCAGCCGTTTACCCCCTTATGTATTCAATATCGTCAACGGACTGAAAGCCGAAGCCCGGGCGCGGGGCGAGGACATCATCGATGTCGGAATGGGCAACCCGGACCAACCCACTCCGGCTCATATCGTCGATAAATTGATCGAAGCCTCCCGGCGCGGGAACACCCATCGGTATTCGGTATCCAGAGGGATTCCCAGATTGCGGAAGGCGATCTGTAAATGGTATCTGGATCGATATCACGTAAGCCTCGATTTCGATGCCGAAGCGATCGTCACGATCGGTTCAAAGGAAGGCCTGGCCCATCTTTCCCTGGCGACCATGGGTCCGGGCGACGCGGTATTAGTGCCGAATCCCACTTATCCGATCCATCCCTACGGTATGGTGATCGCCGGCGCCGATATTCGTCATGTTCCGTTGGTGCCCGGAGTCGATTTTTTCGAAGAGTTGGTGAAGGCGATCGAAACTTCGTGGCCCAAGCCGAAAATGCTGTTGCTGAATTTTCCAGGGAATCCGACCACTCAGTGTATTGAGATCGATTTTTTCGCAAAAGTAATCGAAATCGCCCTGGAGCACAAGATTTGGGTGGTTCATGATTTCGCCTACGCGGACCTCGTGTTCGACGGCTATCGGGCCCCTTCGATTCTCCAGATTCCGGACGCAAAGAAAATCGCGGTGGAGTTTTTCACCTTGTCCAAGAGTTACAACATGCCCGGTTGGCGTGTGGGTTTCATGTGCGGCAACCACCAATTGATCGCCGCCCTGTCGAGGATGAAATCTTATCTCGACTACGGGATGTTTACGCCGATCCAGATTGCCGCGATCACGGCGCTGGAAGGGCCTCAGGATTGCGTCCTGGAAATCTGCGAAACCTACCGGAAACGCAGGGATGTTTTATGCGATGGACTCAATTCACTGGGCTGGCAGGTCGCAAAACCCAAGGGAACCATGTTTGTCTGGGCGCCAATTCCCGAGCAGTATAAAGGCATAGGTTCGCTGGAATTTTCAAAGCTGCTGTTGCGTGACGCCAGGGTTGCGGTCTCTCCCGGGATCGGATTCGGGCAATTCGGCGATGATCATGTTCGTTTCAGTCTGATCGAGAACGAGCACCGGACCCGTCAGGCCGTGAGGGGCATTCGCAATATGTTCCGAAAACTCAACCGGGTATAATTCATAGGTTTTGGTATCTTGAGGGTTTCGGTTTGAATCCAGTAAAAATCGGTGTACTCGGTCTGGGTACCGTCGGTGGCGGTACTGTCAATGTGTTGCGCAGGAATGCGAATGAAATTACCCGGCGGGCGGGCCGGGAGATCCAGATCGCCAAAGCTTCCGCCCGGGATCTGAGCCGGGAGCGGATCTGCGCGACCCATGGCATTCGGCTGGTTTCCGATCCTTTCGAGATTGTCCGGGACCCCGAAATCGAAATCGTCGTCGAACTGATCGGAGGCGAAACAGTTGCCCGAGAACTCGTGATCGAGGCCATAAAAAACGGCAAACACGTGGTGACCGCGAACAAAATGCTGATCGCACTGCACGGAAACGAAATCTTTCCGATGGCCAGCCGAAGGGGCGTCATGGTCGCCTTTGAAGCCGCGGTGGCTGGTGGAATCCCGATTATCAAAGCGATCAGAGAAGGATTGACCGGGAACCGTGTCGAATGGCTGGCCGGCATCATCAACGGCACCGGTAATTTCATATTGACCGAGATGCGCGACAAGGGCCGGGATTTTTCGGATGTGCTGGCCGAGGCTCAAGCCTTGGGCTACGCCGAGGCCGACCCGACCTTCGATGTCGAAGGGATTGATGCCGCGCACAAACTGACCATCCTCGCCGCAATTGCCTTCGGTATCCCGCTCCAGTTCGAGAAGGTTTATACGGAAGGAATTACCGGGATCACCCGCGAGGATGTGGCTTATGCGGAGGAACTCGGTTACCGGATCAAGCACCTGGGCATCGCCAAAAAAAGCGCCTGCGGAATCGAACTCCGGGTCCATCCGACCCTGATACCGGAACGGCGCCTGATCGCGAATGTCGATGGGGTGAAAAACGCGGTGTTGGTGCACGGCGATGCGGTCGGGCCGACTTTGTATTATGGCGCCGGGGCAGGCGCGGATCCGACCGCCTCGGCGGTGGTCGCCGACATCGTCGATGTCGTGAGGACCTTGACCAGCGATCCCGGAAATCGCGTACCCCATCTGGCCTTTCAGCCCGATGCGCTGCAGGATACACCGGTCTGTCCGATCGAAGAGGTCGAGACCGCGTATTATCTGAGACTCACGGCTGCGGACAGGCCCGGAGTACTGGCCGATATTACCCGGATACTGGCGGATCGCGGCATCAGCATCGAAGCGCTGATTCAGAAAGAACCGCTGCCGGGCAAGCTGGATCTGCCGGTTATCATGTTGACCCATCGGGTGGTGGAACGCGAAATGAACCGCGCCATTCAGTCGATCGAGGCATTGGATTCCGTGGCGGGGCCGGTCCACCGGATTCGTATGGAATCGCTCGGCTGATCGGCGCAAGGGCCGGACCGTCATTTCAATCACCATTATTTCAGGAAGCGAATGTCCAGCAACACTCGATATACCGGATTGATCGACCGTTACCGAAGCCGCCTGCCGGTGTCTGAATCCAGCCAGCCGGTGAGCCTCGGGGAAGGCAATACTCCGCTGATTCGACTCGAGAATATCCCGGCTGTTATTCGTAAACAGGCCGACTTATTTGTCAAATTCGAAGGCCTGAATCCGACCGGATCGTTCAAGGACCGCGGGATGACCATGGCCGTGACCAAAGCGGTCGAAGAAGGCAGTCGAGCGATCCTTTGCGCCTCGACCGGAAACACCTCGGCATCCGCGGCGGCCTACGCCGTGCGTGCCGGAATCAAGGCCTTCGTTCTGATCCCGGACGGCAAGATCGCGTTGGGCAAACTGGCTCAGACCATGATGTACGGCGCGGTGATTATCCAGATCAAGGGCAATTTCGACGACGGAATGCGGCTGGTCAAAGAAGTCGCGGGCGAAGCGCCTGTGACCATCGTGAACTCAATCAACCCGTACCGGATCGAAGGGCAGAAAACCGCCGCGTTTGAAATTGTCGATGAACTGGGCCGGGCGCCCGATTATCATTGTCTGCCAGTCGGAAATGCCGGCAACATCACCGCGTACTGGAAGGGATATCGCGAATATGCTTCGGAAAGCCATGGCCATCCCGCGGTCACGGACAGCCTTCCGGTCATGGCCGGCTATCAGGCCGCCGGGGCCGCGCCTTTTGTACGAGGAGCGATGGTCGATCACCCGGAAACCGTGGCGACCGCGATCCGGATCGGCCATCCCCAGTCCTGGGATACTGCCTGGCGGGCGCAAAAAGAATCGGGCGGATGGTTCGAGTGTTTTGAAGACGCCGACATCCTCAAGGCGCAGAAGATGCTCGCGGACAATGAAGGCATATTCTGTGAACCGGCCTCGGCGGCTTCGCTCGCGGGCGCGTTGCATGACCTTGCAACAGGCAAAATTCCCGAGGGCAGCCTAATCGTCTGCACATTGACCGGAAACGGTTTGAAAGACCCGGATACCGCGATCCAGCAATGCTCGCTGCAACCCCTTACGGTCGAAGCGAAGCTCGACGCGGTCAAGCGCGCAATCCTGGATCAGCTTTAGAAATGCGGCTTGGATTAGCCTCGCGTAAATCAACAAAATCAAAACATTGGCCTTCAACCCGCGCCACCCTTTCCCGGTTCAATGAGCAATCAGCCAAGCCAAGCTGAGCGCCATCGCGTAAAGAAACGGATCGTTGAACGGAAGCCGGTCGCTATGCGCGCCGACTTTTCGGATGATTGCCATCCGGTGATCAGGCGGATCTGCGCCACTCGCAATATCCGCTCGGAAAAGGACCTCGATCATAGTCTGAAACATCTGCCCGATCCGGGATTATTCACGGGGATGGAGACCATGGTCGCGCATCTGATGGAAGCGATCGACCGGCGCAGTCGGGTGCTGATCGTAGCCGATTTTGACGCGGATGGCGCAACCAGTTGCGCGCTCGCGAAACGGGGACTGGAAATGCTCGGCGCGGCCGAAGTGCTCTATACCGTGCCGGACCGGTTTAGATTCGGCTATGGACTGACCCCTGAAATCGTCGATGTCGCGAGTCTCGAACGGCCCGATATTCTCCTGACGGTCGATAACGGCATTTCCAGTCTCGAAGGCGTCGAAGCGGCGCGTGACCGCGGAATCAAGGTTCTGATCACCGACCATCATCTGCCCGGAATTGAACTGCCGGATGCCGACGCGATCGTCAATCCGAACCTGCCGGGGGATCCCTTTCCGAGCAAATCTCTGGCCGGTGTCGGCGTAATGTTCTATGTATTGAGCGCGCTGCGCAAGGCACTGCGCGAATCGGGGCGATTCCATCGTCTTTTGATTCCCGAGCCGAATCTTGCGTGCCTGCTCGATTTCGTTGCGCTCGGAACCGTTGCGGACGTGGTGGAACTCGATCATATCAATCGCATTCTTGTCCACCAGGGACTCCAACGCATTCGCAAAGGATTGGCTCATCCCGGAATCCAGGCCATACTACAGGTAGCCGGCCGATCCATCGAGACATTGACCGCATCCGATCTGGGATTTTCCGTGGGACCCAGGCTGAATGCGGCGGGGCGCTTGGAGAATATGGCACTCGGAATCGAATGTCTGTTGGCGGAGCATCCGGACGAGGCGCTTCGGATGGCGGAAAAACTGGATTCCCTGAATCAGGACCGGCGCGAAATCGAAAGCCGTATGCAGGATCAGGCGCTGGACCTATTGGATTCCAGGAATTTTCAGGCTCAGGCAGACCTTCCGGACGGAATCTGCTTGCATGATGAACGCTGGCATCAAGGGGTGGTCGGGATCATCGCATCGAGAATCAAGGATCGGGTAAACCGGCCGGTCATTGCCTTTGCGTCGGCTGGCGACGGCTTGATCAAAGGCTCCGCGCGATCCATACCCGGCATCCATATCCGCGACGTTCTGAGCGAAATCGCGGCTCTCTATCCACACTTGTTAAGCAAATTCGGCGGTCATGCCATGGCCGCCGGTCTGAGTCTTCAATTATCAGACTTTCCCGAATTTTCATCGGTCTTTGCGGAGGTTGTAAAGAACCGCGGCCTGGGCTTCGACGCCGAACCCGTTATTTATACCGACGGCTCGCTGAGCAGCGCGGAGTTGACGCTGGAATTCGCAAAATTGTTGCAAAGAATCGCGCCGTGGGGGCATGGCTTTCCAGAACCGCTGTTCCGGGGCGATTTCGAGGTTCTGGAAAGCCGCGTATTGAAGGAAAAACACGTCAAGTTCGACCTGTGCATCCCGGAACAGGACCAGATTTTCGACGGCATCGCATTTTTTGCCGAACAACCCGAGGAATGGCTCGAGGTCGGCAAGATCAGGCTCGTATATCGGCTGGCGATCAACGAGTTCCGCAATTCTCGCAAGGTGCAGCTCATGATCGAATATATGGAAGCCCTGGAACCGTTGAACTGATTTCCTTCAAAGGCCGGCACAGCCAACGTAGCGTGCGCTATGTGCACGATATGAATGGGGCATCGTTACGGGACAACGAAGTTAAAAGAACTTGTGATAGATCCTGCAGCACTGGTCACCGTAACCGGGCCTGTAGAAGCACCATTGGGCACCCGTACCGTAACCACCTTCGCGGCTGCAAATAGTATAGGGGTTGAAACTCCATTGAATTTTACATTTTGTAAATCTTTTAAATTATTTCCATTAATTTTGACATAGGTGCCTGGCTTGCCGCTATTTGGTACTGCACTGGATATTACCGGTACGGGTACCACAAAGTCGATATTACTTACTGCGGTTCCGATGTAGTTCGTGACTGCCACAGGCCCGGTGGTGACTCCCTGGGGAGCCTGAGCCGTGATCCAGGTCTTTCCGACTGAACTGATCACGGCGGGTAATCCGTTAAAAGTAACCGAGTCCACGTTCACGAATCCAGTACCGCTGATGGTTACGAATGTACCGGACATGCCCACAGTCTGACTCAAATTTGTAATGGCTGGTCCAGAGACCACGAAATCCTGACTGGTCACCGTTTTGCCATTGACCAGTACTGATAAAGGACCGGTCAGCGCACCATTGGGAACGACAGCGGTGAGCTTTTCGGACGAGACCAATTGAAATGATGCGTTGATCCCGTTAAATGAAACTTGCGAAACACTGAAAAGCCCCTTGCCATTGATCGTTATCGAATCACCGGGCACACCATTTCCGGGTGACAGTCCGGATATTGAGGGCCCTGTCGGGAAAATCGTGTATGGATGGTCAAAGAAATCGAGCACATGGCTATCGAAATCGCTCATGAACCAGTGTTCGGCAAATGCTACTTTTAACTGTTCGCTGATATCGTCTATGAATAAGCCATAATCACTCGGAATAGTTTGACTCCAATCTACATTTGCGGGATTTACAACCAGGAAGTCATCGCTCGTTAGCAGGTTAGCCGATTTTAGACTATTGTATATATTTTGTGAATCGACTTTATTGAGGCCTTCTATCCGCCAAAAGCGTTCCGGATAAACCGGAGAAGGGGGGTTGACCCAGATTTGTGCAGGAACACCTCTTGTCACCAGGGATCCAAAACCCAATTGTGCACGCTCGTTGTATAGTGGATTATCGTTCTCGGCTAATACCCAGATTGTGGGTAATGTACTATTACTTTGCTGTATAAACTCGAGTTTGCCGGATGCTATATAGATCGCGGCGGCTTCTACCGGAAACCCAAGAATACCCTGATTCGTTTGATTAAACAAAGAAGCAAACTCACCACCATTGGATAATCCGAGCACAAAAACCGGATCATTGTATGCCATCGAACCGTCATTGATTAAACTCCGCCGCACGGTGGCCACCCTTTGCATATCGACATTGTTAGCGGCGTCCAGAGTTTCGTCCCATCTCATGTCATGTCTGTTGTAGCTGCTCATCACGACGATTCCATATTTTCGCGCTAGAGCATCGGCTATGAAACGTGAATTTTCCGGTGCTTGAACTGTCCAGGTGGCGCTGCCAAAACGTCCATGAAACAGGAAGATTACACCGACATGGCCTCCCGGAGGAAAGTAAGACACAACGCGCGGGGGTGTCCATCGGGGTGTATCTTTGTACTGGGCAGTTACCGTTATGTCAGCAGAAGGCATGATTAAAGTGGTATGCGCCTCGTCAGGATTCGCCAATGATGCTATATCGCCCGACCAACGGTCAAAAACTCGAAGAGGAGCCGATGGATCCAGGGGTTCGCCGTATCGATTAGGGTCTGCATCTTCATACGGGTTCGCAAAAATATGAATTTCGGTAGACGGTGCGTAGACACCACTGCCACTGCCGTTACCGACGGTCAGGTTATATTGTAATAACTGTTGAGCTTGGGCTGATACCATCAGCACCGCAAACCCTGCAAATAAAAATTTCTTTAACATTCTATACAACCCAGCTTTCGAAGCACATGTTAGTAAAAATAGCCAAATTATTTGTTTCGATAACACGGAAACTCCATCCGATATTAAATTCGAGTCCGGTATGGACATAACAAAGCCTCGAACCCGGCCGTAAATCAGCGCGCAGTCACAATGGTTTCATTATTTACATAGTCGATACAGGAAAGCCTGTTTCAGTGAGATCGATAAAAAGCTAATTCTAAGAAAATGTACAGAACAAAACTGTGATCATCGTCTGATTTTTGCCTATCGTGGATAATATGGTTACTTGCTCGATAATGGAAAACCGTTTAGTGTATTATTCAAAACCACGGCATTCGCACCTGTAAATACGGCTTTTTTATCCCTTCATTTTGTAAAAGAGGAATGAAGACCGGGAGGCCTTTTTGCAGGTGCTGGCCGAGTGCTGCAACGATTTCACTGGAGTGGCGGTCGGGCGCATTGTGCGGGCAAACGGGAAGACATGAGTCTTGTGCTCTAAGAATAGAACTTATAATCCTCTAGCCAGCCTCCTCGCAACCAGTTGGTAAACTGGTTGCTCAGCAAAATAGAGAGGAGACTGACATGACACATTCAAATAATCATGTGGTGGTGGTAATCGATGAAGAGAATAAAAGGGCATACGAAAAGCGCTTGGGTAATGACTTGGATTTAACGTTGCAAGCGCTGGCTCCATATCGTAAAACCTTACAAGGGGTGGCGGTTGAATCGACCTTCAATTGGTACTGGC
>JBOICY010000549.1:0-4792 GCA_050740335.1 Methylococcales bacterium | reverse complement strand
AATCCGCATCGAATCGAAGCGCCCGGCGCGAATCATGCCAGGCGCTCGTTTCTTACCCCGCGGGTTATCTCGATTTTACTTCAGCTCCGGTCGCCGAATGTTTCGCCATCGGAAGGATAAGCCAGCGTGGCAATCGGGCCTTGCGGGTTAGGATAGTTGGGTAGATAACCGCTCAGGTCAGGATGGTGCGGAAAGCAACCAGGCTGGCCGCCGCCTTTTTGGATAAAATCAGCCATCCATTCGGGGAGGAGTCCGCCGGAAGGCGCATTCTCCTGGTCAGAGGGATTCATCTGGGTCACATAATTAACACCGCCCCGGACCTGAGCCATCTGCTCGTGGGTCATCGGTTCACTGTGCTGGCTCTCGAGAAACCGTGCGAAAAAGGGCGCTGGAACCAGATTTTCGATTTTTACATCAGACATCATAATAAACCTCACTGTCAATAGAAGAATTACATCCATGCATCTGAACATGGGGTTGTCGCGGCTAATAGCCTCTATCGAAAATCATAGGCACGAGGTGTGCCAGCAGATGAGAGAATCCTTTTAACTTTGCGTAAGTACCGGTTATAAATGGACGCAGTCGGGGCGCCGTTACAAATCCATCCTTCGGCCGATCACGAATCCAGCCATTCAATTCGTTGGGCAGCGGCGATAGCCATTTATCGAAAGTTGGGTAAGTGGCAACAATACCCAAAATCCTGTCGCGGATTTTGGGGGTTAAAACAGGGATGCTTTGCTCGGGGCCGCGTGTCATAATGCACCGGTTTCTAAACGGCGGGGTCTTTGGTGGCTATTGTGTTCCATCCTTCGGTCGGTAGTCTCGCGGTGATCGGTGAAGCGCCAACCGCCCTCGATTGTACGGCTGATGCCCGGTGAATACGGAAATCACTCCAGAGCACCTCAGGAACCATGTTTATACGCTCGCCTCGGATATCGGTGAGCGTAATGTGTTCCGGCCACAGGCCCTGCATGCGGCCGAGGACTATATTATCCGGACCTGGCAGCAACAGGGCTATGTTGTAACGCGCCAGGCTTTTGAGGTTCACGGCGTCGAGTGCGCGAATCTCGAGATCAGCTGTCCGGGAAGCATTGCATCGGATGAGATTATCCTGATCGGCGCCCATTATGATTCCGTCAGGGGAAGTCCCGGAGCCAATGACAATGGCAGCGGGGTCGCGGGCTTGCTGGAGCTTTCCAGACTGTTCGCGGGCAGCAATCCCCAAGTGACCCTGCGTTTTGTCGCGTTCGTGAATGAAGAGCCGCCATTTTTTTACTGGAACAAAATGGGCAGCGCGGTCTATGCCAAAGCCGCACGCGGGCGCGGTGACCGGATTCGCTTCATGGTGTCGCTGGAGATGCTCGGTTACTACAGCGACACGCCCGGCAGTCAGCGCTATCCTCCGTTGTTTAAATATTTCTATCCCGATCGCGGAAACTTCATCAGCTTTGTTGCCAACCTGCGTTCACGCGCGGTGATGCACGAAGCCGCGCGCGCGTTTCGCGCGGGCTCTGCATTTCCAATCCAGCATGTCGCGACATTTTCCTGGATTCCGGGGGTTGCCTGGAGCGATCAATTATGCTTCTGGCGGCAGGGTTATCGGGCCTTCATGGTGACCGATACCGCTTTTTACCGTTATCGTTATTACCATACTCCGGAAGATACTGCCGATAAACTGTGTTACGAACCATTCACGCGATGCTGCGACGGACTGGTTCGCTGCTTCGGCCGGCTGACACGGGAAAATAGAAAATACCCGGACCAGATTTAATCGAATCCAACGCGTTTTGATGCGTGTCTGGGTCACCTGACTTTCGGAAGGGGCAGGAATTGATATCCTGCAAAACTCCCTATAAGTCAATGGGGTAGGTCGGCACTACAGGCGTTTTTGCACTATTTTTGGAGACCCTGCCTTCAGTTATCAATTATCTGCGCTACGCCCTGAATCAAAAATCCGGGAAATTTTAGACTGAATCGCTGAAGTCGGGCTACGAACGACGGCGGCCGGAAGAAACCATCCTGTACCGGTTGGTGCAACAACACGTCGAGACCTTCTTTGCGCAAGTCGAGACTGAAACCGGAGCCGGTTTGCCGAATTTGTCAAGAGGAGTTTGACGACTTTCTCGAATGTGGCGTTTTAGCCCATGGCTTTTTGCGCCTGCGTTGTACCGATTGCGCCCATGAGAAGCTCGTAGCCTTTTGATGAAATACACGGAAGTATTTCATCAAATTATTAACCCGGAAAGGGTATCTTATTGAAGAACAGGGTATTACCTACCTGGCCGAGACCGATTCCGATCTCGCTCTGGCGCCCCTGCAATCAGCAGCTTGCACCTGTCCCGCATCGCACCCGGCCCTCGAGCGGGACAAAAAGTGCTGATTCTGAACACCGTCTCCACACAAAAGATTACCGAGCCACAACCGTGTATTTCCCCCTGCGGGTCGCTGCGCGGTCCCAATCCGTTCCAGACGGATTGGTCATGGCGTGCTTGCACCGAAGGCCAAACCGCGTTCCGAGATCATTCCGGGGGAGCAGAAAAACCAGATCAACCCCTCTGATGCGTACGACGATGCAACCGGTTCATCGACTCCGGTTCGCATCCGCTGGGCTCGCTTGCTGACAAAACCGCCGGGAGCGGGTTTTGAACGGCGAACGCCGGCCCGCAGGGCGAAAACCAGGGAATGGTTTTCGTAAACGGGTGTTCGAGTTCGACCTCGAACACGGTCCTTGCCCTGTGGCGGCAAACTGAAAATCATCGCCGCCATCAAAGAACCGACGGTAATCGCCAAGATCCTGGTTCATCTCGGCTTGCCGGCGAGCCATCTTCGCTGCGCTGTCCCTGCTTCGCTTGCTGTCCAGCCAAGCCATCCTGGCTTGTCGTTCGCTGCTCAATCGCAGCTCACCCGCCCCGATTACCTGCACGGAGTTTCGATTGACTCCAACCCGCCTGATTTCAAGCCACTACGCACTTTCGCCGCTTCAATCCGAAACCGACTCACCCACTCGGCCATCATTCCCAGAAACGCACCAACGCGTCCAGACCATCGCTAAGTTGCGGATTTCCAACCCCAAAAAAATCCAGTTTTTCCATTAATGACTATCCGAATTGACAAACGATCCGCTATTGAGTACTTTTCCATTTAAGAAAAAAGGCCGTTTATTTTTCCTATTCTCTGGACGCGATCCACGGATCGGCCAGTAAGAAAGCCCTTAAGAATTTTCTCGTAGAGGCTATTCGCCACGTTGCAATCTGCGCCAGGCTCGAATTTCCAGTCATAGTCCGATAAACCGGGAATCAATGCGAGGGTATAGTTGGATGGGTTCACGCCTGAGTATGTAAAGTTTTCTTGTACGCTCTTCACAAAATCGGCGTTGTCAGACGCGAGGGTCCTATTATTTAATAGTCTTGCTAACACTCTAATATAGAATTCATTTTTATTGAGGGCAGCGGTTCGTACGCACCGTGGCGTCAACATTAGCTCGGTGCGCTCCACTTGGAAATCTTCATAAAGCACACGCTGAATCTTGAAGATATTGCTTAACCGCTCATCCGGGTCTCCGCTCAACACGATAATGAGATCACCCCACCCATCGCTAAGGAAAGCCCGATCCCCGGCTTCGAAATACCCCCCGAGGTCATTGAGCACGTCAGGTTCGGACGTCTTTCGGCAAGAAGGTATTAGACTTACCTCCAGGAGACGCATCAAAAAATCTAGTCGTGCCGCTGGTCGGTTTAATGCTATCGATAGTACGGCTAAGACGTCTGGGAGATCGCTGCTTGCCGCTCGTGGAAACATCCATGGTTCGTCTCTAAGTCGTACTGGAATTACAGTTTCGCGACGTACAAAAAAAGCCGGAAAACGTTCATCGCAAAGCCCCTCGTTTTTGTCCTCCCCACCCCACCGGTTGGCGTATGCGAGCGAAACTTTGGGACCGGCGAGCGAGACATCGGGCGGGTTTCCGAAATCGCGAGGATGTCATACCGACCTAGGAGCGTAAAATAAGCCTCGATTTCACCAGTCTGCGGGATTTCCCTATGCCATCGATAAGTTGGTTTATCTTGAGACGGATCAGAGATGCTTTCTAGAAGGGACATCGATTTGATAACATTGTCCCTATCAGGATTCGTCTTGATTGGTTCAGCGGTACAAATCCGAGTTAGCATGTAAGCCTTATTTGGTGCGTCCGGCCTTTCGGGTCGCTCGTTGCCCTGCGCGCCAAGCGACGTAGCCGAGATTAATTTGTCGTGAAACGATTTGCCGTTCTTATTGCTTGATCTTATTTTGAGATACAATCTAAAAGGTTGCCAGCGGTGAAATTCTTGCTCGTTTTCTTTGATCGCTTTCTCTAAAATGCTAAGTAATTGCTCGAGCTTATAACCCTGCAATGCCTGCAGGCGACGCATAAGCCGCCCTATTGGCATTTTACGTTGTTGAATCAACAGGAATCGTGCTCCATACGCCTCGGCACCGGGTGAATTCCTTAGCTGTTTGGAACTACTATTCTCCAGTGTTTTCTTTAGCGCATCAAAACGTTTCTTTGCCTCGTCTACGCCAATATCTTCGATACTTATTCCAACCCAGTCTCTAAGGCTTTCCACAAAGGCCTTCGATATCGTACCAGAGCTACTCGGTTGTTCACGTTGATTCCTGGGTTGAATTTCAGCGTTAACTATACGGACCGCTTCTGCCAGTCTGACTCCGGCAGATTCGTAATCATGGACATAATAATCAAGTGCCAACTGGTAAAGTTCGCGTCCTAGCGCGGCATGGTAATGGATCTGGTATAGCC
>JBOICY010000548.1:0-6432 GCA_050740335.1 Methylococcales bacterium | reverse complement strand
GGCCCCTTGTATCAAGCAAAACCCTTGAAAATTGCCACTTTTTCCGCCCGCGGATGCTACTCTTGGTTGAGCTGATGTTGTAGTAACACTCGCGTTGAAAGTAACTGAATTCGCGCTCCATTTTATCCAGCGCAAATCAAAATTATTTACCCCCGATCCGGATTGGGATTCTCCAGCACCTGCGTTCGAAATGTTACCGGTATTACTTACTGCTAAAATGGCTTGATCCGACGAGACGTCGACGAAGGCCAGGGAGGGGTTCATATTTAGCCAGATATAACGAAAATTCCATTTTGAACAAAGCCCGATTCCACCGGGACAAGGTACCGTTTCAGGATAGTCTGTGGCGAGATCCGTAGGACCAGCACCGGGACTAAGATCCGGACCTGCCACGATTGTCAGTGTTTTTCCACTTGTTCCGTTAATCTGGCACGTACGGGGGGCGCTAAGCGCCGGAGCCAGTACTTGGGCCATGGACAACCCGACTGGCAAGACCGAACAGCTAAAAATTCCTGCCGCGATTAGGCAGGGTCTAATATAATTATTTTGCTTCATAATATCTACTCTCATTTGGACGAAATAAATCTGCACCTTATATTCTTTTCATGCAACTAAACCCTATATAAGGGGCAGGTTAAAAGTTATTGCAACGCGATTGTAACCGAACCAAAAACGGACCTTGTTGGTAGTATCCGCGGGTTATTAAAATCCGTATTAAAATATTCGAAGTTTTTGTCAAACAGGTTTCTGACTCCCACTGCCAGGAATCCAGTTCGCTTGGGAAGTCTGTATTTAATCGCGACATCGAATAACCAAAAATCGTCATGACCGTCTTCGGTTACTCCAAGCGACGCGTTGGTGCGGTTAAAACTACCGCGCTGGGTTATATAGGTCCCTTTAAACGAGGCACCGAATCCCGAGGGATGAAAGAAGTTTATCCAAAGGGGAACGTAGCTTGTTTCCAGATTTTTAACGTTTAGATTAAAGTTTTGGTCTCTGTCAAATCTTTCCCACAGATATTCGGCGGTCAATGCCAGCCATTCGTGCGGAGTCCAGAAAAGGTAAGTCCGGACATTGCGTTCAATCCAACCGACAGTTACTTGCTCTGGTGCAGGCCCTGTGAGTGTAATAAACGGAACGTTCAAGTCCCTGTAGGTATATTCTGCGCCGGCGTATATTTTCCGTGTGAATTTCTGATCAACAGCGCCGCCATAGACCCAATAATCGGTCGCATTTATTTCATCGTAGAATTGATTGAAGCCTGCCACCTGAGTTGGCTCGACGGTCTGATTCGTAATCAGAGTGCGTTTCAATGCTCTGAATACAGCTCCTCGTACAATAGTGTCTGGAAGCGGGTTCCATCGTACTCCGAATTTAGGATTGAGCTGGTTCTTATCTTTAAGCACCGTATCGCTTGTGTTAAAAAAATCGCCGCTTCCACCAACAGTGACAGTCAAGTTTTCCCAAGGCTTGAGATAGGAATACAGATAGGTATTCCAGTGTTTGGTATCTAAATTTACAGCGGTTCGATCTGTAATTACAATCGGAGGAAATGGTAACGCAAATTCTGTAGTAACGTTGTCTTGCGATTCGATATAGAAGTACCCCGCCCCTCCAACTAAGTTAATGTATTCCGATTTGAACAGATGTTGAAGTTCGCCGCCATAAGCATCATCATTGCCCTTGAGATCGAATAACCTGAAAACAGGATCGGGTCGATCTCCCAATTTACGATTCGCGTGTTGATACGAAAAATTGCCAATGATGTCGGAATGCGGGGCCAAGGCATGGTGGAAGCCGACGCGCGCGGTTTGGGTTTCATCATTTTGCCTTTGGTTTGGCATAAATTCGTCCGCAAAGAATCTCTGCGCCAGATCCCCGTTTTCATCCTGCCTATACCTATATTCCGCTTGAATGCTGGTGTCGGGCGAAAATTCGAATTGCAGGAATGCGTTGCCAATATTATTTTTCTGATCGGCATTATCGCGCCAGCCGTCCGTTTTAAAATGACTATACCCGAGGCTGAAAGCAGCCTTTTCATAAATTCCGGCGAGGATCCCTTCTCCGGAGTAGGTGCCGTTCTCGCCGGCCAGGCCGTTGGCTTGAAAGGTCAACCCGTCCCGGTTGAAAATCGGGTTGAACTCGTTGAACGACACGCCTCCCGCTCCCCCGGCGCTGATCAGAAACAGGTTGCTTTCAGCCTGGCGCGGCTGTATCGGCGTCATGTTCAAGGGCTGCAGCAACTGGGACTGGAGTAATTCGCTCACCCTCGCGATCTCATGACGCGGAAGGACTGAATAGTTATCGGCGAGAAATCGGTGTGCGGAGAAATTAGTCGGATCAGTATTGACCGACGTCCAACCTTCCACCAACGCACGCCTCTGGAAGCCGAGATCGGTGTAGACACGCGCAATGGCGCTGCTGCGGGCTGCAAGATCCGAATCCAGCATTTGCTTGGAGCGATAGATCGCGCGATTGCCATTCAGTTCAATGGCCTTTTGCATATCCTGCAGGGCTTCAACCGGCCGGTTCGTGGTCTGCTTGTCGATTGCATCATAGAGGTAGGCTGTCGGATCGGCCGGGTCGAGTTCCTTGGCAATCTCGTATTGCTGCCCTTCGAGCGGAAACCTTTTCTCCTCGTAATAGGCCTTGCCCAGATAGGATCGCAATAGCGCATTGTTCGAATCGAGCGCGACCGCCCCCTCGAGTTCCCCGCGCCCTTCGGCCAGATCCCCGCTTTTAATCTTCGCGAGTCCCAAGCCAAAATGTGCGAGCGGATCGTCCGAAGCAAGACCGATAGCCCGCTCGAACGCAGTCTTGGCATCGGTTTCGCGATTCTCGGCCAGAGCCGCGAAACCCAGCACGGTTTGGGTCCGGGCCAGGCCGGGTGCCAACTCTTCTGCCTTGCGTGCCGCATCCAACGCTTCTTCGCGTTCTCCAAACATCAGCCAGAGTTCGCCGAGCCGCGCCCAGGCCAGCGGGTCATCCGGATGTTCTTTGACCGCCAAAAGCAGCGTGTCACGCGCCGCTTCCAGGCGGAAGTCCGCCTGCTGCGCATAGGACAGGGCTATTTTCGCGGCCGCGGAGGGGCTCAATGACACGGCCTTCTCCGCATCGGAGAGCGCCTGCGCTTTCTCGTTGCGCACGACTTCGATCACGGAACGCAGCGCGTAGGCGAGTCCTGCCTTGGGATCGCGCTCCAAAGCCGCGTCGAGTTCGGCTCGAGCCTCTTCCACCCGGCCAACGTCCAGATACAAGGCTGTTCGAATCAGGTGGTATCGGGCATCCCGTTCGGAGGCCGGCAGCTTTTCGAGCCGCGCCAGGGCGCCCGGAATGTCCCCGCGCGCAACCAGGCCGAGCGCCGCTCCGACCGCGGGCGAAGAACCCTCCGGCAACTGCCGGGTGTCTCCGCCGAAGGCCGGGAGTACGGGCGGAAAATAGAGCGTCCACTGCACGGCATCGCGCGGTTTCACGAGAACATAAGGCTTCGGAGCCTGACCCGCCTTGGCCAGCGCCGATTCACCTCGAGCCAGCAAGAGCCGGCCCTGGTCATTGCTGGTATTGACCTTGCCTTCGTACACCGTGACCAATGTGCTGTCGCGGTCGACCCGCATCGCAAACTCGGTTCCTTCGATGATCCCGTTGATGTACGGGGTGTTGACCGCGAAGCTGCGCGGAGGACGGCTGAATGACTTGAAAGCGCCGGTGATGAGTTCGAACAGGGAGCTTTTTTCGGGTAGCGGCGCCACGTCGATCAGGCGCATCGTCGTGTTCTGATCGAGCCGCAGCACCACCTCGTTGATCAACTGCACGGCCGCACGGCTGTTCTGCCCGACGTGGATGGAATCATCCTGGCAGAGGACGGTGTCGAGCCCGGCTTGCTGGAACCTCCCCGGATCCGGACGCGCGACTTCAACCGTTCCGTCGATCGACAAAAACCGCCCGACGCTGTGCGGGCAGGACTCGCCCGCCGAGGCGCCGCCAAGCCCGGTCATGAAACCCAATCCGATGATCAGGCGCCGGAAATACCTGACTTTCCCGCTTAAGTGCTTGGTTAATCTAACTCTGATTGTATCGGAAAATAACATCTCGGATGGCCCCCAAAGCTCCCGCATATCGCAGTCCAATCCTTCGGGTATGTTGCGCGCATTGTTACTGTGAAAATACATCGTAATCGTAGGATGTGCTGAGGTACGAAGCGCATCATTCGCGATTGCCCGTGCTCGCTTAAACGCATAATCCATGCTGTGGTGATGAATCAGGTAAGACTACCATTTTCAATACTCAATCATGAAGCAACTTTACGAGAAAGCACCCGAACAACACAAGTCCGGAATATTACGCACTGCAATCAAGCAGGTTTCCGATGATCGACAGCCGCGGTGTCACGCCGACCGGCTGCCCTGAATGCGGATTTCGTCACCGGTGCGGATTTCTTTACCCGTTTCCGACGCGGGAATGCGCGTGTTCACGCTGATGCGGTAAAAATGATTGAAGCGCGAGCGTGTTGTCCAGGAAGGAAGGGTTTCCTGGCGTTTGGCCGCAAAGATTCTCTGAAAACCGGGATAGACTTCGCCGGTTCGCGCGTTGCGGCTCGGGACCACACACCGTTGACACGGATTGATCCCCTCCAAGCGAACCGAACCGACCGTGAAGTCGACCACGGTTCCTGGTTCACCGAACAAGCGGTCTTCCCAAAAGGCCGGCACGCCGTCGATTTCGATATTGGCCCGGAAGCGCAAGCGAACATCCTCGAAATCCAATTCCGGGTACCATGTACCGATCTCGGCGAGAGTCGCATGACTGATGAGGGTCGGACCGAAGGCATCCGAATCGTCCGGAAATCCGCGCGGGGGTCGGTATTCGAAGCGGACCGGGAAGCCGAAATATTCGCCGAGCCAGGCCTCCAATGCGTCGCGATCCCGGTCCACATGAAAACGATAGCTTTGCTCGGACCCTTGCCGCCCAAACCTGACGCGGCGGCTTTCGAAGTCGAAATTCGAACGCAGGCCGTGCACGGCGGGATTCGCCTTTCCGTTCACATAGCGGCCCTCGCCATCGAACAGTGCAAAGTCCCGGTCATGCTCCAGGGTTCCTCCGGCGGATATGCGGGCGCTGGAGACGGCAACACCGTCCAGGGCCTTGATGGGGTGCACGACTAACCGCGTTACATGAGGCATTTTGATGAATGATCAGATACTTTGTCGGCTGGAAGACAAACTCAATCGTTCCTCCAAAACCGCTGCATTTCGAGACAGGTAAAGGCCGCGGACCAGGAAATCAGAATAAATCCGCATAAAGCTTCCGTCCCGACCATGAAACGGATCGAACCCGAGGGCACCAGATCACCCAAACCGAGTGTGGTGAATAGAACCGCGGCAAGCATCAGGATTGGTATCATCAACTCGGAATGGCGGCAACCGCCAAGGTTACGGACTCCCGCGAGAAGGCAATTAAACAGGCAGTCTGATTGATCGTTTGATCGCGGACAAGCCAGGTAGTTTTTATTACAGGCCGCAAAATAAGCCAAACCGAAACGGATTTCAAGCGGGTTATTTCCTTTTTGAATACGGGCACCGGGAAACTGGGACTGGAATATCGATGTTCGGATTCGCGGCGGGCCGCTCACAAAAGGCCCGGGTCACTGCATCGCCTAAGGTATCGCAACACAATGTAGTGGCTTGTGTATAACCGCAGCGGTTCTACAACTGCTGATCGCCGGCAAGGGGCAGTGAGGCACACCGGTCGGGTTTATCTCACAGTCCGCGAGCCGGTCGTCGAACGGTTCGAATCGATTCGGGCGCAGTGCTGGCAACTGGATAGCGAAGGCCAAACCTAGCGCACCCGAACCATCCGATGCCATGAAGGCGATACAGTCGCTCGGGAGAAGTCTGCTCGAAATTCCTTTGCTTGGAGTGAGTCACCCGAAAAAAGAGGACTCCGCGCCAACCGGTCCACGCTAGTACGCCAAACATGCGGCCCTGGCGCCAAAAAATGCCCGAAGAGAGGAACCGGGCGCTTCATCCAAAATCCAATCGTGGATTTTGGGATCACCATCAGAAATTGACACCCCATCGGTTTTTGGTACTGTGAAAAAAGGGCGTTTATACTCTTCCGTTTAAAAAAGGGCGTTTATTTTTCCTATTCTCATTCTCAACCCATACCTGCGCAGGTGGAACACATGATGAAAACCCCATGCTTTTGCTTGATGACCGATGGGCGGCAAGCTGCTCGTACCCCGATGCCGTGGCCTTGGAGGAGCGCTGCGCCGAAGACAACGCATCGCTTCTCCCGTGCATTGCTTCTGGCATTCCTGTTCGCGCCCGCGCTGGCCCTCGGGCAAGCCACGGGACCGCAGCCGGGCGCCACCGATCCGCTCGACGGCCCGCGCGGGTATGCGCTGTTCCGCGACGACGAGCTGTTCATGAGTTT
>JBOICY010000547.1:0-3354 GCA_050740335.1 Methylococcales bacterium | reverse complement strand
TCCTATAGCACTCGCTTCAAATCCACGCGCCGGATTTTGACCAGACGATGGCCGAGCAAATCCACCGCCGCTTGTGCTTGTTCGAGAGGAATATAGCCGATTAACGGTTCGTAAACCCCGTCTTCGGGATGCATGTCGATGAACAAGACTTCCGCGAACACCGGACGAAAGCCCTTCATTCGCAACACCACCGGTCCACAGATGAGCCCTTGCAGCACGCTTTGATCCGCGGTTTCGACTTCGACGCGATCCAACTCGGTGAGCGTGCCGAAGCGTTCTCGCCATGCCGACGGCAGGGTCAAATAGGCCGCTCCCGTGTCGACCAAAGCGTCGCAACGCATGGAATGGCTCGGCTCGATTGCGTTTTCAAGCGTAATTTCAACGATTATGCGGCCCATATCGATTCAAGTCGGAGTTCAAAGGAAATACAGTATAACGAAACATAGCCTGGCTCCCAAACGGGCGAACAGCCGGCATAGGAAGCGCCGACCAGGCCGACGCATCGGTCGCGATCGATGCGCCTCGTGCCTCGGCACATCCTATGGCACTAACGCAATGATTCCAACAGCTCTTGGGTGAAGGGATTTTGTCCGGCCCGAAGCGCCGTTATCCAGGCTTGGCGTTGCTTTTTATAGGCTTCATTGTCAGTTTTTTCGATTAAATACTCGAAATCCTCGATCGCGCCTTGCGTATTGCCGGTCAGCGCGCGCGCAAGGCCACGGCTATCGCGAACCATCCATAAGTCATCAGATTTTGTATCAGCCACAGCTTTCTCACAGGCAGGCAGTACTTGCTGGGCAAAGTTCATGACGGCTCCATCCCAGCAAAGATTATGCCATTGATCTGCCGTAATGATCGTAGTATCCAATTGCTGAACCTCGTCAAAGGCCGCGAGAGCCTCGGCGATTTTACGATCTTTCAGCAGTTTTTCGGCCTCCGCTAAACGTTTTGACGGGGCCCATTTCTGTTGTTCCTTTCCCAGGTTCAGTTGCAGAGTCGGGTCGGCGGCGTTCAATTGTTCGAGCATCTCGGCCGCTTCGGCTTTTTTGCCCTGATCGAGTAAACGTTTGAACGGTTCCCTGAAATCAGGATCGACCGGCAAATCCGGGCAGGTTTTTCGATAAGGTTCGTTTTCTAAATATTTCTGCCACTGATCCCAGCTCAGGTTGTGAATCATGCGCTCGCAGAGTTGATCGATCAAATCTTTCGGCTGCCACAACCAGAGCCGCGCGGTGTGATCATCACTCGCGGTCGCGAGCCGGGCGCCGTCCGGGCTGAAGGTCACGGAAGTGACAACACTCTCATGGCTCAGCCGCTGCAATTCCTGGCCCGTGGCCACGTCCAAGAGCCGCGCGGTGTTATCAAGACTCGCGGTCGTGAGCCACTTGCCGTCCGGGCTGAAGGTCACGGAAGTGACAGTACCCTCATGCTTAAGCCGCTGCAATTCCTTGCCCGTGGCCGCGTCCCAGAGCCGCGCGGTGTTATTCGTACTCGCGGTCGCCAGCCGCTTGCCGTCCGGGCTATAAACGATCAAGTAGATAGGACCATCATGTTGCAAGGCATGAAGCGGTTTGGGCAGCATCCTCAGGCTATCGAGCAGGAACTGATTTGGTATGAAATCGGGGTGCGGATAGTATTTGACAGCCTCGATCGCCAACAGCGCACTCAGAGGGTATTGCGATGCGGTTTGACTCCGCACCAGTTGCGCCTGGGCTAACAGACGCGCGCTCGACGCCTTATCACGCTGGATTTTGGCCTGCTGCCATAACCAGGCCATCGAGATAGCAATCACATAAATCACAACTAACGCTAAATTCTTCCCGATCGATTTGAGTTTGTGGCGAAGTTCGCTGGACGCCAAAAAGCTCATGACCCGATCAAATTCCCGGCCATAACGAGAGGCCCAGGCGGGGCCGGGTTTTTCGCGTTTTTTCCATTCGATCACCGGAAACAAATCCAGCCCCTGTAAAAGCCCCGCTCGCTTTTCACTATACAGCAAGGCTGTTTGTTCCAATCGGCGATAGATTTCGGCGGATTGCGCTTCGCGTTCGACCCACTCCTTCATGCGCTGCCACTGGCGAATCAGGCTCTCGTGGCTGATGTCGATCAGGGTTTCCGGTGTCAGCGGTTGCTCTTCCGGCGGCATCAAAAAGCTGCGATCGCTACGGCGAAAAGCTTCGACCACGGCAATGACTTCGTCCGGTTTAACTCCGGCGACCTCGGCTACGGTTTGCAGCGAGACCGGACGCCGGGTGTCGCGTTTCGGCCCCGAGCGTTCGCTCAGCGAGCGGAACAGGATCTCCGCAATCGTTTGCTGGGTCGTTGTAAACTCGCCATAAGCCTGGTCGGCATGATTGGACAGGGTATTTTCCCAACCGCCCAGCGGTTCGTAATCATGAAGCCCGAGCCGGATGGGATTTGCGCCCCGCTCGGCGCAGACCGTCCAGAGCCGCATCAACGCGTGTTGCAGCACCGGCAATTGATCCGGATCGGCGCCCATGTCGTTCAGCAGTCGGTTTACCAGAGCCGGCTCGACCTCGCCGCCAAACACCCTGGCGGGGCCGGTGATCGCCAGGCTGCGCTGTTCGCGGGTCAGGCGCGGTGTCAGGAACTGGCTATCGTTCAAGGCTTCCGGCAGACTCGGAAACAACGCGCAATCGCCGAGAAAATCCGAGCGCATGGTGATCACGACATAAATTGGAAAGTCGCTTTCGATCACCGAACGCAGCAGCAGCGCTATCAAAGCGTCGGCCTCGTCGCGATCCTGATGCTGGCGGTAACGGAAGATTTCTTCGAATTGATCGACCACGATCAATAGATTCGTGTCCTTCGCCAAAGGCTGTTCACGCAACGTTTCGATAAGCCCGAGCGGACCCCGGCGCAGGGTCGCGAGCAAGAGTGCGGTGCGGTCATGCAGGGCGCCTGGATTTTGATCCCCGCGCGAAAGATCAATCGAGGAGTCCGTGGGATTCGGATCGACTCCGAGGGACGGGTTTATGGCTGTGCAAAGCCCGCCTTGTTCGACCAGCGCCTCGGCCAGATTCCGCATCGGATGCGCGCCCGGACGTAGCGCCGCGATGCGCCAATGCAAACCGACACCGGCAAGAAAACCCGCTTCCAACGCGTTCAACAGACCGGTATAAATGAGCGAGGACTTGCCGCAACCGGAAGGACCGACGACCGCGAGAAAGCGGGATCGACCCAGTTTGCTCAACAGTTGATCGACTTGTTCATCGCGGCCGAAAAAAATGTCCGCCTCGTCGCGATGAAAAGGACGCAGTCCCGGGTATGGTGAGGCGCTCACGCTTCGGTCCCCAGGGCGGCCAAAAATGGTTGCAATGCCTTAGGTTGTAT
>JBOICY010000546.1:0-12460 GCA_050740335.1 Methylococcales bacterium | reverse complement strand
TGCTCTACCGACTGAGCTAACGGCCCGGAAGTGAACGGGGCATTGTACAGGAACGGGTGTGAAAGGCAAGTCAAGCGGATATATTTATTGTAGATCAGATAGCTAGAGACAGTACTATAACCCTTTACCGGTAACGGGTTGGATCCTCGATAGCGGCGCTTAGAAAGCCTTCCATGCGCAATCGACACGCGTCGCATACCCTGCAGGCGCGGCCTTCCGCGTCCGCCGCATAACAGGAGACGGTTATGGCATAATCCACGCCGAGATCAAAGCCCGTTCGTACGATTTCGGCTTTGCTCAGATGAATCAACGGCGTGTTGATCCTGATTTTTCTGCCTTCTACCGCGGCCTTGGTCGCAAGGTTGGCCATCGCCTGAAACGCGCGAATATATTCCGGTCTGCAATCGGGATATCCGGAATAATCGATTGCATTCACTCCGATAAAAATGTCACGGGCTGGTAAGACTTCCGCCCACCCAAGCGCATAGGCCAGAAAAACGGTATTTCGTGCAGGGACATAAGTGAGGGGAATCCCTTCGGAGGGTTGATCGGGAACCGCAATCGAGTCATCGGTTAACGCCGATCCACCGAAGGTATCCAGCCCGAGCGTAATGATTTTGTGTTCTGTAACCTGATATTTCTCGGCGATATTGCGGGCCGCATCGACCTCGGCATTATGCCGCTGGCCGTAATCGAAACTCAAAGCATGGCAGTCGAATCCCTGTTTGAGAGCCAGTACCAGCGTCGTGATCGAGTCCAGTCCTCCGGAAAGCAACACAACTGCCTTAGGCTTTTCATTCGGGGTCATTTTCCTGCGACATCGCCCCACAAGACCTTGTGCAACTGGATCTGGAACCGGACCGGAAGACCGTCCTCGAGAATGCTGTCCGCGAGTCGTGAAGCATCCATGCGTCCAGTTACGGGTGAAAACAGTACGCCACAGCGCTCGTCAAGAGCGAATTGTTGCAGCGTGTCCCTGGCCCACAGATAATCGTCCCGGGTTCCGATGACAAACTTGACCTGATCTTTTTTTTCCAGATATTGAATATTTTCATAACGATTCCGGTGCTGTTCGCCCGAACTCGGTGTCTTCAGGTCCATGACTTTGACGACTTTTTGATTCACCGAAGAAACGTCCATCGCGCCACCGGTCTCCAAAGAAACCGAGTATCCTTTTTCAATCAGTTTATCCAATAAAACGAGGCAATTTTTTTGGGCAAGCGGTTCACCGCCGGTAACGGTCACATAACGAGTCGGAAATCCGGCTGTACGCGCGATAATATTCTCCACGGAAACCCTGTCCCCGCCGCTGAATGCGTATTCCGTATCGCAATAGGTACACCTGAGAGGGCAACCTGTCAGGCGAATAAAGGTCGTCGGGATTCCAACAGTCGCCGATTCGCCCTGAATCGAGTAAAAAATTTCGCTTACCCGCAGATACTGCGCGTTCATTATTTCGGCACCGGTTCTGCGATCTGCACTCTCCCTTGAATTCGGAAATGAAATCCGCTCACGTAATCAATGGCCTTCCTTACGCAGTCGATCCAATCGATCTTGAGCCAATTGGGCCGCACTACTATTCGGGTACTCCTGGATCACCGAGTTGAGGATCTCGCGTGCGCTTTTCCATTTCGACTGTTCATATTCGATATAACCGAGCTTCAACAATGCATCCGGAACCTTGTTGCTGTCAGGATATTTTTCCATCACCTGATTGAAGCTGGCCTTTGCCGTATCGAATTCGCGCTTGACATAATAGGTTTCACCGAGCCAATACTGGGAATTATCCGCATATTCGCCAGTCGGGAAAGCTTCGATCAGACGGGTAAACTCGGCTATGGCATCGTCGTAACGTCCGTTATTCAAATACACAAATGCTTCCTGATAAATGCTTTCTTCTTTTCCGGAACCACTCACTCCAGAATTTCCCGACTCGCTGCCAACTCTATCTCCCGACTCGCCAACAGCCTGGCTGCCCGAGTCGCTAACGCCCTGACCATCCTCCACCGATGTGTTTCGAATTGGCGGTTCTTCCTTGGCGGCGATTGCCGATTGAGAAGGAGGCGAGGAAGGCGCTTGCAGGTTTTCTGTCCTGCCGCCGGACTCGGGGGACGAAGGATTGGCTGCACCGCTTCCCGCGCTTTCAAGTTCCAGCAGGCGCTTGTCGAGATCAAGATAGAGACTCTGCTGCCGATCCCCGATCCGATCCAGGTCATGCCGGATTTTATCGGCGTCTCCACGAAGTTGCTGGACTTCGTTCTGCAAGCGATCGATTCGATCGAGCATCTCCAGCAAAGCTTGACCGGATTGGCGACTCTCGAGCCGCGCAACGCGCGCGGCCAGATCCCCATTGGCCGGCGTTTGTGCATAGGCCGGTAATGTCAATACCGGCAACAGATAAATCCACGGAGTCTTGCGCATCGATTAATATCCCGGATATCTAATCTCGACACGGCGATTAAGCTGCCAGGCGGCCTCATCGTGACCGAAGGATACGGCTTTCTCCTCGCCATAACTGACGATGCTGAGCTGAGTCTGTCCCACCCCCTGCACGCCGAGTTTACGGGCGACGGAATTCGCGCGCTGTTCGCCGAGCGCGATATTATACTCGCGGGAGCCCCGTTCATCCGCATGCCCTTCCAGGGTGACCTGGATTTCCGGATGGCTGGACAGGTATCGCGTGTGCGCCTCGACGACCGGTATGTATTCAGGGTCAATCTCCGCGCTGTCGTACGTAAAATAAATGACACGTTTGGAAAGGGGATTCTGCGGGTCATCGAGAGGACTGCCCGAATAGCCCTGGCCCGATTGAAAGCCCTGGGATTGCGCGCCATACTGGTCGCCGCCCTGCGGTCCGGCACCGGCACCCTGAGCGGATTCGTCTTCGGCAAGGCTGTCCGAGTCCGGAGTGGATTCGCATCCCGCGAGTAACGCGACGATTGCCAGAATCATGATTTGGTAAAACGCTGTTTTCATACCTTGGTACCTTATGCCCCATTTAATTTTGTCGTAAAAAACCTGGTGACTGAATCGATCTATCCATATAAGGACAGACCGCCAAGCTCCCCGTTCATTTCAATTGTCAATTTCGCGGTGACCACGCGGGTTCACGAACTCCGCCGGTGTTGGTCAATAGCTGTTGCCGGAAAAGACCGTCCACGGATACGGCGGATAATTGTTCCCGGCCACCGCGTCGCGTCGCGTAAAGAACCATGCTGCTATTGGGGGCGAAACTCGGAGACTCATCCCCGTTCCCGTCGGTCAGGGTGCTCAGATTCCCGGTCGCTAGTTCTAAAATTGCGATACGGTATCGCCCTCCTGAGCCGTGAACCATCGCCACGAAGCGACCGTCCGGTGACACCGCGGCTCCCGCGTTATAATTCCCCTCGAAGGTCAGACGCCGGGTTTGCCGGTCGGCGAGTTGGATCGAATAAAGCTGTGGATTACCGCCGCGGTCCGAGGTGAAGAAGATACTTCCGCCGTCCGCTGACCAGACCGGCTCGGTGTCGATCGAAAAATTGCGGGTCAGTCTTTCCAGTGAACGGGAGATCAGGTTGAGTACATAGATTTCGGGGTCGCCGTCCTTGGACAAGGTCAAAGCCAGACGGCTGCCGTCCGGCGACCAGGCCGGCGCGCCGTTGATCCCGGAAAATGCCGCCACCTGTTCCCGGCTGCCCGTAGTCACCGTCTGGATAAATATCGCGGAAACCTTCTTTTCAAAGGAGACATAGGCAATTTTTGATCCGTCGGGAGACCAGGCCGGAGACATGATCGGCTCACGCGATGTCAGGATCGTTTGCGGATTGACACCGTCCGCGTCGGCAACCTGCAGGATGAACTCGCGGCTCTTATCCGCCTTGACCGTCTCGGTGACATAGGCGATTCTGGAACTGAATACTCCGGGTTGGCCGGTGATCTTTTCATAGATGAGATCCGCGATCTTATGCGCGATCCGCCTCAATCCTGCCCGGCTGCCGGGAATGCCGTAAACGGCGATCTGTTCTTTTCGGAACGTATCGAATAAATTGAATTCGATTGAATATCTGTCCGGCCCGACCAGCCGGTTCCGCCCGATCACCAGATATTCCTGTCCGAGCGCCTGCCAGGTTCCGAAATCCACGTCGGAAGGTTGACTCGGTCTCGAAATCAACTCCCGGTCCGGCAAGGCCTTGAAACGGCCAGAACGTTCGAGGTCGGCCTTGACAATCCGGTCGAGCTCGGACGAAGGGTCGCCGGCCGCGGTTGCGAAGGGTACGACCGCGATCGGGATGGCCGCTTCATGTCCGCCGGTGATTTCGATGGTCAGCTGCGCCTGAACCCCGCCGCAGAGGCAAGCGAGTAGTATCAGGATAGATAAAGCTGAATTTCGTTTAAACACTTTTTTTCCAGCCACAAAGTATTGAATTGTAACCTTGACTACATTTCCACGGAAACAGTCCGTGAAAACTTACCCTGCAGAATCTTCCTGCCATGGATCAACAATCCGGGCGAATCGTTCATGCGTCCGGCCGGAATCTGAAATTGAAATTCCGAAACGCCGAATAAAGTTCGGGATCGGCGGGTACTGGAAGTGGGGAAGCCTTGAGTACCGCGCTCTCGGCCGAGCGATCGAAGGCCTCGTTACCGCTGCTTTCAATAACCCGCGCGGTCACGACCTCGCCGCCCGAAACGGTTTTGACCCGGATCAAGCAAGTCAGTCCGGACGGGCTTCCGACCGGCCTGCGCCAAAGCCGATTGAGTTTGTCTTCGATCAAAGCATTCGCGTTCGAAACGGCTTTTTCCGCGCGACGGCTCGCCTCCGCCTTTTCTTTCTCCAAAGCTTCTCCTTTTTGCTGTTCTTCTTCGGCGAGCCTTTTCTGTTCCGCTACCCTCTGCTCTTCGGCAAGCCTTTTCTCCTCCGCCAACCTTTTTTCTTCGGCAATTCGTTTTTCTTCAGCCGCTTTTTCCTCGGCGATCCTTTTTTGTTCGGCCAGCCTCTTCTCTTCCGCAATCCTCTTTTCTTCAACCGCCTTCTTCTCTTCGGCGAGCCGTTCTGCCTCAGCCGCTTTTTCTTCGGCGATCCTCTTTTGTTCGGTCAGCTTCTTTTCCTCCGCAGCTTTCTTTTCTTCGACGATTCGTTTTTCGTCAACCGCCTTTTTCTCTTCGGCAAGCCGTTTCTTTTCCTTTTCCTGAGCGAGCTTTTTCTGTTCGGCGACCTTCTTCTGTTCAGCCGGTTTTTCCTCGGCGACTTTGCGGGCTTTTTCCTCGACCAAACGCCTTTCCTCCGCAATCCGCTTCTTCTCCTGTTCGACCCGTTTATTCTCGATTTCCTGGAGTCTCTTCTGTTCCTGAACGCGCGCTTTCTCGGCTTCCTGCCGTTGCTTTTCGACCGCCGCCAGCTTTTGTCTTTCCTTCGCAGCCTCCTCGCGCAGCGCCGCTATCCGCTTCGCTTCGGCGTACTGCTCGGCTGCGCGTTGCCGGGACTCTTTGGCGGCGCGCTTTTCCGCTTCGCGCGACTCTTCCTTCAAACGGGCCAAACGGTCGGCCTCCTTTCGCCGTGCGTTTTCGACTTGCTGTTGCCGCTGCTGTTCCTGGAGACGTTTGTTTTCCTCCTCTCGTCTGAGTTTTTCGACCTCCTGTTCGATCTTCATTTCATCCAGAACGGTCGCGTTGACCGTTTCCGGTATGGGTTGCGGCCGTATCGGTTCGGATCGGTCGATAAAACTGAAGATGAACAGCGCCAGAATCAAGAGATGTAAGAGTACCGAGTACCCTACCGCCGAACCGTAGCGTCGTAAGAACTTCATCATTCTCCCGAGGGGCGGGTCATCAGACCGACATTCGGAACGCCGGCTTCTTGAAGGGCTGCCATGACCTTGACCACTTTGCCGTAGCCGACCCGCGCGTCGCCGCGGACCATTACGGCGGTCGCGGGTTTATGCCGGAGCACGGCGGCAACCCGGAGAGTCAGTTCATCGGCCTCTACGGGTTCGTCCCTGTGATCTCCGACATCGATAAAATACTGTCCTGCGGAATCCACCGAGACGATCAAGGGCGGCGTGTCGGTCTGCGGAACGGTTTTCGCTTGTGCGTTCGGCAATTCCACATCGACCCCGGTCTGCAATAAAGGGGCTGTCACCATGAAAATAATCAAGAGCACCAGGCTCACGTCGATATACGGCACGACGTTAATTTCAGCCATTGGACGGCGACGCGGGTTTTTACGCATTATCTCGGTTTGACCTGACGATGCAGGAGGCTCACGAATTCTTCCATGAAAATTTCGTAGCGGGTACTCAGCCTTTCGGTCCGGGTCACGAATCGGTTGTAGGCTACCACGGCCGGAATCGCGGCGAACAGGCCCATCGCGGTCGCCACCAGGGCTTCCGAGATCCCCGGAGCCACCATGGCCAGGGTGGCCTGCTGAACATTCCCCAAGGCACGAAACGAGTTCATGATCCCCCACACCGTACCGAATAAGCCTACATAGGGACTCGTGGAGCCGACCGTCGCGAGAAAGGGCAGCCGTTCATCGAGCCGGTCCAATTCGCGGGTTAAGGCGATCCGCATGGCCCGCTGGGAACCATCGACCAGCGTGGCCGAATCGATACTGGACTGCTGGCGCAGCCGCGCGAATTCCCGGTATCCCGCGATGAAAATATTTTCCACCCCCTGACTCCGGTAATCGCTCGCGGTCAGCTGCCGGTAGAGATCGGCCAGATCGATGCCGGACCAGAAACGGCTGTCGAAACCGTCCGCGACCGACAGCACGGATTGAAGATCCTTGCGTTTTAGAAAGATATAGGTCCACGAAACGATCGAAGCCATGACCAGAATCAACATGACCAGTTGCACGACAAAGCTGGCTTCCAGGATCAGTTGCAGAAACGAACCGTTAGCAGTCATCGTTTATGCGTCCACGGATCGCATCGGGAATGGTAATCGGTGTGAAGGTTTCGATATCCAGTGAGACAATACGGACCACGGCCCGGGACAGCAGTTCCGGTTCCGAATTAAATCTAGACCGGGTTATTTCCTGGCTGAATTCGAGACTGGCCCGTTTCAGGTTCCGGACCTCCGCGCTCACCATCAACTCATCGTTAAACAGCGCGGGACGCAGATAATCGACGTGAACCGATCGAACCACAAAAACCAGGCCGGCATCCCGTCGCAGTTGATCCTGCTCGAAACCGAGTGCGCGCAGCCGTTCGGTCCGGGCCCGCTCGTAGAATTTGAGATAATTGGCGTAATAGACCACCCCTCCCGCGTCCGTGTCCTCGTAATAGACCCGTACTGGCCATTTAAAGTTCTTCATGAATCAAACAGATCCTGGTTGGTATGGCCCGCTGCGGGCGGTTTCATGCCGAAATGCAGATAAGCATTGCGGGTCGCGACCCGGCCCCTGGGTGTCCTCATGATATAGCCCTGCTGAATCAGATAGGGTTCCAGCACATCTTCGATGGTGCCCCGCTCCTCACTGATGGCCGCTGCCAGACTGTCCACACCGACCGGGCCGCCGTCGAAATTCTCGATCATGGTTCTGAGCAGACGCCGGTCCATGTGGTCGAAGCCGTTCCGATCGACTTTCAACATGTTCAGCGCCTGATCGGCGATTTCCGCGCTGACCTTGCCCTCAGCCTTGACCTCGGCATAATCCCTGACCCGCCGTAACAAACGGTTCGCGATGCGCGGCGTACCGCGCGATCGGGCCGCCACTTCGCGGGCGGCTTCGAGATCCATTTCGACATTCAATATTCTCGCCGAACGCTTTACGATCTCGGACAATTCTTCGACGGAGTAGAACTCGAGGCGTTGGACGATCCCGAAGCGATCACGCAATGGAGAGGTCAACAAGCCGGCCCGGGTCGTCGCGCCGACCAGCGTAAAGTGTGGCAGATCGAGCCTGATGGAGCGCGCCGCGGGCCCGTCGCCGATCATGATGTCAATCTGGTAATCCTCCATCGCGGGATAGAGGATTTCTTCAACCATCGGGCTCAAACGGTGAATCTCGTCGATGAAAAGTACATCACCAGGTTCCAGATTGGTCAGCAGGGCCGCCAGGTCGCCTGCCTTTTCGAGAACCGGCCCCGAGGTTTGGCGCAGACTCACATTCATTTCGACCGCGATGATATGCGCGAGCGTGGTCTTGCCGAGCCCCGGCGGGCCGAAAATCAGCACATGGTCGAGCGAATCCCCGCGATTCAAGGAAGCCTGGATGAATATTTCCATCTGCTCGCGCAAGGGCTGCTGGCCGATGTAGTCGCGAAGCCGCTTCGGCCGGATCGCGGGGTCGAGGGCTTCGTCCCGAGGGCCTGCGTGAACACTGATCACCCGATCCCGGTCAATCATGGCTGGCTGGTTCATCGGGCCGATTGCAGCGCCGAACGAATAATTTCCTCACAAGTCTTACCCTTAACCTCAACCTTTTCGACCATGCGGTGCGCGTCCTGGTTTTTATAACCGAGCGCGATCAATGCGCTGACCGCTTCGTGCGCCGGTATCGGTTCACCCTCGGCAAAGCCCGAACGAGCCGAAGTCGCCATTCCGGTCAGCTCGCGGGTGGGCAGGCGATCGCGCATTTCAATAATCAATCGTTCGGCGGTCTTTTTGCCGATTCCGGGAAGCCGGACCAGGGCCGCCGTATCGTGATTTCGCACGCAGCGGTGAAACTCATCAACGCTCAAACCTGACAGGAGCGTCAACGCGAGTCTCGCGCCCACCCCGTTTACCCTGATCAGGGATCTGAAAAGCGCGCGTTCTGCCTGACTGCCAAAACCGAACAGAAGTTGGGCGTCCTCCCGGACCACGAGATGGGTATATAGATGCACTTCCCGGCCGATTTCGGGCAGATTATAAAAGGTCGGCATCGGGGCCTCGACCTCGTATCCTACCCCGTTCACATCGAGCAACAGGCTCGGCGCCGATTTCGCCACCAGCAAACCGCGCAAGAATCCGATCAACTGCTTGTCACTCCAGGTACCGAAAGAGCAGAACGATTCCTCATTGCAATTCGATTCACGGCGCAATCGGCCGAACCTGGCCGGAATTCAGACGTTTTCGGGTCTGCTCAATATGGATATGGCATAACGCGACCCCCAGCGCGTCGCCGGCGTCCGCCTGAATCTCGCCCTGCAAACCCAAGAGGATCCGAACCATATGCTGGACCTGGCACTTTTCGGCGCTTCCGCTGCCGACCAGGGCTTGTTTGACCTGCCGGGCCGCATATTCATAAACCGGAAGCTCATGGGCGATCACGGCGCAAATCGCGGCGCCGCGGGCTTGTCCGAGCTTCAAGGCCGAATCGGCATTCTTATGCATAAAGACCTGTTCGATCGCGAGTTGGTCGGGACGGTGTTCCTGGACCACCGCGCCGATGCCTTCAAAGATCTGCCTCAATCGCTCGGAAAAGGATGCCTCGCTCACCCTTATGCATCCGCTCGCAACATAGCGCAGACCGCTGGAAGTTTCATCGATTAGCCCGTAGCCGGTAATCCGCGACCCCGGGTCGATGCCTAGTATCCGCGACATGGCCCCGGATCAGGAGATCCCTTCGAGAATCTCGTCGCTGATTTCGGCATTGGAATAAACGCCTTGGACATCATCGAGGTCCTCCAGGTGCTCCTGCAATCGGATCATTTTTTCCGCGTCCTTCGCGTCCAGTTCAACCTGGATTCCCGCTTTCATCGTGATTTCAGAGTTCTCGGGTTCCAGCCCCGCGCCGATCAGCGATTGTTTCACCTGAAGAAAATTCTCCGGAGTGGTCAGCACATCGGCGGAACCATCCTGATTGGTGACCACATCTTCCGCTCCCGCGTCGAGCGCCGCTTCCATCAACCGGTCCTCATCCTGGCCTGCGGCAAAACTCAGAATGCCGACTTTCTGAAACAGGTAGGCAACCGACCCATCGGTCCCGAGATTGCCGCCCGCTTTGGTAAAGGCATGACGAACTTCGCCAACGGTACGGTTGCGATTGTCGGTCAGACAGTCGACCAGAACCGCGACACCACCGGGACCGTATCCCTCATAGCGAACTTCATCGTAATTGACACCGTCGAGCGCGCCGCTTGCCTTCTTTATTGTATTTTCTATAGTATCCTTTTTCATGTTATTGGAAAACGCTTTATCCATCGCGGAACGAAGACTCGGATTGTACGCGGGATCCGGACCGCCCCCTTTTTTCACGGCAACCGTAATCTCCCGGATCAGCTTGGTAAATAATTTGCCGCGCTTAGCGTCCTGCAATCCTTTACGAATTCGAATGTTAGCCCATTTACTATGACCAGCCATACCAAGACTCTATAAAAATGACAAAGAATCCACGAGACGAAACGGTCTCAATAAATGGCGATTTTACCATTCAAAATGCTACGAATCGATCCGATGATGACACCGATGACCAGCAAAGTCGGAATTCCAGTTCTTTCATATCGCGGGCGGGATCAGAGCGAAGGTTTTCGATTTTGACATCCAGCTCTTTCAACTCGCGTTTCAGTGCAATCTCAAGTTCCTTGACATTCCTTTTTATAGCAACCTCAAGCTCCTTCAGATCGCGTTTGGTGGCGAGGGTTTCTTCGATGAATCCCGCCTAGCGCTTCGGCCTTCTGCTCGGTGAATCCGGCCTCTTTGAGACGTTTGGCAAACTTGAGTGGATCGAAAGCGATGGCGGTCATTGGTCAGGCCGGTTTAATGTCCATCATGGCTCGTACAGCATGGTGCGCTTGTAAACGTCTTTTCTTCCATTGCGAGACAGGCCAAGTGCTTTCCATGGAATCTTCATAGCATCGTCGGAGACCCCGAAATATCTGGCAATCAATAGACTGGGCCTGCCTTTCATTTACGCGATCGATCTCCAAGATGTAGAGAACATTGCGAGGCTGGGAACAAAAGAGCTGCCATGTGTTAATATGCGGTTCTATCACGGTGAATCATAAACCAATGGACGAGCGCACGACGCGTTGTCATGACCACGCTATTCTATAGCCATCCGATCTTTCTCAACCACGATACCGGATTCGGACATCCGGAGTGTCCGGAGCGGCTCAAGAGCATCGAATCGGCACTGAATGCGCCTGAATTCAAGGATCTAACTCGTAAACAAGCTCCGCGGGGCAGTATCGATCAGATCCTGGCCGTCCATCCTCGGGAACAGTTCGACCGGATTTTTCGTGCGATCCCGGAACGCGGTACCGGCTACATCGACGGCGACACCGTGGTTTCCAGGGATTCCGGGGAAGCCGCCCTGCATGCGGTCGGAGCGGTCTGCGATGCGGTGGACATGCTCCTGACCGGACAAGCCGATAACGCGTTTTGCGCGGTCCGTCCGCCGGGACACCATGCGGAAACGAAACGTGCCATGGGCTTTTGTCTGTTCAACAATGTCGCGATCGCCGCGAACCATGCGCGCCGGCAGTATGGCATCCAACGGGTCGCGATCGTCGATTTCGATGTTCACCATGGCAATGGGACCCAGGAGATTTTTTATCATGATCCAGCGGTGCTGTATGCCTCGACGCATCAGATGCCGCTTTATCCGGGAACCGGTCAGCGAAGCGAAACCGGCCTGGGCAATATTTTCAACGCGCCACTTGAGCCCGGAGACGGCAGCCTCGAATTTCAAGAAGCCATGAACGAAATGATCTTTCCGGCTCTGAACCGATTCAAACCGGAAATCATTCTAACCTCCGCTGGATTCGACGCCCATCAAGCTGACCCCCTCGCATCCTTGAACTTCACGGACAGCGATTATGCCTGGGTAACGCGCAAACTCCTGGACATCGCGGATCAACACTGCGCGGGAAAAATCGTATCCACGCTCGAAGGCGGCTACAACCTGAAAGCGCTCGCGAGCAGCGCCAAGGCCCATGTCTATGAAATGATGAACCACGGGCGCGGATAGCCGGGGCCCTGGTCAATAAATGGCCGTGATCTTCCGCATGTCGCTATTCTCGGACAGCCTCCTGGGCCGGGATCGGGTATCATGGTAACGAACGAGGATTTGTGGGGGACATCAATAGGCTCACACAGGCAGCGTTGGACTAATGGTCGGCAGAATATCGATTGAGTTGTTATTAATTATCTCTCAGGCAATATTCGGTTATGGTTCGTTACTTCCTGGAAAAGAAAAGATCGAAATAGTCTTTCCGGAACGGATGGCGGCTAGAATAAGCCTGAATTTTGTGGTAGCCGGGACAGCAAATAACCCCCATAACGTTCCCGGCAATGCGCAGATTCGTCTCGGCGATTGCGGCGATTGCCACGGAAGAGTCGAGGGTCGGTTGCCGCAAGAACAACGCTCCTCTCTCGCAAACGGAAAGCCGGCACCCGTTCAATTGAAGTCGGATTCTGTATCCCATCTAACTCAGGGGCCTGAAGGACGTTCATACGCCGGCCCCGCCAATCCGGTTGCGACGGCCCCGAATGCGAATTTATCGGCCGATCTGAGCGGCTTGGCGAACCTCCAGCCGGGGCAATGGTACGAGGT
>JBOICY010000545.1:0-9482 GCA_050740335.1 Methylococcales bacterium | reverse complement strand
GTCGTGAACAGGGGCTCTGTTTGAGTGTCGGATCGATTTCCATCATTCCGGGCATCGCTTCGGTATCCTGTTCGCCGGGATCATCGATCTCGCAATCTTGGTGGGAGTCGGTGTCGTTGGAAGAATTCCCACATCACCTCAGAGGCGAAAATATCCTGATTGATATGGCCGACACCCGCGAAAGCCTCGATCTTCGTCGTTTGGCCGCCCGGCCAGGTATGCCCTCCGTCCTCAAGCACCCAGAAATCAACCTCGGTGCCTTGACTGCTTTTGGGTTCATAGTGATACCGAACGGCATGACCTTTGGTCGTTATTTCGGGCTTATCAGGGGATCCACCCGCTTGAATGACCCAACCCTTGATGGTTTCAGCCACAGGTATGCGACTTAGCGCTTCGAATGCCGTTTTAGTGGGCTCCCCTCCGTTAAATGACAGATAGGTATCTTGTTTGCCGTGGAAGGCGATGACCGGAAAGGGTCGAGGCGGCGCTCCGAAGAACTGACCGATGGTACGATCTCCGGCAACCGGACCGATCGCAGAGATTCGATCGGAAAGCTCGGAGGCCAGTCTGAAACTCATCTGTGCTCCGTTGGACAGTCCTGTCGCATAGATACGGCTTGGATCAATCGAAAAAAAAGCCGAAACGTCGTCCAGTACCCTGGCAATGAATTGTACGTCATCGACATCTCGCTGGCTGGCATCTTTATGCAGAGGCCCGGAATTCCAGTACAGTATTCGATCATAAGATCCGACCCCTGTTCCAGCCGGATAAACCACGATGAACCCAGTTCGATCGGAAACATCATTCATTCGCGTCTCGTAACGAATTACTCCTGGATTCCCGCCACCGCCGTGCAACGCCAGCACTAGCGGATATTGGTTATCTTTCCCTTTATTGACACGGTACTGTGGCGGTATATGAACCTCGTAGAATCGTTTGCGCCCGCCAAATGTGAGTAATCGTGCATAATCTCCCGGATCGGAATATTGACCCCGGGATTCCAGCCAAACTATTGGCAGCCTGTAATCACGATCGAGAAATCCTCCAGACGGTCCGGGCGACATTTCGCTTTGATGACCTTTCCCTCGACCAGATTGTGTGCATGAGGTTAGATTAATCATCATTACCGAACAGAAGAACAATAAAAAAACCTGTGTCCAGGCAGTCGCGTATTTTGCACGGTATATATTGAGCCGGATTGATGTTTGGGATTCATTCAGGAATACGGGAAAATTAGATTCCCATCTTGGCCGTGTTAAAAAAAAACCGCGTACTGTACTGCCAAAAGCAAAATTTCGATGCAGGTTCATAACGATCAACCGATTCAAGAATTATTAACAAAATAACACTAATTAAAAGATCCAGGCTACTTTACCGGCGATACGATTTCGTTTGCGCACAATTTTGTAGATTTCTGATGATTTCCGCTTCCAGATCTGAAATACCCGTGCCGATAAACACCGCCTGGGTTCCCAGTCCGTGGCCTCGCAACGCGGGCAAAGGCTCGATGTCCAACCTGCCACAAACAAAATTGAATAGAGCCGGTGCTTCGCCAGCACCCTGGTCCACAATCCCTTTCGCACGGTAAACCTGCGCGGGTAGAGACTCGCACAGCCTGCGGAAGTCATTTAAATTCAACGCTCCTTGGCTGCGATAACTGAACGAGTCTACTCCGTGAGCATGTCCCTCAATTGGTTCGATTTCCGATTTTCCTGGCGATGCCTGGCCAGTGCGCACTCGAGCGGCACCGGTTGCGAACAGTAATTCCATGGGTACTTGACCGCGACAAGTCCTTATTATCGCTGCGCGAGGATTGATCGACCGTAATTCTCGCTCGACTTCGGAATATTCGTTCCGGCTAACCAAATCGGTCTTGTTCAACACCAGAAAATCGGCTGCCTTAACTTGAGCAACCAGAACAGGATTCTCCTTCGCGCAAGTCAGATAATTCTCCGTGTCAATTACGGTGATCACGGCATCATGGCTGGTGCCGACGCTTTCCAGACGGCCGAGGATCGGCGCCGGGTCCGCCAATCCTGTAGTTTCAATAATCACCAGATCAGGTTGTATTTCCTGTATGATTTGTTGATATGCGTTAGCGAAGCTGAACTCGTCTATACTACAGCACACACAACCGCTGTTTAGCTCTGTTATTGATTCAAACCCTTCCAGGCCGCTTATAGCAGTTCCGTCGATACCAATATCCCCGACCTCATTCATTAAGATAGCGATTCTCCGCTTATCCAGGCCTTGATCCAACACATGGCGAAGCAAAGTAGTTTTCCCGCTACCGAGAAATCCGGTAACAATATCGCACGGGATCTCTGCAACTTGCGTCGGATTCTTTCTCGAACCTTTCGTTTCAAGCACTATCGCCACCTCCTGGTACCAGGGTAAAAATGATCGTTTTGGACCGGTAGCTTGGATGGAATGAATATCGGTGAATACCAGCGAACAAATCGCCGGTCAGCGGTTCGATCTGCGCGTTTGCGCGTCCTGCAATAGATAGTCAATTCTTGGATTGCTCGGATCCAGATCCTTGGCAAGGTTCAGGATTTCAATTGCGTCGTCCGGTTGATCCACCAATAAATAGCATTGCGCCAGATTGACATAACTCGAACATTGACGTTGGTCCATGCGAATCGCCATTTGAAATGCGCCCATAGCCTCGCGAATCCATCCGGCCTTAAGCCAAGCCATCCCAAGCTTCCCTTGAGCCATGGCCGAAGGTTGCTGATCCAGCTTGACGGCGGCTAAATACTCTTTGGCCGCCTCTTCAGGCTTGCCACGTGAAAGCAGCAAGTCACCGAGTAAGATCCGGCTGGAAGCGTCCATCGGATTGAGACGCAACGCTCGTACCACCTGTGCCTCGGCCTCCGTTTCTCGCCCCAGTTGCGTCAATACGTGACCCAGTTTGTAGCGTGCAACCGTCAGCATCGGGTTATTATCTAAAGCCGCCTGATAGGATAGACTTGCATCCGAAAGACGGTTCTGCGCCATTAAAATGTTTCCCTGTAACAGATAGGCATTCGCATTTTTATGATCGCAGCGGATTGCCTCTGCAATGGCCGAAAGCGCATCATTATATTCACCGAGTTCGGTTTTAACCAGACACAAAGCGATCCATACGTCGACATAATCACCCCTTAGCTCCACGGCGATCGTGAATGTTTTGGATGCACCCTCCAGATCTCCAGTCCGGAACTGTATCAACCCTTTGACGTAATGCGCTTCTACGAATTCTGGATTCATATCCAAAGAGAATTCCACCTCTTTCAGCGCCTGAGGTAAACGGCCATGTTTGCTCAGTTCCTTAGCCAGCAGCAAATGTCCGGAGGCCGATTGGCCAAGGCCATGCAGTTTGGGAACTTGCTCTTTCGTCACTCTACGCTCTCTAGTTTATGGCAACAACTCTGTTCTGAACCCAGCTGACCGGGGGATCTTACGGAATCCACGACCAGACCTCGGTCCGGAAAAACCGCAGTACCGGGCGTGCAATCGACTGCCAAAGCATCTCCTCCCGAATGAAGATCCGGGCGTATCCAAGCATTCCGGGTTTTAACTCGGCAACCGGCTGATTGAATTCCGCGATGATGCGGAAGCGATGCTCGTCTCCTCCTCGATCCAGGCGCTCCTCCTGTTTAGATTCCTTGTCGGTTCGACTGAGTTCAGTTGGCAGCCACCTATCCGCATAATGTGCAACACTCACGACCTGCGCGGTCAGTAACCGGCCATCCAGCGCGTTTAAGCGCACATCCACCGGCGCGCCGGATCGAGCCAGCAGCCCCGCGTTTTCTTCCGCCGCGATTTCAACTTGAAGGTTATCATAATTATTAATGATCATGAGGAGATCGCCAGGCTCCACATATTGACCGGCCTTACTCAGAAGGTACTGGGTGACTACCCTGCCGGAAACCGGTGTATTAATAGTCAGCAATTCGGCCACCTTTTCCGCCTGCCGCAAACTCGCTTCCATTTCGAGCACCAATGCCCTGGCGCGATCGATCTCTTCGGCCCGGTTTCCGGCCTTCGCCCGAGCCAGTTTCTGATTCGCTTCGATGACTTGCTGCTTGGCCGCGTCATACTGATACCTTTCCCGGTCAAGCTGAGATTCCGGTGCAAGATCCCGGCTGGACAAATCCTGAATACGCGTCAATTCGGCTTCCGACAGCTTTAGCTCGGCATGACTTCTCGACACTTCGGCTTTAGCGATCTCGATGTCTTCTGGCCTGGTTCCGGAAACCACCAATTCCAACTCTGCGCGCGCCCCGTCGAGCTGCTTGCGGATAATATCGGGCGCCATCGAAATCTTTGGATTGGATAAACTAACCAAGCGGGTCCCGGCTTGAATCCGGTCTCCTTCCCGAACATGAATTTTGGCAATTTCTCCGGAAATTTGAGCGCGAGCGCCAAATTCAGCCGCGGGAATGATTCTACATTGTCCGGAAATATCGTAGTTGTAGGGCAGTATGCCGACCACGACGCACCCGGTTATAAAAACCAGGCGTAGAGTCCAGCGGTAGTAAACCCCGCCGCCAAATCGTCGAGCCCAACCGATGTACTTCATGCTTTTTATCATTTTCATTACCGGCTTATAAACAACCAAAAGAACCAGTGCGATCACGATCAAGGCCCCGCGCGCGCCATAGGCATCTATGACCCGGCGGCCCCCGAAAATCAGTGCGGCGCCTCCCAGTACTGTATAAGTGACGTAAATACCGAGTCCAAACCAGCGCAACCGCCAGCGTTCCCGATCCCCCAAAGCCTCCTCGGATTGGCGCATTGAAAGCCATGCCAAAGTTTCCGCCAAAGCACGCTCGCGCAGGCGTGGATCTTTGTAAAGGTAACTTGCAACACGATAGCCGTCGCCCGGAAAGAATACGATAACGCCGGCCAAGCTGGCGATCGAGCATATAATAACCAGCACTGCGAAAAAGAACGTTAAATTGGAATCGAAGGGCATGGATCTCCAAAATAGCGCGGCGCAGGATCCGATAGCAAGATAAGTCCAAAATCGAACCGTGAGCATTACCCACTTGCCACGACGTTGCATCCAATTGAATGAATCCCCGGTATCACAATACACCTGAGGCAATAATCCAAGATAGAAGTTGAAGTAAAAACCCCGGATGTGTCCCCCGAATTGGCGGCATGCGATCCCTGTAGTGATAGCGCCCATGGTGAAGGTGATCAGCCAGGCAATCAAGTAGGGCAGCAAGATCAGGGGTAGTACTTGTATTGAGTGCCAGAAATGATAGACCGTCAACTCAAACCGTTCCCAATTCCTGATTAGGGCAGTTGCTGCGCTGATTGCCAATAGTGTGACCGGAAGCAGGGTTACAGGATGCATCGTCCATCCAAATAACGCGGCAAGAATATCGAATCGTGCATTGATTAGCGATTGGCTTTCCTTATTTATCCGTTTTTGAGCGGAATCCGGCGATCTCTCCCTCAAAGTACCCGGAGATTCCATGTCCTGAGTAGTGGCCAGCATACCCAGCCGGCGTAACTGCTCCAGAAACTCTTTTAATACCCGCTCCGGTAATTCCTGGCTGAAGTGTCCGTGATAGGCTTCGCGAATCTGTTCCAGAGTACGGTTGCCGTCCAATAAGCGGACCAGATAGCGAGTTTGATTGTCGAGATGAAAGTTCTTACCGCTTACCAAATCCTGAAGAAGAAAGGAATTCGGGCTGGTACGCAAAATTTCGATATCTGAGATGAACGACGGTTTCATGAAACGACCGGCTCTTGTAGATCGAAAAAAACGGTAGACAGCACCGGGTGGTATTAGACACAACTCGGTGGCATGGATCGATGAAAAAACGCCGCCGACGTTTGATTGATCTCCCCAGGAACGCCGCCTCGTGCGGCGTTTGGGAAGAGGGGAAAATTCATGTCATTAATTTCAGGCTTAGTCGCAATCGTTCGGTCTACTTGAATCCTTGAAAAAAACGCCAGGCTTCAACCGCGCCATCGATATCCCGAGTCACCTTGCCGACAATGAAACCCGGCAGGTACTGTGTTCCGGACGGCCAGGTATGACCGCCGCCTTCGATTCGATAAAGCACAACCGGCGACAACGGACAGGCCTCTTCCCAAGTTACTTTCTCGACGTAAGTATCGTCGTTCACGATATCGATTTTTTCCGTACTCGAAATCTTCGGCGCGCCGCAACCGTTGCGTGCCAGCCATAACTTCACCGTATCGAGCGTCGACAGCACTTTGCCCCGTTCTTGTTTGAACACCTTGATTTGGCCGCCGGAATAAGGCACGAGTGGGTCGTCTGTCCCGTTAAATATAGCTAAACCCACCGGCGGACCTTTTTCGCAGTCGGATTTGAGAAAATCCGGCAGCGGCATCGCCACTGGTGCAATCGCCCGGAACCCTCCCACCTTGCATGCCAGGAAGTACGAAGCCTGTCCGCCGCGCGAAATGCCGGTGGCGAAAACGCGTTTTGGATCGATCGGATACCTTTCCAGTAATGACGCAAGTAACTGTTTGAAATACGCGAAATCGTTGACCCGCGTTTCGAGCTGTTCCGACACTTTCCCTTCTCCAAAATCCCACATCTTATTGTAGGCGTTCGGATACACTACGTAGAAGCCGTCTCGATCGGCCAATTCATTGAATTTACCGGCTGTATTACGCACCGCAAATTCGGACGTTCCGCCACCCCCATGAAGAACCAAAACCAGTGGTCGCTTGCCTTTGAATTCGTTAGCTTTCTTGGGCGCATACAGTATGTAGTCGCGCTGGACGCCTGCAACCGACATCGAATGTTCAGCGGTCTGAGACCTTGACGCGCAGCCAAAAGCAAAGGCGCAGATTATCATCAAAACCAGGAGACAAGAAAACCGGCTCGACTGACAAGGCGTAGCAGCGGGTTTAATGCTACTCGGATACTTCATTGCAGCATCCAACCCCCCCAATGTTCTGCTCCTGATCAATCAAATCCCCGAAAATTTTCCGGTGCAACGGTTCGCGTATCTTTCGTCATTCAGTCGATAAGGCCATACGCGGCACAAAAACAGACGCGGACATTTCCGTGCCCGGGGCCAGGGCAAAGATCTACGCACGCTCGGAAACCTTTACCGAAGGGGTTTAAAATCACAAGGACCTTAACAGCTAGGGAGTGATTGGTTTAACATCCCCGGAACGAACCGCCCAGGCTAAGAACCGGTTGCCCTTGTTGGCGTCGAACTGGTAACCGTCATGCATAAGGAATGCCCAGGCATTCTCGGTATACGGTGTAAATTCGGTCGAAGTCCAGTAAATAGCGTTAAATAATTTGTCGAATGGGCCACGATTCACCAAACCCCAGTCGAACCCGCTTATTCCGATACGGAGATTACCTTTCGTATTAAAAAGCGATACATTACCCAGATTGCTATGGAACATGTAAGCTATTTCAGAGAGGGAGGCATCGGTATTGTAGCCGCAATTTGTGCCATCATAACCAAAATTACAGCGATCCGGCGGTGTCTCGGTAATGCTGGGTAATCGCCAGTCATTATACCCGCCGACCAATAAGCTTCTTGCCCACGCGTTTGCTGTATTCCAGTCCATGAAACCATCTTTATCGCCTCTTAAGCCACCGCTACGAATGTACTGCGTCCTGGAGTAATTGGCATCCTTCAACCAAGTAAGGTCCTGGTCGGTATCGTAGATCATACCGCCATCCCGATCGACCAATTGCGCGTTCGTGGCGCTACTTAGACAAAGTAATACTGTAGCTAAAAATCCAAGTTTCATGTTTCTCTCCTTTCTCTGTAATTGATGTTATAGATTTACTTAACGTGATGCTCGTCCGAGGAATAAATTCAAACGATCTGGTTCGGAGGTATTTTCGGCAACGCTGCCCGCGGTCTCATAAGACACGATCAAGGGATTAGAGAGCGTGCGTCCTTGCTGATTTCGGTAAAGCGCCGCCCAAGGCGCCTCTAACTTTGACCTTGAAGTTCGGATGGCATAAGTGTATGATATTTTCATGATCGGGGGCGAGTTTACACCGCTCATAGCCGGGTAGGGTACTTTTAGATTACCGCTAGCTGGTTACGGTGAGTACGCAATCTCATGGGCGCAACCACTAAATTCTCACACAGAATATCCGGTGGAAGACTCAGAATCATCAATATCACTTCAGCGACCCGTTCAGCCGGCAATGCCCCCTGCGGGGCGGCATTGATACCGCCATTTTGAGTCCACAAGGGCGTGTCGACCGCGTCCGGAATGATCGCCAGCACTCGAATACCAAAGGCACGAACTTCTTCGGCGATCGATTCGGTTAAAGCAATAATTCCCGCTTTCGAAGCGCTGTAAATGCCATCCAATGGCCGTCCCTTTTGTCCACTCGTGGAAGACAGGTTGATAATCTGGCCTCTTTTTTTTGGCATGAAGGTCTGCAATGCGGCTCGATTGACCAAGAAAGTACCCTTCAGATTTATACCCATGACTTCATCGTACTCGGTTTCATCGATGTCATGAACCGGACGCGGCCTGCTGCCTTTGGACCGCAGAATTCCGGCACAATGTACCACCGCATCCAATTCTCCGAACTGTTCTTCGGCATTTCTCATCATGCGTTCACAATCGGCCGCCAGGCGGACATCCATCGTGCATCCGGCGATGTTTTGAGATCCCTTCCGGCTGCGGATTTCCAGGACCATTTCTTCGACGCGGGCATGATCACGATCGGCAATCATGACGGATGCGCCACGCTCCGACAGCATCCCGGCAGTCGCACGTCCGATACCACTCGCGCCTCCGGTTACAATGATGTTCATTTTTTCGACTGTATTCACGATGCTTTGGCCTTTTGATTGATCGGTAGCGGGTGTTGAATACCAGCCCCGATTGGTAGAATGAACAGATTGATCAGCATCGTATCCATCGGTATAACGAGCGCATCGGCCACAATTTTTCCGATTTGTTCAGGTGTTATGGCGCCGCGATTCGCAAGCCGGCTGCCCCGGATCAAATCGGTATCCACCGCGTCCGGCATGAATGACAGGACTCGAATACCATAGGGTCCCAACTCCGCAGCCATCGATTCGAACAGGGCTCTCGCCGCCATTTTCGATGCACAATAGCTGGCGCCATAGGCATGGCCGCGGACCGCTCCGCGCGCGGAGGAGATGTTGATTATCTGGCCTCTACGTCTGGTAAGCATATAACTTGCCGCTTTTTTAGCGGCCAGATAGACGCCCTTGAGGTTCGTGTCGATCACTTCGTCCCACTCCGTCTCATTCAAGAAAGCGACCTCATCGGGTTTGAAACCCGGGGCTGATTCCCCTCTGCCGATTCCGGCACTGGTAATCAAAATGTCCAGCCTGCCGTACTTGGCATCCACAAATTCGAACAGAGAAGTGATGCACTTCGAGTCACGCACATTGCAGTCAGGAAATCCCACCCCGTTCGCAAGCGAGGCCGCCATCCGCTCAACCCGTTCAGGGCTGCGGCTGGCAATCACGGTATTACAGCCG
>JBOICY010000544.1:0-3524 GCA_050740335.1 Methylococcales bacterium | reverse complement strand
GCCTTGTCAAGGCCAAAGGCGAAGAACTGGTTGACAGCAATACGTTTAAAATCGTAGCGGCACATGAATTCGATTTGCTCCGGTCGGCCGCGATTTACGGCCCAAATGCGGCCGGCAAATCCAATATTTTGCTCGCGTTAAGCACAATGGAGCAAATTGTACTGAAGTCCGCATCCGCGCAACACGGCGACGAGCTTCCGATCACTCCTTTTCGCTTGAGTCAATCCTCGGTCGATCGCCCGAGCGAATTCGAAGTCGCGTTTATCGTCGATCATGTCCGTTATCAATACGGCTTCACGGCGACGGCCGATCGCATTCATGAGGAATGGCTCCTGGCTTATCCCAAAGGACGGCCGCAGAACTGGCTCGGACGCGCCTGGAATCGGGCAACCGGGCGCTATCAATGGGATTTGGGGAGCAACCTGGCGGGCGAGAAGCACCTCTGGCAGAAGTCCACTCGCGATAACGCTCTGTTCCTATCAACCGCTGTACAGTTGAATAGCCAACAGCTTCGGCCAGTTTACAATTGGTTCAAAACAACACTCCATGTGCTCAACCTCGGCCGGATGGGGCCGGGATTCAGCGCGTTGTTGTGTGAAAGCGGCGGGAAAGCGGAAATCATAGACTTTCTGCGTGCAGCCGATTTGGATATCAACGATATCGTGATCGAAAAGCAACCATTCGACCCGAAAAAGCTACCCGATGATATGCCGGAGCCCGTGAAAAACATGATCGCCGGAGAATTGAAAGATGAACAGGTCCTCGGCATCAAAAGCGTGCATAAAAGCATCGAAGGCGAGACGGTCTCATTTGATTTCGAAGACGAGTCCGATGGCACGCAAAAACTGTTCGCGTTCGCCGGCCCCTGGATCGACTGCCTGGCCAATGGCTACGTACTTTTCATCGATGAATTGCATGACAATCTACATCCCAATCTAGTCAAATTTCTGGTGCGGTTGTTTCACAGCAGCGAAACCAATCCGAAAAACGCCCAATTGGTTTTCACTTCCCATGAAACGTCGATTCTCAATCAAGAAGTATTCCGTCGCGACCAGATTTGGTTCTGTGAGAAAGATACGCAACACGCCAGCGTGATCTATCCGTTGACCGATTTCAGCCCGCGCAAGGGACGCGAAAATTTGGAGTTAGCCTATCTATCCGGGCGCTACGGTGCACTACCGTATGTAAGGCCTTTAAAAAAGAGAGCCTGATGGGTACGGACAACTTGTTTCATAAGCGCAAGGCCAAAACGGCACGCGATTTGGACCGCTTCGCTCGAAGCCGGACCCGCAGGTACACCGAAGGATTTGTTTTCGTCATGAAGGTGGCACTGGAGCGCGGCCATCTTGGCCGCTTGCGGGCGAGATGCCCGCTCTCCAATAGGGTCCAAAAATAACAGACCTATTTAGATGTCGGCCAAGGTTTCCTCAAAAGTTCTCCAAAAACCCCACCTGACCGGTCTCGATGTGATACATCGCGCCGACAATTTTGATATTGGCACTCGCTTCCAGTTCGCCGAGGATCGGGCTTCTTGCGCGGATTTGGTCCCTGGATAGCAATACATTGCAATGAGCGACCTGTTGCACGAACTTGGGATCTTTGGGATCGAATAGTGGCGTTTTCGATTGGACGGCCGAAATCGCGGGTTTGATCTTGTCCAGCAAGCCGGTCAAATTGCCCAATTTGAGATCCGCGCAGGCCCCTTTGACCGCGCCGCAATTGGAATGGCCGAGCACGACGATGAGCTTGGAGCCGGAGGCTTTGCAAGCATATTCCATGCAGCCGAGGATATCCTCATTGATCACATTCCCGGCCACGCGCACGCTGAAGATATCCCCGAGCCCTTGATCGAAGATCAATTCGGCCGAGGTGCGCGAATCGATGCAGCTCAGAATAATGGCCATCGGAAACTGGTTGTCGCGCGATTCATTGATTTGCTCGAGCATATTCCGATTGGATTTGAGATTGTTCACGAAGCGGCGGTTGCCTTCCTTCAAGATCTCAAGTACATCGGCCGCGGACAAGGCTTGCTGTTCGGCAAGAGTTTGCGGCAAACGGTTCCTGACCGGTTCCAGGACACCGTAACCGCGGAAATTTTCCAATCGGAAGTCGATATTTTTGCGGCGGGCTTCGGCTTTGAAGTGATTGATCAGTTCATATACATCGTAATCCAGAAACAAGCATTGAGTCGCGTCGAGCACGAATTCACAGTCGCGCGGAATTTGTCTCAAGGCTTTGAAGATATCCGCCTTGTTCAGAAAGGACACATTCTTGGATAGATGCAGGATGCTTTTGTTGCGTTCGGGCTCGGTATGCAAAACGAACGGCGAATTGTGATGCTGCAATAGAATGAAAAACAAGGCCACCGCCATGCCGATGCCGATGCCGATCAAAAGATCGGTGAAAATCAATCCGAGCACCGTAACGATGAACGGAATGAAATAATGCCAGCCGGTCTGAAACATTTGCCGGAACTGCGCGGGCGCGGCCAATTTATAGCCGACCATCAACAAGACGCCCGCGAGGCTCGCGAGCGGGATTTGATTGATCAGCGGCGCGATCAACAAGACCGAAGCCAGGATCAAGAAGCCGTGCATGATGCTGGCCAAGCGGGTTTTCGCGCCGGCCTGGAGGTTGATCGAGGTTCTCAAAATGACCTGCGCGACCGGCATGCCGCCCAGCAAGCCGCTACAGATATTACCGACGCCCTGGGCCTGAAGTTCCCGATTCACGGGCGTGATTCTATTGTCTGGATCGAGCTTTTCGCTTCCTTCCACGCACAAAAGCGTTTCCACGCTCGCGACAATCGCTAGGATCATTGCGGTCCAATAGACCTCGGGGTTGCCGATTCGGGAAAAGTCCGGGAAGTCTAAATGACTGATCCAATGCAGCGCGGTTTCGCCGACCGGAATCACGATCAGATGCTTTCCGGATAACGCGAGATCCGGTGCGTAACTCGAAAACAGGAAGTTGAGCGCGGTCCCGGCCGGTACCGCGATCACCGCTCCATGGACCCACTGGGGAAATCGCAGGCTTTTGAGCATTGGGCTTTCCCAAACGATTAGAATGATCAAGGTCATGATCGAAATGATCAAAGCACCCGGTTCGATGAATCCGACCATGTGTCCCAATTCGGAAAAAGTCGAGTAATGATCTTCCTGATTGAAAGCCAGGTCGCCTTCGTAATCGGAGTCGTATCCCAAAGCATGTGGAATCTGCTTGAGACAAATGATGATGCCGATCCCCGACAGCATGCCTTTGATGACCGCCGACGGGAAATAGTAACTGATCACGCCGGCGCCGCAGAATCCCATGACGACCTGCAAACAGCCGGCCAGCACCACCGCGAGCAAAAAAGTCTGAAAACCCAAGTCCGCGATCGCGCCGAACACGATGACCGCCAGACCCGCGGCCGGTCCGCTGATACCAAAACTTGAAGCGCTCAGCGCTCCGACCACGATCGCACCCACCATGCCTGCAACTAACCCGGATAGCAAAGGCGCTCCGGAAGCCAAGGCAATGCC
>JBOICY010000543.1:0-24548 GCA_050740335.1 Methylococcales bacterium | reverse complement strand
AATTGCAATGCCCCGTCACCCCGGCAGGGATTGCAGGGGTCCAGAACACCAGGATGTGATCGCTGCAGTGGCCGTCCTTGGCAACTGGATTCCGGCAATCCCTGCCGGAATGACGGAATTATGTGATTCAAATTGACTGCCTACTAGCGTGGTAGGTCGTTTCCCATTCCGCGGAACCCGTCCATGGTTCCGCCTTACCCGGGTTTATACCAGAGAAAAATATTTTAAACTGGGCGACTCGACCGCTTGCTTTAGGATTAAAATCCGAGCTGGCTTAAGAGTTATTGTGACGTCCGTCAATATTGCCGTCGAACCACCCGGTTAATTTACGGAAACGATACGAGTAGATGGCTAAGAAAATTCTGATTGTTGGCGGAGGACTCTCCGGTTCCCTACTTGCGTTCCAACTGGCCGGAAACAAGAATGCCAGCGAAATCATTATGCTGGAAAAGAACCCCGAACTATTAGGAAGGGGAGTTGCTTACCACCATGATTTCACGCACCAGCCGTTGAACGTCGTTGCCGCCGGAATGAGTCTGTTTCCCGATCAGCCGAATCATTTCGTAAAATGGCTGGAGCAAAACAGTTTTCGCTACAATCACCTTCTTCCTTCGGTGTCGCCGAAAACATTTGTTCCACGAAAAATATTCGGTGATTACATTGTCGAACACCTGGAGAAAGCGCACCACGAACATGCTGCGTCACTCCAGATTCGGATCGACGAAGTTTTGGCCATCGAAAGAAAGAACGAAAAACTTCAGGCGACACTCGAATCAGGCATCGTTTTGCTTGCGGATCACGTGGTTCTTGCCCTGGGTAATTTCCCCCCGGGTGATATATTCCCCGATAACGAAGCAGTGACAAAGGCTCCGGGGTATTTTGCCAACCCGTGGACCGATCGGGTCTATGCTCATATCACGGGCAATGAAAACATTCTGCTGGTTGGAACCGGCCTTACCGCTGTCGATGTTGTCCTGGGTCTGAACACGCGGCACTTCAAAGGGAAAATCTCCATGCTTTCGCGCAGGGGAAAACTCCCTCTACCGCATGACCTGTCCCACCCTCCGGTTGAACTGGAGGATCCGGGCTATCTGAATCCGCGCGATGCTTTTTTTTGGCTCACCGGTGAGATCCGTAAACGCAGGAATATTCCCTGGCCTGCCGTTATAGATGGATTGCGCCCCCTGACTCAGGAAACTTGGAAACGCTGGAGTTGGGACGAAAGAAAGTATTTCCTGAAGCGTTTGCGCCCGATCTGGGAAGTCGTCCGCCATCGTATCCCTGCCATCTCCGCCGCGATCCTGAGTGAACTGGAGAGTTCTGGCCAGCTCACAATCGGAAAAGCCAAAATCGAGGGGGCGAAGATGCACCCGGATGGAATCGACGTATCCTGGTCAAATGAGACAGGCAACCATTCGGGGGTCTTCCAGAAAGTAATCAATTGCACAGGTCCGGAATCCAATTACCGGAAAGTAAGACTGCCGGTTCTCGACAACCTGATTAACCAGGGCATAATGGTGAACGATCCGATTGGCCTCGGCATACTCTGCACTCCCGACGGGAAAATCCTGGATAAATTCGCGAAGCCGGTCAACGGATTGTGGTGCATCGGCCCGATGCGCAAAGCGGTACTGTGGGAAACCACCGCCCTTCGCGAATTGCGCTTGCAGGCACAGGATATCGCCGATGCAATTGGTGTATGACAGGCCAGTCGTTTGACCATCTGCGGGATTTTCGTAGTTTGGTCTTAGGCCAAACACGTTCCGACAGTTTGTTTTTCACTACACAAGTGAAAAAGTGTATTAGATAGCCTTGCTCTTTAAATTTACCGAGCGAAACCAGGGTCAGTGCGGTATGTCCTTGTTTATCGGGGACAGATCACGATTATCCGCCATGTCTTGTTTCGGAACCGGCCGAAAGCCAGGCGGAAGCAACGCTTCGCCTGGCTTGAACACAAGGCACTCCCACCGCCACACGCGGCTAAATAGGCCTCGCTCACCGATGGGGTTTCATTGGGGTATGAAAATCTGATCAAACGTTCCACCATCATCGAAATGCTCTGTCTGCGCCTTCTGCCATCCGCCGAATTGATCCTGAACGCTAAACAGCTCCAATTTTGGAAAGCGTTTTACGTCTTCAGGATCGGCATATTCCGGCTGAACCGGACGATAATAATGTTTCGCCGCGAGTTTTTGCCCGCTCGGTGAAAACAGAGTTTGCAGATAGGCTTCCGCCAAATCCCGGGTGTCGTTCCGATCGACAACTTTATCGACCACGGCCACCGGGCATTCCGCCAAGATGCTGGCCGGCGGTACGACAATTTCAAATCGGTCTTCTCCGAGTTCGGTGACCGAAAGAAAGGCTTCATTCTCCCAGGCCAGCAACACATCACCGATTTCTCGCTGGATAAAGGTCGTCGTGGATCCGCGCGCTCCGGAGTCGAGCACCGGCACGTTCTTGTACAACTTCCTGACAAATTCCCTGGCGGCTTCCTTGCCGCCATAACTGTTTTCCGCGAAGGCCCAGGCGGCCAGATAGTTGTAGCGCGCGCCACCCGATGTTTTCGGATTGGGTGTAATGACGGATACGCCATTCTTGACCAGATCGTCCCAGTTTTTAATACTCTTGGGATTGCCTTTGCGGACCAGGAACACAATTGTAGAAGTGTAGGGCACGCTGTTGTTTGGTAAACGGCTTTGCCAATCTTTGGAAATCAGGCGGGATGCGGCGATCTGGTCGATGTCGTAAGACATTGCCAGCGTGACGACATCCGCTTCCAGGCCATCAATCACGGCCCGTGTCTGTTTGCTCGCACCGCCGTGCGATTGCTGAATCTCGACGTCTTCGCCAGTTTTTTCTTTCCAGGTTCGAATAAATTCCTGGTTGACGTCCTGATACAGTTCCCGGGTCGGGTCGTAGGAGACATTGAGAATGGTTCGATCCGCGAAAGCCGTGTTGCTTAACAGTACAATCAGTGTGACGAACAGTTGTTTTAATGATTTGGAAAATTTCATAGTTTCTCTTCAGGGAACGTGTTGTGTTGGGTTTGCCGCACCCTCTCCACACTCCGGCGTGGAGAGGGTGTGTAAAACGGAGATTGCGGTTATTGTTTACTCTAATACTTGGGCTTACCGTCTCCAAATGCATTGAGTGTTAATTGAAAATAGAAGAAGTTACTAGGGTCCGTCGTAAATGGCCCGTTTGCCTTGGCAAGATTCTTGGGGAAATCTCCCGGGGTAAAGCGGGCATAGCTCATCTCCCATTGAACATAAGGAGTGAGCTGGTGGCGCAGGCGAATGTCGAATTCGTGCCCCAGAAAACTGCCGCTGTTGCCTGTTGGATCCAGCAGGTTGGCCCTGCTCCAGGCGGCGGTTTTGCTTTCCAGCCAGAAGGCGCCATAGCCCATGTCGACTCGGACATCCTTGTGCGGGCTAAACTCCAGTCTGGCTTTCGGTGTGCGAACGTTATCCCAGGAGAAATAATCGTTGCGCGACCACGGCTGATTGAAGCCGAAAAAGCTATCGAAAGTTTGGTTGCCGCCGTCGGCAGGATTGCTGTTGGGAACTTTGTCGCCGCTACCGTAACCGTAATACAAACTGGCTCTCGGTTTCCAGTCATGATCGAAGGTAAGCCCGAGTTCCAGTGAATAGGCGAGAGCGTCCTGGTCCAGAATCACTTGCGTATTCTTGCGATTAACGGTTCGGGTGACGCCGAAGCTGCCAACCTGTTTGTTGATGTCGGCGTCGAAATCGAAACCGCTATTGCCGAACAAACCGTATACCCTGAGACCTGGCGCATAAATATCCGCATCGTTTTTTCGGTTGGCGGGCACCGAATTAAAAGGATCGCCGTTCACACTGCGGCCCAGAAAATAGGGCTGAATGGTAATCACTTCGGACCATTGCTTGATACTCAACACCGCGCCGTAAAACCAGGTGTCTTCGTCGGGTTGGTCGAACTCGTATTTCAAGCGCTCCACCGGATGGAATGCAAAGGTATCCAGGTCCCAGTTGTTTTGCTTTTTGCCGAACCGGATGCGGAATCCTTCGAAGTTGTTGGTGGTATTTCGGAACTGGTTGTTGCCGACCAAGCGCCGGTCCAATAATTCCAGGTGCATGCGCCCGGCGCGGATGCTCAAGGGGCGATTGTGACCCAGCGCGTTCTTGAAATAGAGCTCTGCGTAGCCCTGAATCAGTTCAGCTTGGTTAGTTTCGTTGCCTGTGCGTGGGTATAAGCTGTTCTGGCTTTCGGAGTCTTGAAATTCGATCGCAAAGCGGAGAGGGTCGAGGATATCGTGTATTCCAACATGGGCTCGGGTTCTGAGCAGTATGATATTGTCAGGATCGGCCCTGAATCGGTCAGGGGGTACCGTGACCCGAAAGTCGTTTTCACGATATTCATAACGCAGGCGAAAATCCAGGCCGACATCCAGCCAGTCCACATCGCGGAATTGCTCAAACTGGGTTTTACTCAGAGGATATACATAACTCGGAGGATCGGGTTCCGGCTCGACGCGGTAACCCCGAGTCTTGACATAATAATCTTCGGCATTCGCAAAGCCCGGCCAAGTCAACAGCAAGCTTAGAACGCCGGCTACCGGTGCAGCTTTTCTGAAATAACGCTTCATGTTTTCCCCGCTTCATGTTTTCCCCTTGTAGTCGCGGTTTACCCGGAAAGCGCGGCGCATCGAAGTGTCGTCTTCGCTTCACCCCGAATAAAAATCAAGGCTTCCAGGCGTTCAGCCGGCTCGCGGGTCGTTTCGATTTTAATTTTTACGGGCGGCGGTCCGGATAACAGGGTTCCCGGACCAAATGCCTCCGCGCTGATTCATCAGCTCGGGAAAGACTTTAACAAAGGCTTCAAATAACTGAAACGAATTAAAAATGAAATTTATATAACTGGATTAACTTTAGTTAGTTTGCAAATCCGGCGGCCTCTCGAAGAAGTACGAGAGATTTCCAGGCAACTAAACGTGGTGAGGTCAGGCCGGGCTCCGCATTCCGCGCGAGCCCCCGGGGTCCCTCATGAACGAAAGGTAACGTTGGTTCCGCCGAAGACGAAAACAACCGCCGGAAATCGGGCCATCGCCTCGGCAATGCGAATTGATTAAAAAGCGCTAGTCAACCGGCCCGCTGCTTATTCTTTTCGACCAGTTTGTTGATCAGTCCATCCATGCCGGTTTTGAGGACTTCGTTGCCGAAGCTATTGCGGTAGTTGGTGACCAGGCTGATTCCATCGACGGTGATGTCGTAGATCATCCAGGCAGCGTCCCGGATAACCATGCGCAGATCCATCTTGACCGGAGGTCCGCCGCCCGGCTGAGTAATCTCCAAGCGACTCAGCGCCTTGGATTCGTCGCTGCCGGCGCGGACCGGCAGGTATTTGACCGTTTCGCCGGTAAAATCCAGCATTGTCGTGGAATAGGTTCTCACCAGAAGCGTTTTGAACTCCTCGGTGAAGCGCTTCTTCTGCTCGTCGCTCGACTGCCGCCAATGCTTGCCCAGAACCAGGCGAGACATGGAGCGGAAATCGAAATGGGGAACGATGATTTCGTTGACCAGCCGGTACAGTTCGGCCTTGTCCTGTTTCAGTCTTTCCTTGTTTTTCTTCAGGGTATCGAGAACCTGGCTGGTGGTATTCTCCACCATGATCTGAGCCGCTTGAATGTCGGCTCCTTGTACCCGGAGCGATGTGGCGCTCAGGACAACGGACAGCAACAGCGAAATGGAGCTAAAACGCCAGGCGAATACGGAAATGTCATTTCTCATCGATTTATCCTGACCAATGGCCGTTGGTCGAAGCGTAGAACGAGTTGTCATCAAATCACAAGGGTTTCCCGCCTGTCAACGGATGCCAATCGCGTTTTGTTGGAGCGAAAGGTTTAAAATCAAGCGTTCCTCTTTTACCATAATGAACCATGCACCCCAACAGGCCTCTGTCACGCCTGGATCGAAGACCGCTGCCGGCGTTTCCCGGCTGGTGGGTGGCTCTGGGGCCGGGCATCGTGTGGATGGCCCTGGCGCAGGGCAGCGGGGAATTGATCTGGTGGCCCTATCTGATCGCCAAGTATGGTCTCACGTTCCTGTGCCTGCTGATCCCCGCCTGCCTGCTTCAATACCCGCTCAATATCGAAATCGGCCGGTATACCCTGTTGACCGGGGAAAGCATCTTCCACGGCTTTATCCGCCTCCACCGCGGACTGGGTATTTTTCTGTGGATCCTGATGACCGTGTCGTTCTGCTGGTTCGGCGCTTTCGCCGCGGCCGGCGGGACCTCGCTCGCGGCATTGACCCATTTTCCAACCGGCTGGGCGGTTGCCGATCAGACGCTGTTCTGGGGTTATGTCACGATTGCCGTGTTCGTGACGGCCATCCTGTTCAGCCGGGTGGTGTATGTGCTGGTGGAACGCTTCATGAAAGTGGTCGCCGTCACCACGGTCGCGGGCCTCTTCTGGGCCTGCGGCCAGCCCGAAGTGCTGCACGCTGTTCCGGAGTTTCTGCGCGGATTATCGGGTCCGACGACTCCCCTGCCGCGGCCCTGGGAAGCCGAAGATGCGAGCAAGCTGCTCACGGCCATCGCGTTTGCGGGACTCGGAGGTTTCTGGATTCTATTCTATTCCTACTGGCTGCGCGACAAAGGCGTGGGCATGGCGGTCCAGATGGGCCGCATCACCGGACCGATCGCCGGCAAGCCCGAGGTGGTCAGCCATGACGGTTTTTTGCCGGACGAAAGCATGGAAAACCGGGACCGCTGGCGGCAATGGGAAAGGTATCTGCGGACCGATGTGCTGGTCGGTATTCTCGGCAACCTGGGCACGACCCTGATGACCTGCCTGCTGGCCTATGCCCTCTTGTTTCCCGCGGGATTGCTGCCCAAGGACTACGAACTGGCCGTGGTCCAGGCCCGATTTTTCGAGGTGGCCTGGGGCGATGCCGGCAGGATTCTGTTCCTGGTGGTCGCGGCGGCCTTCCTGTCCGATACCTGGCTCGCAACCGCGGATGCCGTGAGTCGAATGCAGGCCGATATCGTGCAGGTATTATTTCCAGCAAGCCGGCGCTGGTCCCAGCGGGCCTGGTATTACTTCTTTCTGGGGCTGATGACCTTGATCACATGCCTGACCATGCGGCTGGACACCCCCGGCACACTGATTCTGACCAGCGCGGTGATCGGCTTCGCGGGCACGGTGGTCTTCCCCTTGGCCTTGTATTTTCTCAATTACCGGCTGCTGGCTCCGTTGCTGCCCGGCTGGGCCAGACCCGCGAGGCTGAGCGCCTGGTTATTGAGCCTGAGTTTCCTAATCTATCTGGGGCTTGCACTGGCTTATGGCTGGGCCAGTATAATCGAATACGGATAGCATGCGCTTTTCCCGATCGGTTCGGGCCAGTGACGCTATCCACAATCGCAGGGTTGAAATAATTGCGTGCGGAGATTGCGCGAAAGCCGAGCGGTTCGCCCGCAGTAGATCAGTCTATTCTCGGACAGCCTCCTAGAACCTGTTCAATATCTAACATAGCCTGTTTCGTTAATTCCTTGCATGGCTCGGAAAAACAACGAAGTCCTGCGGTAAACGCAAGACGATGCTCCAGTATTCCGTCATGCTTCCGATGCTCAAATAGAATGATGGCCTAAAAGCATACTCCCTTAACAATGCCGGCCGGTGGACCGGTCAACGGATATCCCGGCCGGGTGTTTCCGGCCCGCAAACTACGCGCGTTGACCGCCCGTTGCGGTGAATGAAGGCGTGGAAGCTGTATCGGCGGTTGGTGATATAATTTATTTGTCGTTTACCTTGAGATACGTCATGTCCACCAGCGCCGAAGACATCTGGGCCATATTACGCGAACTGGCCGAGTCGCAAAAAGAAACCGATCGCAGGTTTCAGGAAACCGATCGCAAGTTTCAGGATACAGATCGCAAGTTTCAGGATACCGATCGCAGGTTTCAGGAAACCGATCGCAAGTTTCAGGAAACCGATCGCAAGTTTCAGGATACCGACCGCAAGATTAAAGATACCGATCGTCAATTAAGAGAACTCGGCAAACAGATCGGGGGTTTGGGTGAGAAGTTCGGCAGTTTCACCGAAGGTCTGGCCTTGCCGTCGATGGAAAAAATTCTTAGACAGCGCTTCGGCATGGAAGTGATCAGCCCCAGCGTCCGGGTCAGTAAAGGCGGCACTCATCTGGAAATCGATGTACTTGCCTATGCCAACGGCAACCTCAATCAAGCCTATGTGGTCGAGGTGAAAAGCCACCCTCGCGAAGAAGCCATTGTACAGATCAAAACCCTGTTGGAACGCTTTCGCAAGTACTTTCCCGAGCACAAAGACAAGGTGGTCTACGGCATATTGACCGCGGTCGATATTTCCCCTGCGTTGCGGGAGCGAGCCTTGCGAGAGGGATTATTTGTGGCGCGGATTCATGACAACATTTTTGAAATGGACACGCCGGATGATTTTGAACCCAGGGCTTACTGATTTCATGGCCGGGATTTTTCTCGAAGAACATTCTCCCTCTTCATCCAGAAGCTGGAGCTTCCCGTACCGGGTTCCCGATCCGAATCGGGAACCAGCGTAACCCCTTGGTCCGGCCTCCCGGACCTTCGAAACCCACTTGCCGATCTGTAAAATACCCCCGCCCCCTGGAATACCAAGAGCATGCCCCCTACCCTGCACAGCGACGAAGCGGAGAGCGCAGCGAGGGATTGGGGGAGAGGCTTTAGACGGGTTTAATATATCTTAACCATTCGCCTGAGCGATATGAATCACCTCACCACGCCTCTATTGGACCCGCGGCTGCGGCCTTATCTCAAGGATGTCCAGGCCTGGCACGGCTATCTGCGGTTTCTGGGCCTGCCCGCCCCTGCAGGATAATCCGGACACGCCCATCCAGGAATTGTTCGTACCGCCGTCTGCGATCTCTCGCCGCTGATCGGCCTGCCCAAACTGAAAAAACTGTTTCTACGCGAGATCAAAGCACCCGTGCCCGAGGCCTTGCGGCAACGGAAGGGCTTGGAAATCGTCGGCAATCTGAACGCCGCCACTCGACAAAACGATCGACTCGTCTGGAGTGAGGACGGCACGAAATTACTGGCCGTTACCTGGAAGGCGAGCGGGGCATACGAAAATTTTATTAAGCCCTACTCTGCAACTTCAGATAAAGAAGACTATGTGGTATGGGTCACCCTGGCTCCGCAGGTTCAGAACTTCTGCAGCGCTTTTGTGACCAATAGTTCGGCTTCGAAAGACAATTTAGATTTAAGACTGAAACAATATCTCGGTTTGAATCACACTTGGACTTATGATGTATTTGTCGAACTCTGGGTTTCACCGGATGATCTGTTTCGGCCTTGTGTCGATCCGGAAACCAACGATACCACCTGCAATCTTGATTTCGGCAAGGAAACCCCGGCGGTTAAAAATATCCGTGACTACAAAGAGTTCTATAAGAACCTGTATTACAAAAGTTTTCTAGCCAGTGCCGGTGTTCCTTGGACTGGAATTGGGTACACCTATGATTGGACGGGACAAGGAACCGAGGTTGGGGCAAGCGAGTTCATTTTGGTCCCGAAGGCGGCCTATGAAGTAAAACGCGCGGTTCCTACGATGGAGTATTGCAGTCAAAATAATAATTAGGGACCCAGTCCGAACGGAGCATCTTGTTTGACCTTCGTTTATCCCGATAACCGGGTCGAAATTTAATTGCTTTTAATTCTACTTTGTCAGATTACATGATCACTATATTCAAAGTTCGTCATTCCGGCGGGCAGATTGCCGGAATCCAGGCTCCATGGACGGATTTGAGCTTACTGCCTCCATGGCACTGGATACCCGCTTCCCGGCGGGTATGACGAGCTTGCCATAATCTGACAAAGTAGAATTAATCTATTCGCGATTGCGGGAAAATCGCTTAGGGTCACCACTTGGCGCAATATCGGATGTATATTGCGCGTTTTGGTTCACATGTATTGGCTCGTTATGCCAATGTGCTCTAATTTGCGGCCCGGCCCAAGGGTCCTCCATAAATTCGATGGTAGACCCTTAAAGCTTAAAGACGTTACCTTTAAAGGCCCGCTGAACCTCCCTTCTTCAGGAGGTCGAATAAACCAATGGGCCGAATCTTGTTGTGCGACGAGTATACTGATATCAATGCCGTTTAGTTTCCCTCTGATCATTCGTCAATTCTCGGTACTCCCGATCTGGTTATCGCTCCTTACTATAACTTCCAAAAAAGGACCCTTGCCGATTTATTGCAAGACTTTCGCCGGAGGGGTTTTGGCGAAACGCTGGACGACCGATTGGATTGGGGACAAATGCGCATGGAGCCGACCGATCTCGCCGACGTGACCGGAGCCACCTATCATTTCCTGATCAACGGCCAAACGCCCGCGATGAACTGGACCGCCCTGTTTTGTCGCGGCGATCAAGTGCGCCTGCGCTTCGTGAATGCTTCCGCAATGACCTATTTCGATGTGCGGATTCCCGGGCTGACAATGCGCGTGATCGAAGCCGACGGCCAGCCGGTAATGCCGGTCGAGGTCGAACAATTCCGGATCGCGGTCGCCGAAACCTATGACGTATTGGTCGAACCCGAAGCGGACCGGGCCTACCGTATTTTCGCCGAAACGATGGATCGCAGCGGTTTTGCCGCCGCCACGCTGACATCGCGCGGCGGTCTCAAGGCCGACTCGCCACAAACGAGTCCGCGCACCTTGTTGACGATGGCGGACATGGGATCGATGCACGGCGGGCATCGCGATGCCACGCTGGGCGGCGCAGCGGTAAACCATTCTGAACCGATGAATCATCCGACTCATGCAGAGCATAAAGAGCACGCCGCTGCGCTGCCTTCGGCCGACACCGCGCAGGAATATTCGCATGCCGACCCTATACAGCATAAACCGGCGACGGACACAGCCACGCACCGGGCGCTAAGCTATCAGGACCTGATGGTAATCAGCCCGAACCGCGAATCGCAAACAACCGGCCGCGAAATCACGCTGCGCCTGACCGGCAACATGAACCGTTACATCTGGTCATTCGACGCCATCAAATATTCCGCTTCACCGGTGACCACCACACAAAATGAAAAGGCTTCAGATCAAAACTAAGACAAAAAATCGATATCGACATCGAACCGGCGAACGTTCTCAGCCCGGCTTTGTCGCCACCAGATTCACCAGCGTTGCTTCCCGCCGACTGGGGATTTTGAATCCCAGCCATTCCAGCACGCCAATGTCCGGCCGGCTCCACCAAAGGTAAGGACAGGAAATCTTTTCCGGAGGCACATCAAATCCTGCTTGCCGAACCAGCGCGATGTATTGTTCGGCAGTCTTCTGTACATGCATCGGGTGTCTAAACAAAATTTTGATTGGCGGCGAATGAATGAAGCGCCGGGTAGATTCCGCGAGCAGCAACATACCACCGGGCTTCAGCACGCGAAAGAACTCGGCCAAGGCCGCTTCCTGGGCAACGATGTGATGCAGCGTTTGATGACAAAACACCACATCGAAACTGTTATCCGGAAAATCGATGCTGGCCGCATTGGTCGTAACCAGTTCCGCATGGATGCCATGGGCATGCAATTCCGCTTGAGCGCGTGCCCTGGATAGCGGATCGGCATCGATGCCGACCAGGCGTTGCGGTCGGAAACGCCGGTCGAGTTCGAGCAAGGCTTTGCCATGACCAAATCCGACCTCCAGCACTGCCGGGATCGAGGCCGGCCGCGGTTGCATTAATAACTCCAGATCATTCAGTGCGTGTTGCAGGACATAGACACACCAGGTCTCTGTACCCAGAAACCAGGTGCCGAATCGGGTTTCTGGTACAAAGGCGGTGGGCTCGTTTACAGGCGATGTGGTCATTCCAAGAGCTGCTTGCGGTGTTGTCAGTGCGGATGGACCGGCGCTCGTCGTCGACGCATGGCGGCAAATCATTCTTGTCTGGCAACTCAATTGAGACGCTCGGCGGCCGGTTAACGCCTTAAATCCTACCGCCAAGCAATTCATTTTGACATTATTTTGTAATAAAACTTGATTACGATCCGGGTATTAATTAGTCTACTGTAGCTGCAACTGCGATGCGCTGACCTCCAAAATGCAAAGAAAGCCCTTAGTATATTTTTTGAGCGTTGACGAGGCGTCGATTTCTGAAGAACAGGAGCGAATGATATGGCTAAAAAGACTGGTGTAAATGAACAAGACGATCCGTTGAAATCGGTCGCCGATGCCGTGAGGGATGCCGCCCATTCGGCAACGGAAGATGCGACCCGAGCCAAGGAGAAACTCAGGGAGGCGAGCGCGGGGGTCGGCCATTCCGTTTCCCGTTTCGCCTACACCACCTCTTACATAATCTCTTATGGAATCGTGTACGCGACCGTCTTCGTCGCCACGTCGGTGCCACAGCACAATCCGATCGTGGAAGGATTAATCGACGGCGCGCGCGCCGCGATCGACGCGGTCAACGAAGCGAAAAGCGCTAACCTGGAGCCGATCGACGCATCTACCCAAACCGCGTCAGCGTAGGGCGAGACCGGCAGCCGAACTACTCCGGCTTTTCCGAACCGGGTGACAGGAACGCCCCGGGTTTTTGAAAAGGGTTTGATGTCGCCCAGGGAACGGGGGCTCGATCTGATTCAGGACCATTGGCCATGTTTGACGATAGTCGGTTCGAACCTGCTTCAAAAAAAACCAAGGCACCGCCCCCCGTAGACATATCGATTTCATTTCCCGCCTCGGGCCTGATTCGTATCCAGAGTCAGGCTCTGTTCGCCGAGCCCGACGATGACCAGTGCCGGCGTTTTCTCGAGCGCGTCTTCGCGGTGGAACCGCTCAGCGGCGCCAAGCTGAACGGGACGGCTACGCCGATGGCGGATCTGCGTTTTGATGCCCGCCGGTACGCGCTGCGGGACGTCTTGAACAGCCTGGCGGACTGCCTGGCGGCCGGGGAACGCCCCGTCGCTGATTCGCGGCCCGATGCCGGCAGGGCGCTGGCACTTGCGGTCGCCCCTCCCGTGACGGCCCGGGATCGGCACGGCGTGGTCCAATACCATCGCTACGGACATGTGGTCACCGGTTTCCAGATCGTGGCCGAACGAACCGGGTTCATGAAGGTCAAGAATCCGGCGCTGTACCGGAAGTCCGGGCTTTGCGAGGCCATCGAGCGAGAGTTGATGAGCGTGCTTGGGGTCGACTGCTATAAGTCTCATTCGCTCCAGTGCACGGTACAGGTGGAATTTGACCCGCGGCGCTTGACCAGCCATCAGATCATCGAGATTTTGGATGGCGCGCTGGCCAGCGCCGAACATCAGGCCGAACTGGACAAACTGGATTTGGATCTGGCCATCTGCACCGGCTCTCTGGTATTGGCCGGAGTCGCCCAATTTGCCGCGCCGGCTTTGCTGCCGGTGGCCGCGGCGCTGTTCGCCTACAGCACGATTCCGAGCTTCCGGGGCGCTTACGAGGTGTTATTCAACGAGAAGCGCCTCGGCGTCGATGTGCTGGATTCCGTCGTCGTGCTGGGCTGCCTGGGCACGTTACAGGTGTTCCCCGGAGCCGTACTGGCCTGGTGCCTGTCGTTCGGGCGCATGCTGGTAAAAAGGACCGAGGACAATTCGAAAAGGATGCTGCTGAGCGCCTTCGGCAAGCAGCCACGCTTCGTCTGGCTTTGTCTGGATGGAGTCGAGGTCGAAGTTTCCCTGGACAAGATCAACGCCGGCGATATCGTCGTGGTGCATACGGGCGATATGGTACCGGTAGACGGGCATATCGTGGAAGGCATGGCGATGATCGATCAGCAGGCCCTGACCGGTGAATCGACCCCTGCCGAAAAGGGCGTGGGCGACCGGGTGTTCGCCTCCACCATCATGGTGGCGGGCAAGATCTACGTGTCGGTGGAAAAGGCCGGCAGCGAAACCGCCTCGGCGCAGATCAGCCAGATTCTCAATGACACCGCCGGCTACAAGCTGGCCTCGCAACACAAGGGCGAGCGCCTGGCCGATACGGCGGTGGTGCCGACCCTGGCCGCCGGCGCGCTGGCGTTCGCGACGATGGGGCCGCATGGTGGCGTCGCGGTATTGAACAGCGATCTGGGTACCGGCATCCGCATGGCGGCGCCCCTGGCGGTGCTCTCGACGCTGGCCTTGTGCGCGCAGAATGGCATCCTGGTCAAGGACGGCCGCGCGCTGGAACTGATGAACGAGATTGACACCGTGCTGTTCGACAAGACCGGCACCTTGACCCGGGAAAGGCCTGAAGTGGGCCGCATCCTCGCAGCCAACGGCTTCGACGAACAGGAGGTCCTCAGATATGCGGCAACCGCGGAACACCGATTCCACCACCCGATCGCGCTCGCCATTCTGCACAAGGCCGAACAACTCGGACTCGATTTGGCGGCCACCGACGAGACCCAATACAAGGTCGGCTATGGCATCAGCGTCGGAATCGATGGCCACACCATCCGGGTCGGCAGCAAGCGTTATCTGGAAATGGAAGGCATCTCGCTCACTCCGGATGTCGAGGCCGCCCTCGAGGCAGCTCATCGGGAAGGTCACACCCTGGTCATGGTCGGTATCGACGAGCGGCTCGGCGGCGCCTTGGAACTTCAAGCTGCGGTGCGGCCGGAAGTGAAAGCCATCGTCCAGGGACTGCGCGCACGGGGCATCCAGCACCTCGCGATCATTTCCGGCGACCACGAGGCACCGACCCGCAAGCTCGCCCTGGAACTGGGCATGGATCGCTACTTTGCCCAGGTATTGCCGGCGGACAAAGCCGACTATGTGGCAAAACTGCAGCAGGAAGGCCGCAAGGTCTGCTTCGTTGGGGATGGTATCAACGACTCCATCGCCCTGAAGAAAGCCAATGTTTCCATATCCCTGCGCGGAGCGACTTCAATTGCCACCGACACGGCGCAAATTGTCTTCCTCGAACAGGGTCTCGGCAGGCTGTGCGAGTTGCGGGATATTGCGCGCGCCATGGACCGCAACGTCCGCAACAGTTGGATCATGATCGTCGTGCCGAACGTCCTCTGTGTGGCCGGCGTATTCACCCTGGGTTTCGGTATCGGCGCCTCGGTGCTGACCAACAATGTCGCCGCGCTCGGCGCGCTGGCCAACGGCATTTGGCCAATGCGCAAGGTGGCGCAATTGGAAGCCGAACGCCGTCATCGGCTGGAACTCGAGCTGAAACACGGAGGCTTTGACGCCGATCATGCCCTCGAGGGAGCCGGTGTGCGTGTAGAGGATCCCGTGTTCGGCTGACCGGGTTTAGATTGCATGATGTCCCGAGTCGCCGAGTCGTTTGTGTAAGCCTTTCGTTCGACGATGACAATAGGCCATAAATGTGGTAATGACACGGTCTTCGAGTTACGATGACCTGAAATTTCTCAGCGCCAACCCACCCTGTTGAAGGAGGATCGATGGCAACCCGAAAACGCCCGTCCAAAACGGCTGAGTCCAACTCGGCGAAAGAGCAATCGGTAAATCCGTCCGCGGAGGACGTGCCGATGCCTCCAGAGCCGGAAAAGCCCGCGGATCAACCACGGTTTCATTTCTTTATCATCGACTCCGGCTGGAAATCTCACTCCGCCAGAGTGCTGCGCGAGAACTTCCGAATGATCCGCGAATTCGAGAATCATGACCCGCTTTATGTGCTCACGCGCGAACAGTCGATTGCATTGATTCGAGCCAATCCGGACCTCATTGGCAAGGACCCCATTCTACTGGTGCACGACTTGCACGCCCAGGGCGGGCGCGGAGCATCCGGTTACCATGGTTTCCGGCTGTGTCTCGGTGTACTCAAGAATGCCGAGCAGGCTTTGCGCGCGATGCAGCAATTCTTACGTTTTATTGCAAATCATCGCGCCAGCACGGATATTGAGCAGGACATTCGGAAGCAGCTTCATCGTCAGGGAATGGAGGGCGCGATCCAGGTGATTCGTGAGGGCGCGGCAGAGATGATGGCATAAACTATAGGAGTAAACAGCGATGGAGAAAATAGCGGAAGTCGTCGGACTATTTTTTGCCGCCGCGTTGGTTACTGCGGTCGGATTCGAAATCAGTCGGCGGCGCAAGAAATTGCATGAACTTTATGACGTGCTCGACAGCGAGACTAAACATATCGCCGTCGAATTGGAACAGATGGTTGAGAGTGGCACGCTGAATCCCTTTACGGAAGATTCATTGGCGTGAGCCAGACCGATTCGACGGCTGCCGCAGGGCCACGGATTCAATATGATCGTGTGGCTCTGCGCATTGAATACGATCGCCTGTTCAGTATCGGTACCGAACACGTGGCCCGTTGCTTCGCGCGGCGCGTATTGATCTTTCCCGAGGTTCAATCGGTTTCGATCGATCCGCATCGCAATACAGCGGTGGTGGGCTATCGGGTTGGCGAATCCCGGCTCGCTGAGTTCGTCGCGAGGCTCGCCGCCGCCGTCGGCGGATCGGGCACGGAAATGGAGGACGCCCGGTTGCCGCAATGGCCGGCAGGCGAGACCGTGACGCTGCATCGCTTCGGGGATCTCGTATCCAAGTGGGAAATCGCAAGTGCGAGTGCTGGACAACTTCAACTGCGCCATCCGGCACTGAGCCATGACACTGCCTTCGCCCGTCGTACGGAAAATGCATTGCGGGCAGTTTCCGGCGTCACCGAGGCTACGGCGACGGCTTCTGCGGGAAATCTCTGGGTGCGATTCAAACCGGAACTCGTCGGAGTGAGAGAGCTGCTGCGGGTCGCCGAATCGCAACTGGCCTCGTCAATGAAGGCTCTCCCCGTTCCCGAACCCGAGCCGGTCGATTTCCGAATGGCCAATACCACGGTGGGAGTAGCGACGGTGGGGGAACTGATATTACCTCTGGCGGAGGCACTCGGTGCGGGGCTCCTGGTAGTAAGCCAATTTGGCACTATGCGCACCGCCGCCAGGCAGTTGCGCGAGGGTAAACTCGGAACCCCGGTATGGCTGACCGCCCTGCTCGCCTGTTCGATCGCGAGCGGACAGGTCCTCGCCTATGCGCTGACGGACTGGTCTTTCCGTTATTGGACGCGGCGCTGGCGGCGCGATCTCGCGACCGAATGCCGCGTGCTCCTCGAAGAAAACGCGCCAGTGCCGAGCCACGCGCGATTCCAGGCGGAGCCGAGGGTCGAGGTATGGACCCCGGCGGAACAACTCCGCCCCGGACAATCGCTCCGCGCGCAAACCGGTGACCTAATCGCAGTCGACGGGCGTGTTCTGGCCGGTGTCGCCCTGGTGCACGAGGCGCAGGTGAGCGGAGCGCGTGCGCCGCTAAGCAAGAAGACCGGCGATGAAGTCCTGGCCGGCAGCACGATCATCCAAGGCAAGTTGGATATCGAAGCCGTGCGCGTGGGGCAGAATACCCGTACCGCCCGGATCGCTCAAGCGCTGCTCGAAACCACCGTATCGCTGTCGCACCATCGTGGCTTGAAACAACAGGCTGAAGCTCTCGTGGATCGTACCGTCAGCCCCACGCTGGCCACTGCGGGTGTCGGCCTGGCGGTGGGCGACCTGTTTACTGCGGGTGCGATTTTGCACCAGGACTGGTTGAGCGGCGCCGATCTCGCCGTTCCGCTGGAAACCCTGAGGGACATCCGCCTTGCGGCTCGCAGGGGCGCCGTGGTCCGCGACCCAACCGCGCTGCGGCGCCTGGGTGAGAGCAACTTGGTTGTGTTGGACGACCAGTCGGCATTACTTACCCGGGGTCTCGAATTGCATCAATTGCAGACTCGCATACCGGAGTCGGACACCGACTCGCTGCTGCGCTACGTGGCCGGTGCCGGGCTTTACCTGGGCGACGAACGCGCCATTGCGCTGGCGATGGCGTGCCAGCAGCGCAGGCTGGTGGTGCGCCAGCCGTCCTTGCTCGCGCTCGAACCCGAGCAGGTCACGGTTCGTCAGGGTGCGCACACCATCACATTGCGAACCTGGCCGAGTGCATCGGGCGAGATCGCGCCGCCTTTGACCGTCGAGATCGACGGCGCCGAAGTCGCTTCTCTGCGGTTCAGGCATTATGCCAGGCCGCAAGCCGCCGGTAGTATTTCCGGCTTGCGGAAACTTGGATTTCAGGTGTTCCTGGTATCGGATCGATCCGATCGCGAGGCCAAGGAAACTGCGGGTTTGCTCGGGATCGATCTTTACAGTGGTGAACTCTCGGCGGAACGAAAATTGCGTTTTCTGCAAGGCCTTCGCCGGCGCGGTGTTCGAGCGACTTACGTAGGAGATTGCGGTGCGCAGACGAAGCTTGCACAAGTAGCCCACGTTTCCATCTCCCTGGGTGGGGCCGGCCTGTTGCCGGGCGGAGCGGCCGATATCGTATTCCTGGGCGAGCATATCGATCCGCTTCCGGAAATCGCGCTGTTGGCGCGCGGCCACCCGTCCCGGGTCCGCGGAACTTGCCGGCGGGCAATGGTGCCCAATTTGTTGTGCGTGGCCGGAGGCTTTGGTGGTGTTCTGAATGGCATCACCGCCGGGATCCTAGCCAACCTGGCAGTATTAGGGGTCTATCGACAAGCGATTCAGTCCCTCAATTCTCTGGATGAAGCGCGCGACTTGAGGAGAATCACGTTTTGAGTGCGGGGCCTGGTCACCCGCGTGTTCCGGGTCGCACATCCAATATTGCCAGGAATATTCGATTATGAATGCAGAACCGAACAGTGCTCTGACTGAATACGAAAGCCAACAGGTTTGCGAGATCGCGGCCTGGAAGTCGGAGCCGCCCGGCGTGACCAAACGCATTGTACGCGCGATCACCCGTCCCATTAGCTACGTGGCGAACAAGGTATTGCCCGAGGCAGCGGTGGAAATGGCCATGGACACGTTAAGCAAGATGGCCGGACAACTTGCTCAAGACGACAATATTTTCAAGGACCCATTCGTAAAGTCCCGAGGAATCGAGTCGCTCCGGGATCTCGCCCACAAAGCCCTCGATTTCGCGGATACGCTGGCCGATCATGTGATTGCCGATGCCAGCCACATCGCCCTCGGGATGGGCGCCGCAACCGGCACCGGCGGACCCCTTGCGGCCGCCGCCGGCATACCCGTGCTTCTGGCCGGCGCCTTACGCGTGATCTATCGGGTCTCGCAGGCTTATGGCTATGAAATCGAGCAACAGCGTGACAAGCAACTGATGCTCCATATCCTGGCGCTCTCGACTTCCGACAGCCCCCGGGAACGATCGCAAGCCATGCAGAATTACCAGCGCCAGATCGAGCAGTCGTTCTTGAATCAAGCTGTCGAGGAATCCGCTCAGAACGCTTTGCAACGTGCGGTGTTAGGCGCTGAACTGGGGATGCTCATTCCAGGCTTCAGCATCGCCTTCAATGCTTATTTGAATCGGCAGTTTGTCGTCAAGGCGGGCGCCACCGCCAAGCGGGTTTTCCAGGAGAGTTGGTTGCGCGATCGTGGCAAGGTGACGTGGATCAGCCCGGCCGTTAAAAAAGTCAAGTCTGACAAGCGCCAGGGTTCTTAATTATTCATTGAGTCGATATCCCCTCCAGACAGGGATTGTCACATTAAACCAATTCCAGAGGTGAACCAATATGTCCGATGCAATTGACAACCCGATTTCCGAACACCTTGTACCGGTAGCAAGAACCAGGCGCCGTGCCGACTCACCGCCGGCTGGTTTTGAGCCAGAACTTCGGACAAAGACCAATGGCGGAAGGATACGTTCCGGTGTTCAAAGCCATTCCGGGCAGGACCGCTTGAATTTCATAGGCATCGAACAACTGCCGCGGGACGTCGGCTGGATGTTGTTCGGCGTGGGTTTCGCCGGTGTCATCGCGCCCGGAGTGTTCGGCCTGCCATTCATGGTCGCGGGCGGAATGATTCTTTGGCCAAAGACTACCCAGCGTTTACACGGTTTGCTGGGGGCAGGTTCGCCGGAAATGATGAATGCCGGGATCAACCAGGTTTTGCGCTTCCTGGACGACCTGGAAAGACGTTATCCGCGTACCGGAAAACCATGAAAGACTCCGAGGATCAGGGTCGCAAATTACTGCGGAGCCTCGACAATACCCTATTGTTATGGATGTTGTTGTTTGTGCCGTTGTGTTTCTTGGGCAGGTGGCTCGGATACGAGCCTTTGCTGGTGTTCTTCCTGGCCGGCTTGGCGATTGTGCCATTGGCCGCGATGATCGCCAATGCGACCGAGAACATCGCGGGCACCGTTGGCCCGGCGCTCGGCGGATTGCTCAATGCGACCTTCGGTAATGCCACCGAGATGGTCATTTCAATTGTGGCGCTTTCCGAAGGGCTTGTGGATGTTGTCAAGGCCAGCATCAGCGGGACTATTATCGCCAATCTGCTGCTGGCGCTCGGAGTCGGTATGCTGCTGGGGGGATTAAGGCAGTCTGAGCAGGAATTCAAATCACAGGTGGCCAGAATCAATGCTTCTTCACTCATTCTTGCGTTGGTGGTGTTGTTGACGCCAGCGGCTATCCACTATACCTCCCCTGGTTTGGAGGTTGTGAAAATAGATCATTTTTCGTTGGTGGCAGCTATTTTATTGCTGGGTTTCTACCTGTTATCGCTCGTTTTCTCGATGAAGACCCATCGCCAACTCTACGAACTCAGTCTGAATGACACGAATGCCACCGCGGCGGCGGAACTTGTTGCAGCGGGGAGCAAAGGTCCATTTGGCAGCCAAATCGGCAAGTTGCTTGTTGCTACGATCGTCCTGGTGTTCGTTTCCGAGGTGCTCGTGGCCAGCCTGGAAGCCGCAATTGGTTCTTTAGGCCTGACCCCGTTGTTTACCGGCGTGATTTTGATCCCTCTGTTCGGCGGTGTGGTGGAATACATCACCGTGATCACTTTCGCGAGGAAGAATAATATGGATCTGGCCGTGAGCGTAGCGATGGGCTCGAGCCTGCAAATTGCGCTGTTTGTGGCGCCCGTTCTGGTGCTCGCTGGACGCCTCATGGGCCAGCCCATGAACCTGGAATTCCAACCCTTCGAGCTGCTCGCCATCACGATTGCGGTTGTCATAACGAATTCCATCAGTACCGATGGACGTTCCAACTGGCTTGAGGGCGTTCTGTTGATGGTAACCTACGCAGTGATAGCCGCAGCCTTTTATTTTCACCCCTAGTGCCGGTCTGAAACCGAATCCTATACGAGGTCCGTCATGAATCTGAAATGGTTGTTGCTTTTCGTCCCGGTCGCAATCGCTTTGGCCTGGCTGAACGCCGACCCGATTCTCGTATTTATTGCCTCGGCCCTGGCCATCGTTCCGCTTGCCGGACTTATGGGAGATGCCACCGAGGCGCTGGCGCGTTTTTTAGGCCCCACGCTTGGCGGATTATTGAACGCCACGCTCGGCAACGCACCGGAGATCATCATCGGTTTTTTTGCGCTGAAACATGGACTGGTGGACATGGTCAAGGCCTCGATCACCGGTTCGATTATCGGGAATCTGCTATTTGGCCTCGGAGTTTCCATATTGGCCGGCGGACTGAAGTCTCCCCGAAAGCCCATGGTCTTCGATGTGACGGCCGCCCGCGTGCATGCGGGAAGTTTGTTGCTGGCGATGTTCGGTTTGATAATCCCCGCGGTGTTCAACTTCAGTACCAACTCGGAACACGAGATCAGTCTGCATATCGCGCTAGTTCTGTTCCTAGGCTATTTAGTCAGTATTGTCGTCACGCTGACGTCGGGCGCGTCAGATGCCGAAACCGATATCGGCGCGGAAGGGCCTCTCATCGAAAATGAAGCCGAAGCGATGGGCTGGAGCCGCAACAAGGCCCTGGTCATTCTGTCAGTCGTAGCAGTTGGTTTAGCGGGCATGAGCGAGATCATGACTGACGCCGTCGACCCGGCCGCCGCGAGCCTGGGTTTTACGCCGCTGTTTGCCGGCGTTTTCCTGCTCGCCATGGTGGGCAACGCAGCAGAACTGATGAGTTCGGTAAGGTTTGCGCGCCGAAACCAGCTGGACCTGTCGCTCGGCATTACCGTCGGAGGCAGCGCCCAGGTCGCTCTCCTGGTCGTGCCACTACTGGTGTTCTTCGGGCTCGTTCTCGGGCAGGACATGAATCTGCTATTCTCACAGTTCGAATTGTTAGCCATCGTCCTGACAGTCATCGCGGTCATCAATGTCCTCCAATCCGGATCCGTACGATGGGCGGCCGGTGCTATGCTCATCGCGGTTTATGTCATGCTGGGCATCGGTTTTTATTATGCTCCGGCGTCCGTGACCGGTGGTTAAACCATGCCGGGTATTCACTCAACCGATTTTTCCTCCCAGATACATTCGGAAAATTTGCTCGCACGGAGGATGGTCCGGGTTGTCGAAACGGTTGGACGGAAGGCAGCGGTCCAGCACACTCGGAAGCGAACGCTTCGCCGCAATTCGACCTCTGATAGCGCTATGAACAGACCTAAGACGAGGCGCTGAATCCATGCTCTATCCCTACGTTGTTATCCACGACACGCGTACCATCCGGATTGACTTTCCGCGATTATTTAAGGACGGTGGAAACGGAACCTGCGAAGAGTTCTTGATTCGCGGTTTCGAGTTGGAGGAAGTCGTTTCGGTGGAGATCGATCGGTCGATCGGCTCGGCCCTGGTGCACCTGCATCCACGGTCCGCGGCAGCGCCCTGCGTTCTAGCGCGCCTGGCCGATAAGCTCGAAGAATCGCGCAGGCGGGCGTTGGCGCCCGCGCTTGGTTCCTACTTCGTGCTGCAGGAGAACAATGGTCGCTGCGCATACGCCCGGGCTCCGCAAACCGTTTCGGGCCTCCGTCGTTTATTGTACGTCGGGCTGGGTTCAATGTTCTTCGGGTTGAGCATTGTCGGCGTAGTGGCACCCCTGGTGCCCACTACACCCTTCGTCATTCTGAGCAGCTATTTCGCGTTGCGTTCCTCGCCCGAGCTTAACGAGCGACTGGTTGATTCGCGTCTGTTCGGGCGCATCCTGCACGATTGGCATCTGTACCGGGCCATGCGACGCTCCACGAAAAACAGAGTCCTGGTCTTTATGGTGATCGTATTCGCCCTCACCTTCGGACTCGCGAAACCTTCCGGCTCCGCGCTGCCGACCGCGCTGGTGATCTCGCTGTTGAGCTTCTGGTTCGTGTTGCGGATGCCGGCCGTCGAGGACGAAGCGGTTGCTCCCGGACTTCCTGATCAAGTGACGCCACAGCTTGCGATCACACACCAGCCGGCGGTCTGAAACGAGCGCGCCCCGTTCCGGTAACCGGGCCGGTGCGAAGAAGATTCAGCGCAGCGGTAAAGACTTCGGGCAACCCGTGCCGGTTCGAGTGGTTATCCGCCGATGTATCGAGACTCACTCTCTGAACGACTATTCAGACTGGAGGGTGCTCAGAAAGCTACCGCGAAGCCCAGCATCGTGATCAATGAAGGGGTAAATTGCGTGGTGCCGCCGCTGGCTTGGCCATAGACAGCCAGGTGCTGGTTGACCGTCCAGATAAATCCCGCACCGATCGCATTCTGGGTGAGGTTATTGCCGTGGGTACTGAATGGGATCTGGGGATTGGGCACGCGGGGCAGGCTCGCGGCGTTGTAGAAGCCGTGGATGAATACCGCGAAGTCCTTGTTGAACAGGTCGCGCTGCAAACCCCACTGGAAGCTGAATTCCCAGACATTTTCGCCGCTGATGTCCCGGAACCGGGTAAGGCCCAGGTTGTATTCGAGGTCGATATCGAAGGGCAGCGACTGGTCGAAGTTGAAGGTGAAGGAAGGCTGGGTACCGCCGTTGAACGCCGCGTTGCCCAGCCATTCGGTCTGGATGTAGGCCTCGAAGCCTGCGGCGGGCAGGAAGTAATCCGGCTTCTCTGTCCACATCTGTATTTTGGTGTCGAACGCGATCGGCGAAAATCCCCAGGTGGGATTGGACCCGCCGATCCAGCTGAGGCCATTGCCGAACAGGCGCAATTCGATATCGTCGGTGGCTCCAAAGCGCAACAGGAATTCGCTATTGTATTGCGCGGGGCTCGCGAGTCCCGTGCCGTAGTAGGTGAAAGGCGAGATCTCCACGTAGAACCGTCCGCGCGGAAGCGTGAAAGCACTGTTGGGATAATTGGCGAGATCGGGTCCCGGGTTGGCGATGTCGGGTTTGGCCCGCCAGCGCTCGATGTTCTGGGGCAAACGCGCGCGCGATCGATTGTAGCGCCCTTTGAAGAATTCCTCCGCCGCCTGTTCGGCCCGTTGAGTACCATAAGCCTGGAATTCGCGGTATTTGCTGAAGCGTGCCGAGGGCGTAGACAGGTCGGGGCGGGACTTGCGTCTTGCCGCGTTCCAGATCGTCCTGGCTTCCAGGCGACCGTAGGCGCGGAATGGGTCATACGAATCGGTGGCGGATAATTTGGATCGGCTGGCATCAGGGTTGTCTCCCTTCGTACCCTGGCCTTTACCTGGTGCTTCACTCGGGACAGCAGTCATGGTCCGACTGGTGTTTGCGGACATTGTACACCCGAACAGGTTCATCAACGTAAGTAACAGGGCGGTGCCCGCGAACAAGATTGAAACCGGCCGGCCGGAGGCCGGAATCCGAAACGAAGCGGCAGGGCGGCGGGAGATGAATTT
>JBOICY010000542.1:0-2904 GCA_050740335.1 Methylococcales bacterium | reverse complement strand
GGCAGAAATATATGAAGCTCGCTACTACTTTTGTGCGACCTCGCTCTTCGCCATTTCCAGGAGCTTCGCCTGTGCTGACTCCAAAATAGTGTCCCTTAGGTAGGTACTTGCGTCTAGTATTTCGATGCCGATCAGTCCGCCGCGTTTATTCAGTTCCGCGGTCACGTTTGGGCTGATCTCCACGCTTCCAGCTTCATCTTCATCCGTGATTGCTATGTGAAGCACATCACCTTGTTCGAAATACGAAAGCTTTGGATTGCTCATTTTTGAAATCTCTCACTTTTTAGCCGGTAGTTTACTTGCTGTCGAGTTGTTGCGTGAACCCTCACCGGTGTAATTTCGTTCTCACCGGTCTCTTCGAAGGCGATTAAAACCAACTGCGTCTTGTGCTTACCAACAACGATCACACGACCCGTAACCGTATCCGTGTACCGCTCATCACTATATCGAATAATCGATTCAAGTAGCGCAAGATCGAAGCCTCGCAATTGTGCGCGATATTGCAAGTAATGCGTCCAAACAATTTCGATCATCAGGAAGATATTGTCTCCATCCGCTGACGCATTGTGTGTTCTTTATTATTTGTTTAGTTGCATTACGGCATCCCGGCAATCACCCAAGGCATACACGACGAATATCGCGTTCGGCGACCGAGCCGCCATCTCGGGAGGCAAATTGCCGATTTGCAAATACCGGTAACCTAATTGTGGCTTGCCGTCCTTGGCTTCTTGAGTCGCCTAGCGCTCTATCCGGTCCGGCAATCCCTACCCGCTATGACGCCCATTCGTTGATTTACCAAACGGGACGAAAGTTCCAACTCGGTACCGAACCTTATGTAACGCAACCCAATCGAATACCCGCCAACCTCAAGCAACGTTCGTTACCCACCCTCGCGCAATGCGAATAGAACATGAATTCGATCTGCATTCACGCCACACTATTCCAGTCAGTTCATGCTATCAAAAGGCTCCGTATGAATGCTTTCGTAAAAATATGGACGGCCTTTCGTTTCCGTGGATGTCCTTTAGTTTTCGTTCGTTGAGAAAAATGGATGTCTTTTTGTTCGTTCTCATCCGCACCAATACGCTGTTTACTTCGGTACGCGTCAACACCCAAGGCAAGTGCCGGGACGGTTTGGCGCGGACAACGTTATGCAACCATAGTAAATCGACTAACAGCACTTCTTTGTACAAAAACAGCGAGGCCGACAAGGCCTGATTTTGTGTTGAAGCGGAAACCGTTCCGGCAACCGCCAAATGCGAAAAAAAGGCCTCGACTTCCGACGCACGCATGTCGTTCGGATGGCGTTTTTTATGAAACAGGATAAAACGCTTGATCCACTGCACATATTGAGTTCGCTGTACATAATGAAATTTACTTGTGGAGACTGTAGTGCTTGACACGGATGCGGTTGCGGACTTGGTCCAGGAGTTTGGGCGGTATGTTTATTTTTTGCATGAGGGGCTTGGTATTGATGATGAAGTATGCTAAATTGTTGGTCTCGTAAATGAGTGATTTGTGATTATACACCGATGATTGGACTTTTTTGTACACCGGAAAAGGTGTCTACTTTACGTTAGCCTTCATGCAGATAGACCGCGCACTTAGGAGCGACATGTCGCTTGCCCTTATTCACCTCACAGGGCCGCGCAGTGGCTTGCAGCCAATCGACTCACTCATTTCCTTGCTTCAGGAGCGCCGCATCCGAGCGACTGGGAAATCCGGATTCATTAAGGGCGATTTGCAGGCGGTTTGCTTCACCGAAATGCCTCTATCTGCAATACCGTTGTTGGTAAAGAAATCCTCGACTTCCAAGCATCCCTATGGTTTTTACGGTATCGCATTACACAAAACCAATGGCTTTTCCCAAGGCGCTCGCCCAGTAATTTATCTGCCAGTCAGCGAGACATCGTGGATCCCCCAAGAAGAGAAATGGCGTCATGTTCGCTTTGAGATCGGAACGGTAGATTTCTGTCATGAGCGAGAGTGGCGGTCTTGCGGCGACTTCTTACTCAATGGCGACTTTGGTTTTTATGTGATCGTTGAATCATCAGCCTGCGAAGCCCGCATTCGAGAATCCGTTTCTTCGAATGCTCTCACGCCAGTGCTAGGATTCATTCACATGACCACGCTGATTGACTTTTTGTAGTGTTTGTCGGATGAAAGCTAACAAGTCATTCAAGGGGACACGCCACGAGCGGCGTGCCCCTTAATTCCAACGTTAGCCGACGGAAACTCACAATGACACTTTTCGACGAACCAGCCTTCATAAAGCCGACACACCCCAAGGGCGATGTGATTGTCTTTCGGAGGTCACCGGACTTGGAAATCGCGGACACCAAGAACCGAGTTGCCAGATTCGGCGGCTTGTGGCGAACGCCCAGCTACTTCATTGCATACGTTCGCTCGGCCGAAATTCTAATCGAGCACGCTGCCCAGCACAACACACTTGATGATATTGCGCTCCCCGCGTTCTACATGCAGAGACACACCTTGGAACTTCTAATCAAGCGTCTTCTGTCATGGTTATACGAAGCGGCTGAGTATCGTTCGGAACTCGGTCAATCCTGCCCTGCCATGCCGTCAACGCACCAGAGGAAGAACTTCAAGAGGTCACACAATCTCTCTCGTCTACTGAATAATCTGCGCGTCACGAGTAAGGCATTTGGTTTCCCCGAGCCGCCGGATGAACTCGCCGAGCTTGTTCAACGAATTGGCGAGTTCGAGAAGTCGGATACCTGGTCGAGATACGAGGTTTCTGAGAGTAAAGATGGTGGGATCGTTCACCATATCCAAAAGGAAATAGTCCTCCCGCTGGTTGACTTTCAACGCCGCCTGGAATTAGTTGTATCCAAGACTGCGTACCAGTTCAACGGCCATGAAGCTTATGAGAATGATCTGTAC
>JBOICY010000541.1:0-1586 GCA_050740335.1 Methylococcales bacterium | reverse complement strand
CCCCTGCACAACGCCACGAAGACCGTGGGGAGCGAGCCGCACCTGTGGCAGCCCGCCTTCGCCACGACATTTCAGGCAAGCCCGGCCTGTTGACGGGCAGCACCTGCTCGTGTAGCCACCGCCGAGTCGGGCCCCGGAGAGCCAACGGGATAGCACCAGAGGGCGGGGCACCACGGGGGAGTTGAGGCGCGTAGTGGCCTCGACGAGCTGAAGGGCCGGTCACTCTCGACCGGCCCTTCAGCTTTCTATTTGGCGAACAACCTGGCTAACTCCTGGGACCAGTTCGCAAGAAGGACTCCCATGAACAGCCAGGTGACTCCCACGATCTGGAGCCGTATTCCTCCGACCGCCACTTCCTTCAGCTGGGTGGTCGGTCGCTGGCGGTGGGGGGTGGTACCGGCCTCTCTTGCAGGGTCGCCCGAATCCAATCGACGGCCCTCCCCTCAAGAAGCGGGCTGAGAGTGAGGCGCTCAGTGACAAACTGATAGCCAAGCTGACCCTTCCGGTTCCGCTCCCGAAGATAGACAGCGAGTTTGCTCAGATGCTGATGGATCCCTGCAGACCGGCGTCTGTTCTGGCGTTCATCCTTCGCCTCAAGGTCGGCGGCCTTCTCCGGTCCGATGTACTTGGCCACGTCTTCATCCCTCCACCTACCGTGCCTCAATTTTCGGTCCGCAACGACGATCATCGCCTCACGCACGAGCGGACGGAGAAATTCGACACACAGGCGGTAGAGAGTGTCCGCCGGCGGGAGGGCAGCGTCCCAGTCGCTGCTCGAGGCGCGCTCCATCGTGAGGGTCGGCGCTGCCTCCGAGGCGGTGTACTCTGCAACGAGCATGGCCCGTAGCGCGGGCAGGACGCCGTCCGCGACTTCCTCACACCGCAGCATCGACCCCTTGCCGAGGAAGAGCCAGTCCAGCGAGACCTGACCGCGTTGCGCCAGCTTCATCAGTTGGGTCACGTCTGGAACCGTTTGGCGCTCGGAACCACGCCAGCTAAGTGCGGTGGTCCGGTCGATCCCAGCATGTCTGGTTGCTCGGTTCCAGTCCCCACCATGAATTTGGTCGACAACCTGTTTGAGGCGCTCACGGATCGCCAAGGCCTCGCGCTTCTCAAGCTTGCGCTTCGCCATCCTGTCCCCCTCCGAGCGTGTTGATCAATCGACACCTACTGTGTATTGCATTTGGCACAATCTAGCTGCATCCATTGCCTCAGCAAATCATGCCCCCCCAGCTGGAGGGCCAGCACCAATGGCGGACGGCGACGATTTGGGTCAGCACCTCACCACCGCAAAACAGCAGGTGGCCGAATTTCTCGTCGGCTTTCGGATCGCCCCCGGCGCCGCAAGGGAGCTGAGCGACGACTTCGCCCATCGACTCTTCGTAACGGTCACGGGCAGGGTGCGAGCGAGTCGCATTGACGGGTCGCTGTACCCGCATGGCGAGGTTGGGTCTCCGAGAGTTTGCGAGCGACCTAGCCGCCGGTGCTCCTCAAAGCGTCCGCGCCGGGATCCCGGAGGCGGAGCTGAAGGCTATCAAAGAACGCCAGCGGCGCACCGGCATTTACGGATTTTAAAGGAGCTGAGG
>JBOICY010000540.1:0-12324 GCA_050740335.1 Methylococcales bacterium | reverse complement strand
TTTCAGTTCAGTTTTTGTGCCATGTTTGTGTTCCTTTGTCGTTGATTCAAAAATCATTCATAACCGACATTATAACAGTATAATCAAACTGTTACTAGATTTTATCGCTTAAATCAACAGCATTGATTGTTGGCCCCCTTTGCAGGAGGAGATTCCTTTGGGAGAATAATTAACGCATAGCATTGTCTTACGCCCGGCTCAATAACATGATCGATTCTGTATTTGTTGCCAAATATTCTAGCCGGGTTTATCCAGCTACGTTTAACGATTTCGCGCATGGGCCCGAGAGCGAACCCGAACTCGTTTTTCTCATAGCCATAAACAGCAAACTGTAGTGGTTGCTCAACAAATTTTTGAAAGCCTTCATATAAAGCTCGCTGATAGCGAAAGGCTCCCTGTATATCAATCCCTTCGGTTGTACCACCAGCTTCTCCTCGATAGTCTTCCAGAGCGGTAGTAATGAGTCCTTCCTTTCCCACTGTGGAGTTATATTCTGGTTCTAATGCATAAATACTAAGGCCCTGCGGGGGCTGGACATTTGTCCGTTTTGCAGCCTTTCTCATCGGTTATTGTAAAACCTATATATGCAAACCTTTTGGTATTCAGGAAAGTATCAGCAGGTATGTAATTGCTAATGCTAACATCAAAACGCACTAGTAATATATTATTATTCACATTTTTCAACGTCTGATCGCCCGACAAAAACAGGGATCTTCCTAAAACATCCCAATTATCACCCATTTTTTTCGTAACAAGGCGGAATAGGATAACCCTATTTCACCAGATGGCATCGTCAGACTTGCCACCTTGAGTTTATCGGATGAAATTGGTCTTGGAGCTGTTACCGCAGCAGTCCCGATTGGGGCAGCAGAAATATTTGCGTCCTGTTGTATTCCCTGTTTAATTTCGATTACTTTCTGCAGATCCTCTGCTGTCAGATATTTGGTCGTCTCCTGCAATTTTCTATATTGGTCATTGAGCGCTGCAATTACTTGATCGTCGCTATAAACCTTCGGTTCAGATAAGGTGATATAGGGTGGTGGTGTAACACACGGCGATAACAGTAGCATGGCCTGAAGATTCAATATTCCTGCTCTTACCGAGGCTGCGAACAAAATGTCGTTGAATTTTTTTAACTGGGCGTTCATCGTGTTTCCTTTTAATCCATGAGATGAGAAGAATAGGTTCTAAATGAAAGGGACCTGGCGTAATACTGTCACAGCCTCGTCCAATTCTTCGTTACCCGGCCCAAATGTCTGACAGCGACGTTGATTTCCGCTGGGACATCGCTTCGCTTTAGAGCCTGTTTGGCCAAAAGGAATTTGTTCAAGTCAACCCTTTATTTATGAAGGAAGGTTGATGGATAAGAATTCTAACGCGGGTTTTTGCGAAATGAAAGATTTTTGATTGAGAGCCCCTAACCGGGAAATGGAGATTTCGACTGGAACAATAAAACTGGCGACCGCGAGTCAATACTTTTGAATTAAGCCTTTTCCGTTTGTTTGCTTTTATCCAGTCGCCACCTATTGGGCGGTTTTTTGGATACACCTGGATTTGAAGGAAGAGGCGTTTTTGGGCGGTAATAGCGGACGCGGCCAATGGCATGCAGGAGTTCGGTATAAATGACGAAGGCTTGTTCGGGGAGTTGCGGCGTCAGCAGGTAGACTTCTTGGGCCAAGGTCAACACGGCGTTTTTGAATTGCGGTTCGGCGCCGGCGGGATGCCCGTCATCGGCCATCAGTACCGACGAGGTTCGGGCGATGACGGCCAGGATCAGGATGGCAAACAGCTCTTGACGGATGCCGTTTTCGGTTTGGCTGTGGAAGGTTTCGACGCCGAGCGCGGTTTTTTCGTCACGGAAGTGCAGGTCCACGGCCTAGCGACGAAAGTAAAAGGCGATGAGGTCGGCGGCAGGAAAGCGGGTTTGCTGGAGTAGGTTGGTGAGCAGCACCGATCACTCGCCGTCGGGGCTGACCAGGCGGATAACGCGGAGCGTGATCGATTCCGACTTGGGCGGTGTGAGAGTGATCGTCGCTTTCGGCAGATCGGATTGAGCGAAAGCGGCAACTTCGCTGAAGCTGCCCGTGGCCAGGACAGCGTATCACCCAGTAACCGGCATAGTGGCGCTGCAAGTGGCCGAGGCAAGGTCGTAAACGGGATAACCGCGGTCAAACAGCAATAGCCCACCGTCAGGAATGTGTGGCAACAAGGATTTAACCTCTTCGCGTTCGTTGGCTTGTGCCATCGATTGCACCGTGCGGGCAATGGGTAAACGGCGAAACACATGCTGAACCGGGCAGACACCAGGCACTGCGGATAATGGCCTTTGCCGGGACGATCCAGTCCGCTGTCGGGATCGAAGGCTGCGCGCAAGGCCGAAGACGCCGGCAAGTCATATTTGGAGCCGTCGATGGCGATCACCGAAATTTGCCGACTGATCCCGGCATTGCCGAGCAGTAGTTCAGCCAATACCCCGATTTGTCGTTCTTCTGCAAACGGTACAGGTTTGTCTAGCGATTCAATCAGGGCCCCGGCTCATCCAATAAATTCAGAAATTGATGCACGAGCGGGATGGCTACTTCGTGACAGTGATGCGGTCCTCCGAGGTCTGCTAGCCGCGTCGCCCTCAGCGACGGAAATCCGCAAATATTGATCCCTTCGAAGGGCCGGAGGTCGACATTCACATTCAGACTCATGCCATGGTAGCTGCATCCGCGGCGGATCCTGATCCCGATCGAGGCAATTTTTTTTGAATCGACGTAAACGCCCGGAGCTTCCGACTTGGCATGGGATTGAATTCCGTATTGTTTCAAGGTTTCGATGGCTGATCGTTCGAGCAGGGTGACTAGGCGACGTACCCCGATTTTACGACGGCGGATATCGAGCAGTGGATAGAGAATCAATTGCCCCGGTCCGTGATAGGTCGCCTGGCCTCCCCGGTCCGAGTGAATGATCGGTATGTCACCGGGATTGATAAGATGCTCTTTTTTGCCATTCAGGCCCAGGGTATAAACCGGATGATGTTCCAATAGCCAGATCTCATCGGGAGTACCGGGATTCCGTTCCTCGGTGAATTGTTTCATCTTCTCCCGGCTTTCGGCGTACTCCTGGATCCCGAGCAATCGGATCCGGACCGTATCCCGCTCCATTCAAAGCGCCATTAACACGGCCTCGGAATCGCGCAGGTCCTGATAAATCGCATCCAGTTGTTTTTTGCTTTGCGCGGTGATCGTGATCGTGACCGAGACGTATTTACCGCCGTTGCTGAATCGGGAAGTGATCGCGCCCTCGGCGATGTCTGGCGCATGTCTGCGCACGATTTCGACGACCCGGATGTCGAAATTCGCGCGGTTGATCCCCATGGCCTTGATCGGGAATTTGCAGGGGAATTGGAATAGTGTTTCGTCGGTGTTCATTACGCGGATGATGCTCCGGGGGATGTCGTTTCCGTGGCCAATGAGGGGTATTCGAACAAGTGGTGACTTTCTGTCAGAACTGCGTGGTTTCATTTGAACAACAATAAAGCTCCGTCGTAGATTCTACGGAAAATACCGCCTTCGGGAATGGTTTCCAGCGCGGCCAGGGGTACCGTGGTGAAGGGCTCGTCGGCGAGCGTAATCGCGAGGGTCCCGTGCTGTTCCCCCGCGGTGACCGGGGCCATGATTTTCTCATCCACTTGTACGGTCGCCTGAAGATCATCGAAACGACGCCGCGGGATGGTCACATACAACCCGTCCGGCACGCCGAGTTGGAGAACCGTCTTTTCACCTTTCCAGATCCGGGCCTCGGCCAGCGATTCATTGGCTTTGTACAGCTGGTGGGTGGCGTAAAACCGGAATCCATAGTTGAGCAATGCCTGGTTCTGGCTGGCTCGCGTGTTGGTGCTTTGGCTTCCGAGCACGACAGAAATCAGACGCATGTCTTCCTTTATCGCCGATGCGACCAGGCAATAGCCGGCGTCTTCGGTATATCCTGTTTTGACCCCATCCACGCTGGAATCACGCCACAGGAGTTTGTTACGATTCACTTGGGTGATCTTGTTGTATTTGAATTCCCTGATCGCATGCCAGGCATAATATTCCGGGAACTCACGGATCAACGCCCGGGTCAGGATCGCGAGGTCTCGAGCGCTCGAGTAGTGATTCGGATCCGGCAGACCCGTGCCGTCCGTGAAATGGGTATTGGTCATTCCGAGCCGGGTCGCGTGCTGATTCATCAATTGGGCAAAAGTCGATTCGTCTCCCGCGATATGTTCGGCGAGCGCCACGCTGGCATCGTTCCCGGATGAGATGATGATGCCTTTGAGCAGTTGTTCCACCTCGACCTTGGTGTCGACCTGAATAAACATCCTCGAACCGCCGGTTTGCCAGGCTTTCTTGCTTACCGTGACTGGATCGGTCAGCGCGAGGTTGCCATTCTTGAGTTCGTGAAAGGCCACATAGACCGTCATGATTTTGGTCAGACTCGCGGGAGCCAGTTTTCCGTTCGCGTTGTGCTCCGCGAGCACCTTGCCGCTATTGGCATCCATTAAGAAATAGGCCTTTGCGGGGAGTTCCGGCGCTCCCGGCACCGTGATCGGCTCTCCGAACCCAAACACGCAGAATTGCAGTAAAAACAGAAACAATAGGGATCGAGTCAGATGATTATAGAAGGTCATGGGGAATCAGGCGGATTTGGAGTCGAATAGATCAGTTATTGAAATACGGGCTGGTCGGGTCTGTTGGGTCACGCACGACCCGGGTCGCGGTAACCCCGATTTCACCAAGCCTGGCGATGACACGCCGCGCCTCGCCAAATGTTTCGATCGGCCCGAGCTGGACCCGGTAGACAGGTTCCTGATTCAGATTTCCAGCCCTGATCCGGGTATCGGGAAGCCCGGGCCTGTCAATCGAACTCCGCAGTTTATCGGCGTTGGCCCGATTTTTAAATGCGCCGATCTGTACATACAATTTTGTCGTATCGGGACGGCGCACGATCGTGAGCGGAACCGTCTGCCTCGCGGGCCCAATATTCCGGATTTCCACGTAACCGGTGCCGGTCCTGACGATGTCCAGTTTTTTCGCGGCGGTATAGGACAAATCGACGATCCGCTCGTCGTGGAAAGGCCCGCGATCATTGACGCGAACCACGATGCTTCGGCCGTTCTCGAGGTTTTTAACTCGCAGGTAGCTGGGCAGGGGCAGCGTCTTGTGCGCAGCCGTCATGGCGTACATGTCATAGGGCTCGCCACTCGACGTTCTCTGGCCGTGAAATTTGGTCCCATACCAGGATGCGAAACCCCGTTGGACGAAATCCTTGCTGTCATTCATCACGTAATAGCGCTTACCCCAAACCACGTAAGAAGACGGATTGCCAGTTCGACTCTTCGGTTCATTCCGCGGCACCGGATCCGGAACTTTGCTCACGTCGATCGAATTATCCGGTGCGCCGTCACCTTGTGCGTGGCTGGGTTTTCGGATCGCATGATTGGTTCCCGCGCAACCGTGGACGAAGAGGCAGACGACCAACAGAATAACGCCAGGTTGCTTGCGGGTAATGCGGATCAGACACCAGTTTTTTATTATAGCGCGGGTATTGTACATGCTTGACTCCTACGCGCGAGTTTCTTTCCTGTACAGAATTTCGCGACTCAGTTGATAGACAGCCATCGCATACAGTGCGCTGTGGTTGTAACGGGTAATCACATAAAAGTTGGCCAGGGTAACCCAGTAACTCGGTCCATATTCGTTATCCAATTGCAGAAGTCTTGCGTCCTGATTGAGATCGATACCGGCCGGAATATTAATTCCGGCTGCTTGCATCAGACTAAGGCTCGTATTGGGCTTGAGCCCGGTGCTTAGAAAGCTTCGGAATCCGTCACCCTGAATGATGGCAGGAAACGTAACCGGCCCGCCTTTTATCCATCCGTGTTCGCTGAAATAGTTGGCCACGCTCGCGATGGCATCCCGGTTGTTGTTCCAGATATCCCGCCGCCCATCGTGGTCCTGATCCTTCGCGAAAGTTCGGAAACTACTCGGCATGAATTGGGGGATTCCCATCGCACCGGCATAGGAGCCGACCGGTTGCAGGGGATCGATCTGTTCTTCGCGGCACAGGATCAGGAACTGTTCGAGTTCACCGGCGAAAAACACGCCTCGCTTCGGATAGTCGAACGCGAGAGTCGCAAGCGCGTCGATGACCCGATAAGATCCTGCATTGTCGCCGTAGCGGGTTTCCACTCCGAGGATCGCGACGATAATTTCGGCCGGTACGCCGGTTTGTCGTTCGGCTTCCGCCAGGGACGCAACGTTCGAGAGCCAGAATTCAAGCCCCGCGTCGATTTGTCGCTCGGAGATGAACAGGCTGCGGTAGACATGCCAGGGCTTCGATTCGGCGGGCCGGGACATGGCGCGAATGATAGCATCCTTGATTCGGACGTTTTTGAACAATTCGACCAGATTCTCGCGGCTGAATCCATGCTGGCCAGCCATTTTGTCGATAAAGGCTTTGACGTCTTCGCGATGGGTCAGCGAAGACGAAGCATAGCCACACCCGGAGAGGAGCATGGAAAAGATGACCCAATAAACGGCGAGGTTCTTAGTCACGCAACGGAGATTCTGAACGGAAATCGGGAATCGCTTATACATTCTTCAAAGCTCAGATTAAAAACGATTACTAACGTAATGTCTATATGGGCAATAATCTTCGGTGCGTGTGAATCGACATCAGGATACCGAATCCTGCGAGCAAGGTCACCATCGAAGTTCCGCCATAACTGATCAGTGGCAGCGGCACACCGACCACCGGAAGGATCCCGATGACCATGCCGATGTTGACAAAAACGTACACGAAGAAAGTAATCGACAGGCTGCCCGCAAGCAACCGGCTGAAGGTGTCCTGGGCTTGTAATGCGATGTACAGACAGCGACAGATGATCAAGAGATAAACCAGGAGAAGGGTCAGGCAGCCAAGCAGGCCGAATTCCTCGGCGAAGACCGCGAAAATAAAATCGGTGGATCGTTCCGGCAGAAACTCCAGTTGCGCTTGCGTACCATTGAGCCAGCCTTTTCCGTAGATTCCTCCCGATCCGATCGCAATTTTGGACTGAATGATGTGATAGCCCTTTCCCAATGGATCCGCCTCGGGATTGAAAAAGGTCAAAATCCGTGCTCGCTGGTATTCGCGCATGAAGTGCCACAGAAGCGGGGTCAATCCGCCCAGCAAGATGCCGACCTTGAGCAGAAAACGCCAGCGGATTCCGGATACGAACAGCACCGCCGCGCCGGAAGCGGCGACCAACAACGCGGTTCCAAGGTCCGGTTGTTTTGCGATCAACAGGGTCGGTACCGAGATCAGTATCCCGGTGATCAGGACCTGCTTGATCCGCGGAGGGAGCGGGTTCTCGGCCAAGTACCACGCGATCATCATCGGGGTGGAAATCTTGATCATCTCGGAAGGCTGGAAACGAAAAAAGCCCAGATTCAACCAGCGTTGCGCGCCCTTGCCGATTTCGCCGATGATCAAAACCGCGGCCAGAAAACCGATTCCAATCACGAACAGACCGGGGGCATAGCGTCTGAGGTGGCGCGCAGGAATCTGTGCCAGTACCAGCAAGGTCGCGTAGGCGATTCCGAGTCTGGTCGCCTGCCGGTACACCAGTTCGATGTGTTGGCCACCCGCGCTGTAAAGAATTACAAAACCGATAGCGGATAACAAGACCAGAGCCGCTAACAAGGGCAGATCGATGTGTACCTGGTAGAAAAAACCGCCCGGTGGGTCGGCCGGTAAAGGAAATCGGACCTGTGAAACCTTTTGCGTCATAATAATCGGTCCGCCAGATATTGTTTGATCACGAGGCCTGCGATCGGCGCCGCCACCGATCCACCATGTCCGCCATTCTCGATGATTACCGAAATTGCGATTCGCGGGTGATCGGCCGGCGCAAAAGCGACAAACAGCGCATGGTCCCGCAGTTTCTTGTCCACCTGGCTTTCTTTATAGCTTTCCTGCTGTTTTACCGTGAAAACCTGGGCAGTGCCGGTTTTACCCGCGATCCGATAATCGATTCCTGCGCTGATTCTGCGCGCCGTACCGCGGGCGCCATGAACCACATCGATCATGGCCTCGATAATCGATTCCGCGTTGAGGCGATCGAGCGGAATATCCGAAACAGCGGGTTGTACGGGGATTACTGTATGATCGTGATGGACAATCCGTGTGACGATGTGCGGGTTTACCGTTCTTCCGCGATTGGCCATGATGGCCGTCGCTTTCGCGAGTTGCAATGGAGTGACCTGAAAAAATCCCTGACCTATTCCGGTAATCAGGGTTTCTCCGGGATACCAGGGCTGATTGCGGTTCCTGCGCTTCCATTCCGGAGACGGGAGTAATCCTGACTTTTCTCCGCTCAGGTCGATCCCTGTTTTTGTGCCGAAACCGAATCCGGCTAGAAAGGAGGACAGGCGGGTGATTCCCATATCGTGGGCGAGGTCGTAGAAAAAGACATCGCAGGACTGGATGATCGCGGATTTCAAATCGATGGAACCGTGCCCCCATTTTTTCCAGTCGCGATATTTGTGCGACGAATTCGGGAGTCGATAGTAACCCGGGCAGAAGGTTCGCCGGTAGCGATTCGCGACCCCGGCTTCAAGCCCGGCGAGCCCGATGAAGGGCTTCACGGTCGAGCCGGGCGGATAAACGCCATGCAGCGCCCGGTTGAACATCGGCCGATCGGGGGAGGACTGAAGTGCCGCGTAATCTTTCTTGGGAATACCATAGACAAAGGGGTTCGGATCGAAACCGGGTTTGCTCGCGAAGACCAGGACATTCCCGGTCTCCGGTTCGATAGCCACCACGCCTCCGGTGTATTCGCCGAGCGCATCATAAGCCGTTCGCTGCAAATGGATATCGAGGCTCAGATGGAGGTCGGCGCCCGGGGTCGGCGGTACGCTGCCGATCGTGTGAATCAGTCTTCCCTGAGCATTGGTTTCTATTTCTTCGTAACCGGCGTTACCATGCAGCACGGTTTCGTAGGACTTCTCGATGCCGACCTTACCGATATGATTGGTACCCTGATAAACAGCCGCGTCGATCGATTTCAATTCTTCTTCGTTGATTCGGCCGACATAGCCGATCACATGTGACATTAATTCCGCATAGGGATATTTGCGGACCAGTCTGGCATGGATTTCGACACCCGGGAAATGCAGACGCCTGACTGAAAAACGGGCCAGCTCGTCTTCGTTCATCCGCAATAGAAGCGGAATGCTGGAAAAGCTCTTGCTGCGTCGTCTCAAATTCTGGAAGCGTTCAATTTCCTCTGCGTCGATATTTAGGAGCGTCTGTAAGGTTTGCAGCGTCCGGTCCAGGTCGTCGACCTGTTCCGGAATGATTTCCAGGCTGTAGGTCGTCACGTTTTCGGCAAGGATTGCGCCGTTGCGATCGTAAATCAAGCCGCGCGTTGGCGGCAAGGGTGAAATCTTGACCCGGTTGTTTTTGGAAAGGCTGGAATAGTGTTCATGACCCGCGACCTGGAGATAGGCCAGCCTGGCCGTGAGCCCGATCATGAACACTAAAATGCCGGCGAAAACGACCACGACCCGGTTCAGGAACAATCGGTTTTCATGATAGGCGTCTTTGATGGTCAGGCGACGGCGCATCGGTCGTTGAATGCTTCGGCGGTAAGGGAACGACGGGATCAATCCGGGCACGGCGGTTTTGTGGTTCCGGTCAGTCGAATTTCGCTCGATGTTGCGATCCTCCGAGCAGAATATAAACAAGCGGCCACATCAGAGCCCCGGTGCCGGACGGGACCCAGTAGGTCCAGCTGGTAAGCCCTCTTCCCTGAATATTCTGAGTCCAGAAAACGAGAAGCTGCGACAACAACAACAGACATAAAATAATAATGATTTGCTGGGCAAGCCGGAACACCCGTATGCGCAGGTGCAGTCGCACAACGATGTATGCGGCCACCGAATAAGTCAAGGCATGCTGGCCCAATAATTGTCCGGTCAATGCGTCGGCCAGTATGCCAACCATCCAGGCCGAGCCGATATTGAAGCGTTCGGGGATTGTCAGGCACCAGTAGATTACGATCAGGAGCATCCAATCCGGGTTGAACAGGACCCAGTCACGGGACCAGGGCAGTATTCGCAAAGCCATCGCAGCCACGATACTGAAAACAACCGTGCCGTTTCCCTGATTATTCGTGAACCTCATGTTCCGATCGGTGGTTTTCCAGGTTTTCCGGTTTGGGAGGGAAAAGCAATATGGGGTCTTGGTTACTCCAGACCAGTAGTAATTCACGGCTTCGGTCGAGATGGGCGGAAGGCCTGGCGGTGATTCGTGAGAAAGGCTTCTCGGGTTGCGGGGTGACTTCGGTGATGATCCCGACCGGATAGCCCTGGGGAAAGGTCCCGCCAAGCCCCGAAGTAACGATCAGGTCACCGGCTTCGATATCGACATTATTCGGCAGAAAAGGCAGCGACAGCTCGTTGATTTTGCCATTCCCGACCGCGATGGTGCGCAAACCATTGCGGTTGACCTGAACCGGAATCGCGTGGCTCGGGTCGGAGATCAGCACGATCTCCGAGTTCAGCGGGTTGGCGCGGTAAACCTGTCCGACCACTCCGTTCGCGTCCAGGACCGGTTGCCCGACGAAGACCCCGAAGCGAGTACCCTTATCGACCAGAACCGTTTGCTTGTAAGGATCGAGATTCACCGCGAGCAATTCCCCGACCAGCACTTGTTCGCCTAGTTTGAAGGAACTCTCGAGCAGATCCCGGAGACGGATGTTCTCTTTTTCCAGCGCCGAGAATTTCAACAGCCGGGTTTTATACACCAGTTGTTCTTCCTTCAACCGGCGGTTCTCTTCCACCAGGTTTTGGTAATCCGCGAGCGAATCCATCCATTCCTGCCCGACACGATCGGGCACGGCGACCAGGTACTGAATCGGGTATACGGCCAAGGACAGTATCGACCGGAGCGGGGACAGGTGATCGCTGCGCTGGTTGATGGCCATGATGACAATCGACACCGATACTGCGATGAGCAGACGGATGTTGATCGAGGATCCTTTGGAAAATATCAGCTTAATAGCGGAGTACCCTGTTTAATTGCGATCCGGTCATGGCCGAACCGCCAGTTGCCATCAATTCACCGGCGGCTTGCGCCCCGGAAAGGCTATTCGAGCGAAAAGTAAGCGGGGCCTTTTTCATCCATCATTTCCAAAATTTTACCGCCGCCGCGCGCGACGCAGGTCATGGGATCGTCCGCGATGATGACGGGCAACCCGGTTTCTTCGGAAATCAAGCGGTCGATATCTTTCAGCAGCGCGCCGCCGCCGGTGAGTACGATGCCGCTGTTCGCGACATCGGCTCCGAGTTCGGGAGGCGTTTGTTCGAGCGCGACCCTGACCGCGCCCACGATTCCGGACAAGGGTTCTTGCAGGGCTTCCAGAATTTCGTTGCTGTTCAGAGTAAAACTGCGCGGTACGCCTTCCGCGAGATTGCGTCCCTTGACCTCGATTTCCTGGACTTCACTGCCGGGGTAAGCGGTACCGATCTGGTGTTTTATGCGTTCGGCGGTCGATTCTCCGATCAGGGTCCCGTAGTTGCGGCGTACATAATTGATGATCGCCTCGTCGAAACGGTCACCGCCAATCCGGACCGAAGCCGAATACACGATACCGTTCAATGAGATTACAGCAACCTCGGAAGTACCCCCGCCGATATCGAGAACCATGGAGCCTTTCGCTTCACCGACCGGCAGATTCGCTCCGACCGCGGCCGACATCGGCTCTTCGATCAAATACACTTCGCGTGCACCGGCGCCCGCGGCCGATTCCTTGATCGCGCGGCGTTCAACCTGAGTCGAACCGCAGGGTACACAAATCAATACCCGCGGGCTCGGGCGCAGGATTTTGCTTTCGTGTACTTTATGGATGAAGTACTGAAGCATTTTCTCGGTTACCGTAAAATCGGCGATCACTCCGTCTTTCAGCGGCCTGATCGCCGTGATGTTACCCGGAGTCCGGCCCAGCATCATTTTGGCTTCGGTACCGACTGCGGCAACCGTTTTGACGCCGCGCAGCTTGTCTTCACGGATCGCAACGACCGAGGGTTCATTCAGGACGATCCCCTGTCCGGGAATATAGATCAGTGTGTTCGCTGTCCCCAGGTCGATCGATAAGTCGCTGGAGAAGAGTCCGCGAAGTCTTTTGAGCATATGCAGGGTTCCAGGTAAAATGCAGGTACTTTAACAATCGGACGGGGTCTTGAGCAAGCTGTCAACGCCTGTAGTTTTGTAACTATAACAGGTTGCTGAAAATTTTCTTTTATTTCGGAT